>JBFJNI010000146.1:0-7671 GCA_041618235.1 Acidimicrobiales bacterium
CGCCGCTTGAGTCAACGCCAGGCGAAGACGGGCTGTTCGAGATCGTCGACCCGGATCGACCGACCCTCGTGGGCAACGGCGCGGAACTGGTAGAGAACGGCGCCGGTCGGTGCGTGGATCAGGTCGCCGCCGATGGGCACCTGTACCACCGGTCGGTCCGACTCCGGGATCGACACGAAGCGCGGGGAGTCGGGGCGGGCGAGCTCGCGGAGCGACACCCGGTGGATCGAGGCGACTTCCGACGGATCGGCGACCGGATCGGCGTGAGGATCGGCCCAGAAGACGAACGGGGAGATCACGAAGCCGGAACGGGTCGGGTAGTCGTCGAGCCTCCCGAGCAGGGTGGACTCCGCGAGGTCGAGGCCGACCTCCTCGTGCGCCTCGCGGCGAGCGGCTTCGAGCGGGGTCTCACCGGCCTCGATCCGTCCACCGGGAAGGGCCCACTGCCGTGCATGCGCCGGCAGGTGTGCGCCACGCCGGGTCAACAGGAGCGCGGCACCACCAGCCGTACCGTCGACTCGGCCGGTCAACGTGTGGTCGTCGTCCAGACCTGGGATGCCGGCGAGGTCCCGGTCTCGATCGATCTGGGTCTCGTCGGTACCGTGCAGGTCGGCGTCGCTGTCGAGGACGATCACCGCGACGGCGGCGTGGCGCCGCCCCTCGAGTGGGTGCTCGCGGACGTCGTGCCCGGCGAGGTGCTGGGTGATCCGAGTCCGCAGCTCGTCGTCGTGCGCGATGTCGTCCACCGCTGCAGTCTGACTCCGGTCGCGACCGCATGCACGGACTCCACGGTGGGCTTACGCTGTGGTGGCGCCGGCGCCGACCGGGCATCTCAGGAGGTCAGGCCATGGATGTCGCAGCTCGGGCCGTGCGGAGGCGAGGGGCGGTTGCCATCGTCGCCATCCTCTTGATGGTGTCCGCATGCGGCGATGACGACGATGGGGCGGGCGACGCATCCCCGGCGCCGAGCGACACCTCGTCCGATGTCTCGTCCGACGGTGACGAGCCTGCCGACGATGGTCCATCGGACGCTGCTCGCGCCGAAGTTCCTGATCCGTGCGGGCTGCTCGCCACCTCGGATCTCGTCGATGCCACGGGGCTGCCGTTCGCTGACGGCGAGTTCAACCGCGACCTCTCGAACGAGAACCAGTCCATCTGCGACTGGATCTCGGAGGACCCGTTCGCGACCGCCCAAGTGCTCGTCACCCCGTTCGGCGACAGCTTCGAGACGCAACGAGCATCCGTCGAGGCTGCGTTCGACGAGCCCACGGTGGACCTCGACCTCGCCGAGGCGGCGTATCGGACGCAGGAAGGCAGCCTGGTGGCGATGCAGGCGGGTGGGCTGTTCGTGCAGGTGAGCTACCTCCCGCCGGGTCCCGGCGACGTGGGCGACATCACCGTCGGCCTGGCGGGTGTCGTGCTCAGCAACCTGGCCGGCTGAACCGGCACGTATGGGACACGACCCGTCGCAGACGTCGTCGGCCGTCGTAGCGTGGTTGCCGATGCGCGTTCTGGTGTGTGACGACGAGCCGGACATCCGGCTCCTGTTCCGGGTGGCCTTCGAGGCTGCCGGCGTCGAGGTGTCGGAGGCGGTGGACGGCTTCGACTGCGTCGAGGAGCTCGGTCGGCATCAGCCCGACCTCGTGATCCTCGATCTGTACATGCCTCGTTGCGATGGCTTCGCCGCGCTCAAGAAGATCCACGAGGCATGGCCCGACCTCCCCGTGGTGGTGGTCAGCGCCCACGCCAGCGTCGAAGTGCTCCGTACCGGGCGCCAGCTCGGCGCCGTCGCCTGCTTCCCCAAGCCGAGCTTCCTGGGACGGATCCCCGTGCTGATCGAGCGCTACGGCGCCGCTGCCTGAGCAGGCGTGCCACGCTGGGCCCATGCTCTGGACCCTGGCCTTCGACCGCCTCGGGGTGGTCATCAGCGACCTGTACTTCGTCGACCCCGATGCCGCCCCCGGGAGCGAGGGTGCCGAACGGGGCGTCCGCCTCGAGCTGCGAGTCTTCGAGCGCGACGAGCTGCGTGGCTCGGTGTACTCGGCGGTGCCCATCCGCATCGACCGGCCGATCTGGCGGCTCGATCTGCTCGAGACGGTCGAGTCCGATCCCGGGAGCCTCGACCGTGCGCACCACCATCCGCGGTTCCGTGGCTGGGAGCCGGGGCGCCGGGTCTTCGACGAGGCGCTCAGTGCGGATCCCGTGGCGTGGATCGCCGGTCGCTTCGCCGATGTCACCGGGCTGCTCGCCGATGCCGGCGTCGACGATGTCGACCTCGCACCCGGCGATGCCGAGCGACTTCGTGACGCCGGCCCGGTGATCGTCGCCATGCTCGAGCACCTCCTCGCGGAGGTCGCCGCCGGCCGCGCCGGTCTCGAGCCGGCCGGTGGAGGCGACTTCGTCCGACAGAGCTGGCTCTGAATGCGTGCTGCTCTGTCCCGATCGACCGTCCGACGAGGTCCTACGGTGGCGCCATGGCGGCGGTGATCTCCTGCACGGACCTGGTGAAGACCTTCGGGCCGACGCGAGCTCTCGACGGGCTCATGCTCACCGTCGAACCCGGCGAGGTCCACGGCTTCCTCGGACCCAACGGCTCGGGGAAGACGGTGACGCTGCGGACCGTTCTCGGGCTCCTTCGCGCCGATGGCGGCTCGGTCCGCCTCTTCGATGCCGACCCATGGGCCGATGCGGTCGAGTTGCACCGCCGCTTGGCCTACGTGCCCGGTGACACGAACCTCTGGCCGAACCTGACCGGCGGCGAGATCATCGACATCCTCGGCTCGCTCCGCGGTGGGCTGCGCGACGAGCGTCGGGACGAGCTCATCGACCGGTTCGACCTCGACCCGCGCAAGAAGGCACGCGCCTACTCGAAGGGCAATCGCCAGAAGGTGGCACTCGTGGCCGCGCTCGCCTCCGATGCCGAGCTGCTCCTGCTCGACGAGCCGACATCGGGGCTCGACCCGCTGATGGAGGCCGTCTTCCAGGACTGCATCGTCGAAGCCCGCGCTCGCGGCTGCACCGTCCTGCTCTCGAGCCACATCCTCGCCGAGGTCGAGCGGCTCTGCGATCGTGTCACCATCATCCGCGAGGGCCGCACGGTCGAGACGGGGACGTTGGCCGATCTCCGCGAGTTGACCCGGACCTCCTTCGCGGTCACGACGCGCCGCTCGCCGGCAGCGCTCGAACGGCTCGAGGGGGTGCACGGTTTCGTGATCGATGGCGACGAGGCTCGGTTCGACGTGGACACCGAAGCCATCGACGAGGTCGTCGCGGCGCTCGCTCCGCTCGGCGTGACGGCGCTGGTCAGCAGTCCGCCGACGCTCGAGCAGCTGTTCCTCCGTCAGTACAGCGCGGGCAGGTCCGAGCATGCGACGCCGGCGGACTCGACCCTCGCAAGCCCGACCCCGTGAGCACGCTCACCGGTCTCGGACGCATGACCCGCCTGGTGCTGCGCCGCGACCGTGTCCGCCTGCCGGTGTGGATCGTCGGCTCGAGCGCCTTCCTCGTGATCTCGGCGCTGTCGCTGCCGCCGCTGTACAAGGACCAGGCCTCCATCGACCAGTACGCCGCGCTGACGCGGGGCAACCCGGCGCTCATCGCCATGGCCGGTCCGGGCTACGGGATGGACGATCCCAACATCGGACAGATCCTGGTGAACGAGGTACAGCTCTGGGGGTGCATCCTGCTGGCGCTGATGAGCATGTTCCTGGTCAACCGCCACACGAGGGCCGAGGAAGACGTCGAGCGTGCCGACGTGCTGCGCTCGAGCGTCGTGGGCCGACACGCTCCGACGGCGGCAGCGCTCATCGCGGTGACCGCGGCCGAGGCGGTCGTGGCTGTGATCAGCGCCGTCGGCTTCGTCGCCAGTGGCTATGCCGTGACCGGGTCGATCGCCCTGGCCGCGTCGTTCCTGGGCCTCGGCATCGTGTTCGTCGGGGTGACGGCCGTGGCCGCCCAGATCTCGGGCACCGGACGCGGCGCGCTCGGCCTCGCGGGCATCGTCCTGGGTGCATCCTTCGTCCTGCGAGCACTCGGCGACATCGGGGAGAACGCGCTCCGATGGCTCTCCCCCCTGGGCTGGGCCCAGGCCGTGCGCGCGTTCGCCGGGGAAGCGTTCTGGACCCTCGGCTTGTGCGTCGGCTTCGGCTTCGGCCTCGTGATCGCAGCCTTCTGGCTGTCGACGCAGCGCAATCTCGGTTCGGGGCTGCTGCCCGGTCGCCTCGGTCGCTCGACCGCGCCGCAATGGATGCGCAGCCCGGTCGGCCTCGCGTTCCGTCTCCACCGAGCGTCGATCGCGTCATGGTCCATCGGCATCGCGCTGTTCGGCGCCATCTACGGCTCGATCGCCAACGACATCGAGGAGATGATCGCCGACAACGAGATCTACGCCGACTTCCTCGCCCAGCTCCAGGGCGCCAGCCTGGTCGACTCGTTCCTCGCCACCAGCATCAACCTCCTCGCGCTCCTCGCCACGGCCTACGCCATCTCCGCTGCGCTCCGCATCCGGACCGAGGAAGGCTCCGGGCGGGCCGAGCCCATCCTCGCCGGTCCGATCGACCGGGCTCGCTGGGCGATGAGTCACCTCATCGTGGCGGTCGTCGGCACCGTGTTGGTGATGGCGTCCGCAGGATTCGGGCTCGGCTTGGCGTACGCGTTCGTCAGCGGTGACAGCTCGCAGGTGCTCCGGATGGTGGGTGCCGCGCTGGTGACCGTGCCGGCGGTGCTCGTCATCGCCGGCGGGACGGTCGCGCTGTTCGGCCTACTGCCTCGGATGGCGTTGGCGGCGTGGGGATTCCTGGCGGTCGCCGTGCTGGTCGGGATCTTCGGTCAGCTCCTCCGTCTGCCGCAGTGGTCCCGCGACCTCTCGCCGCTCTCGTACGTGCCCGGGCTGCCCGCCGAGCAGATGCGCATCCTCCCGCTCGTGATGCTGACGGCACTCGCGGTGGCGCTCACCGCAGCCGGGCTCGTGGGGCTTCGGGTTCGAGACGTCCGTGCCTGATCCCGATCGAGAGCTCGGAGCTCAGCGCCAGCTGGCCAGCGTCTTGAAGTAGTTGGCGCGTTCGAACGCCTCGGGGTCCGCGGCGGCTTCGCGCCGGACGCTCCCGCGGAGCTGATCGACGGACTCGTACTCGTGTTCGTCCATCCAACCGACCAACTGGTTCTCCATCGTGGCCACGTGGCCGGCGCCGTGGCGGAGCAGTGCCGAGGTCGTCATCGCGACGTCGGCACCGACCAGCAGGGACTTGGCGACGTCGAACCCGTCGTGGATCCCGGAGGTGGCGGCGAGCGAGCAGTCCACGTGCTGGCGGACCATCCCGATCCAGCGCAGCGGCAATCGGAGCTCCCACGACGAGGACAGCTCGACGGAGGGCACCACCTCGAGCGACTCGAGATCGAGGTCAGGCTGGTAGAAGCGGTTGAACAGCACGAGGCCGTCGACGCCGATGCCGTCGAGGCGGCACGCGAACGACGCAAAGGCCGAGTAGTAGGGGCTCAGCTTCACGGCGACGGGGATGTCGACCACGGCCCGTACTCCCTCGGCGAGGGCCACGTCGCCGTCCTCCACCTCGGCGGCGGTCCGGGTCGGGTCGCCGTGCACCTCGTAGATGTTCAGCTCGAGGGCATCGGCGCCGGCCTGTTCGAGGAGGCCGGCATAACGCGTCCAGCTCCCGAGCGACGTCGCGTTGAGGCTGGCGATGACCGGCACCTCGACCCGGGCCTTCGCCTGCTCCACCCGCTTCAGGTAGCGGTCGGGGCCGACGTCGTAGTCGGCGAGCGGCGGGAAGTAGTCGGCCGCTTCGCCGAAGGTGCCGACTCCGGCCTCGAGCGTCCGATCGATGTGACGCGACTCCGCGACGATCTGTTCCTCGAACAGCGAGGGCAGCACCACGGCGCCGATGCCGTGGTCCTCGAGCTCGGCCAGCGAGTCGGCCGAGCGCGTCGTCGGGCCGGCAGAGGCGACGATCGGTGAGCGCAGCGTCAGCCCGAGATACGTGGTGGTCAGGTCAGGCATCGTGCTCGTCACCTTCCTCGGGTGTCGTCATGTCGGGGACGCTGCGTTCGATCCGCACGAGCTGCTCGTAGTAGTGCCAGCGCTCGTCCACGTCGGCCTGGGCGAGGTCGCCGAGGTGCTCGGCCCGCTCGGGGTCGGATCGATGGAGCATCTCGTAGCGCGCCTCCTGCTCGGTGAAGGCTCGCAGCGGAATCGTCGGCGCCCGGCTGTCGAGGGCGAACGGGCGGTGACCCTCCTCGGCTCGTCCGGGGTGGTAGCGGTACAGCGGCCAGTAGCCGCTGCGCACGGCGTCCTTCATGTGGCTGATGGACTTCGACATGTCGATGCCATGGGCGATGCAGGTGCTGTAGGCGATCACGAGGCTCGGACCGGGCCATGCATCGGCTTCGAGGAGCGTCCGGATCGTCTGCTGCTCGCTGGCGCCGATGGCGACCTGGCCGACGAAGACGTTTCCGTACTGGCGACCGGTGGCTCCGAGGTCCTTCTTGGGGGTCGGCTTGCCGGCTGCTGCGAACTTGGCGATGGCGCCTCGGGCGGTGGCCTTCGATGCCTGCCCGCCCGTGTTCGAGTACACCTCGGTGTCGAGCACGAGGACGTTGACATCGCGTCCGCTGGCGAGGACGTGGTCGAGACCCGAGTACCCGATGTCGTAGGCCCAGCCGTCGCCACCCACGATCCAGGTACTGGTGCGAACGAGCTCGTCGGCGAGCTGCGACAGCCGCCTGCCCTGGAGGTCGGATGCTCCCTCGAGGTTGGACCGGAGCTCGGCGACCCGTTCGCGCTGGGCACGGATGTCACCGTCGGACCGCTGCTCGGCGTCGAGGATCGCCCGGGCGAGCTCTGAACCGACCCGGTCGGCGAGCTCGTCCAGGAGCCGGCGTGCTTCCCCCGCGTGCACCTCGTCGCCGACACGGAGCCCGAGGCCGAACTCGGCGTTGTCCTCGAACAGCGAGTTCGACCACGCCGGCCCGCGTCCTTCGGCGTTCACGCTCCACGGTGTCGTCGGCAGGTTCCCGCCGTAGATCGACGAGCAGCCGGTGGCGTTGGCGACGACCATGCGGTCGCCGAACAGCTGGGTCAGCAGGTGGAGGTACGGGGTCTCGCCGCAGCCGGCGCATGCCCCGGAGAACTCGAACAGCGGCTCGAGGACCTGGCTCCCCTTGATGGTGTCGTGGGGCAGCGCATCGCGGTCGAGATAGGGGATCGACGTGAAGAACTCGTAGTGCGGTCGCTCCTCGTTGCGCACCTGAGACGCCGGGACCATGTTCAGCGCCTTGTGGTTCGCCTGCTCCTTCGACTTGGCCGGGCACACGTCGACGCACACGCCGCAGCCCGTGCAGTCATCCGGCGCCAGTTGGATGGTGAGGAGGTGTCCGGGGAGGTCGCGGGAGCGGAACGGCTTCGACCGGAACCCGGTCGGGGCGTCGTCGATCGCGTCCGGTTCGTAGACCTTCATCTGGATCGCGGTGTGCGGGCACGAGATCGTGCACTTGGCGCAGTCGATGCAGATGTCGGGGTCCCAGACCGGCAGGTCGGTGGCGATCATCCGTCGTTCCCACTTCGCCGTCGCGGTGGGGAACGTCCCGTCGACGGGCATGGCACTCACCGGGAGGAGGTCGCCCTCGCGGGCCAACATGCGGGCGGTGACCCGTTGGACG
>JBFJNI010000147.1:0-7485 GCA_041618235.1 Acidimicrobiales bacterium
CTTCAGCGTGACGAAGTCGTCCATCTCGGCGCCGAGGGCCTCGAACGCCTGCCGCAGCAGGTCGGGCATGGTGAACACCGTGGGCCCGGTGTCGAAGCGGTACCCGTCGCGCTCGAGCAGCCCGTTGCGCCCGCCGGGGACGTCGTCGCGCTCGAGCACCAGGACGTCGTGACCGGCGCCTCGGAGGTGGGCGGCGGCGCTCAGGCCACCGAGACCGGCACCGACGACGACGACGCGCACGTCAGCTCTCTCGCCAGGCGACGAAGTGCGCGAGGTCGACGAGTGCGGTACGAGCAGGCTCGGTGATGTCGGCGCGGCCGATGGCCTCGAGCGCGCTGCTGGTCAGACGCTCGATGTCGTCCTCGATGGCGTCGACGGCGCCCGTCGAGCGGAGGACCTCCTGGATGGCGAGGACGTCGCCGTCGGTCAGGTCCGGATCGCCGATGCGGCCGAGCACCTGCGCCTGCGACTGGTCGGCACGGCGGCTGGCGGCGGCGAGCAGCGGGGTGGGCTTGCCTTCGCGGAGGTCGTCGCCCACGGGCTTGCCGGTGACGTCGGACTCGCCGAATGCGCCGAGCACGTCGTCGCGCAGCTGGAACGCCTCGCCGAGCGGGTCGCCGTAGTCCGAGAGCTGCTGTTCGAGCTCGCCGAAGCGCTTCGCCAGCGCCGCGCCGACGTGGAGTGGCCGCTCGATCGTGTACTTGCCGGACTTGTAGCGGGCGATGCGTCGGGCGGCGGCGGGGTCGGTGTCGCCCCGCGCGGTGCCCAGGATGTCGAGGTACTGGCCGACGTTGAGCTCGATGCGGAGCTCGTCCCAGACCGCGAGGACGTCGCGTGGGGCGTCGCGCAGCATGAGGTCGGCGTACACGTGGGCCAGGTCGCCGATGAGGATGGCGACACCCTCGCCGAAGCGCCGGTCTTCGCCCCGCCAGACCTCGGCCTGGTGCTGGTCGGAGAAGGCGAGGTGCGCCGTGCGGAAGCCACGGCGGGTGGACGAGCCGTCCATGACGTCGTCGTGGACCAGTGCGAATGCCTGGAGGAACTCGAACGCTGCACCGGCGTCGACGACGAGCGGATCGTCGGGGTCGCCGCCGGCGCCGATGAAGCCCCAGTAACAGAAGGCGGGTCGGAGGCGCTTGCCGCCGGCCATCACGAGGCTGCGGAGGGCGGCGAGGGGTTCGGCGAGGTCCGGGGTGAGCTGCGTCCATCGCTCGTGCTCGGTGTCGAGCACCGTCGTGAGCCGCTGCTCGACCATCTCGGCCACCTGCGCCAGGCTCGGCGGCACGGGGACGGCGTTGCGGGTGCGGGGAAGGACCATGGAGTTCAGAGCCTACGGTGACCAGGGTTCAGGGGACTCGCCCGAGCGCATGCGCTCGTGCCACCTGTACGGGGCTGGCATGCTGCCCGGATGGCGCAGGGGACCACCGGTCGTACACCGGAACGAGGACAGCCACGCATCCATCCCGTGATCCCGGCGGCGGTGGCCGTCGTCGTGTGCGGCGTGCTCCTGGCGCTGGTGGCCCGGTCGACCGGTGACGACGGCCCACCCGTGGTCCTTCCGTCGTCGACGACGACGACGTCGCTCACCATCCCCGACCCGACGACGACCACCACCATCCCACCGGACCCGGTCGCCGTCGAGGAGCTGCTCGCCGTCTCGTTCCCCGAGGCCCCGCCCCGCTCGTACCGCATCACCTACGCCGTGGTCGAGAACGAGCTGCCTCGCGAGGAGGTCTGGACGGTGCGCCGGCCCTACGAGTCGTTGGTGGTCTCGACGCGCGACGGTGAGATCACGACCGCCAGCGCGACCTCGCTCGACGCGCTGTACACCTACCTCACCGACAAGGGCGGATGGCTGAAGATCCAGCCCCAGCTCCACCGCGCGGCGTTCGACCTCCGCCCCCTCCCCAACATGGGGGCGATGCTGGCGCTCGGCCTGGCCGAGCGAGCGGGCGAAGGTGAGTACCTGGGCCGCCCGTGCCAGGTGTTCCGCACGGGGCAGCCATCTGGAGTCGCCCGTCCGACGCCTCCGTCGGACGCCGAATCCACCGAGCTGTGCGTCGACGCCAGCGGGCTCATCCTCCACGAGGCGTGGCAGCTCGACGGCACGGTGATCACCGAACGGACGGCCACGGCGGTCGACGAGCAGCCGGACATCCCCGACGGTGCGTTCGACCCGTCACCGCAGATCGAGGACGCCGAGGAGTACGAGGCGCTCCTCGGCCAGATCGCGGTCGAGGCCGATGAGGAGACCGAAGCGCGCCTGCGCACCGACATCCCGTTGCCGCCCGGCTTCACCCTCGATTCCACCGTGCTGCGCGCCGGCAGCCCCGGCCAGACCATGACCGCCTCGACCGAGATCATCCGGTTCCTGTCCGGCGGCCCCGACCTGGTCGAGTACGCCGAGATCTTCACCGACGGCACCGCCGACCTCGGCGGCGGCGCGGCGGTGCCGGTCGAGCTCGACGGCCGCGACGAGACCTGGTTCGCACCCGGTGTACGCGAGTCCGCGCTGCGGATGCGACTGTCGAACTCGTCCTACGTCGAGCTCCGCGGGCCCGCCCCGGCGCAGCTGTTCGAGCTCCTCGCCACGCTCACGATGCGCTGAGTGTCGCGACGCACGGGCCGCCGGAGGGCAGCGCGGTCCGTCGGTCAGTCGGCCTCGAGGCCGGCGGTGGCCTCGTCGACCGCGGTGCGTGCCGTCAGGATTCGCCCTCGGCACCAGTCGATGAGTCCGGCGGCTCGGTGTACGCGCTCGGCCAGCACGTCGACGTCGACGTCGTCGTCCTCGATCTGGCGGAGGATGGACTCGAGCTCGTCGACGGCCGCTGCGTACCCCTCGGGCACGGGGTCGAGATCGGGGCCCGCATCGGCGTCGGCCGTCGTCGCGGCCGTCGTCTTGGAGGGGGTCATGGCACGTCCTCGGGGGCTGGCGGACGGGGTGGTCCCGGTACGGCGGAATCGACGACGGAGGTCACGACACCATCGGCGACGGTGGTGAGCAGGGTTGTGCCGGGCTCGATGTCAGAAGCGGACCGTACCACCGTGCCGTCGGCCCGTCGCGTGATCGACCAGCCCCGTGCGAGAGCACGGCGGGGGTCGGAGAGCGACACGCGGGTGCCGAGTACGTCGAGCTGCTGGGCGGCGTCGTCGACCCGCCGGCGAGCGGCGTGGCGGAGGCGCCGTGTGTCGTTCCCGAGCCGGAGCTCGTGCGTCTCGATGGTCGAGGTCGCCGCACGGGTGAGTCGTTCGCGGGCGTGGTCGATCCGGCCCAGTTCGGTGCGGGTCGCCGAGACCGCGGCGGTGGATGCTCGGGCTGCGAGGCGATCGAGGTGGGCGGTGGCCGCGTGCAGGTGTCGGTCGGCGGCGGCGGCGACGGCCTCGAAGGCGGCCTCGGCGCGCTGATGGGCTCGCCCGACCATGGCCACGACCTGCTGGGCGGCGGCCGTGGGCGTCTTGGCCGCGGTGTGGGCGACCTCGTCGGCCACCGTGCGGTCGACCTCGTGGCCGACGCCGGTGATGACGGGATGCGGGCTGGCTGCGATGGCCCGGGCGACGAGTTCGTGGTCGAAGGCGGCCAGGTCCGTGGTGGCGCCACCTCCTCGGGCGACGATGACGAGGTCGACGGCCTCGGTGGCGAATCCGGCGATGGCTCCCGCCACCGCCGTCGGGGCCTCGACGCCCTGGACCCGCACGTCGGCGACGAGCACCTCGAACGCATAGCCGGAGCGGAGCAGCTCGTCGAGGACGTCGGCCTCGGCCGCGCTGCCGGCGGACGTCACGATCCCGATGCGCAGCGGGACGAGCGGCAGAAGGAGCCGCCCATTGCGCTCGAGGAGGTCTTCGGCGGCGAGGCGGTCGAGCAGCTCGGCCCGGGCGGCGGCGAGCTGGCCCAGGGTGAACGCCGGGTCGATCGAGGTCATCCGCAGCTGGAGCTGACCCCGAGGACCGTAGAAGTCGACCCGACCGCGGATGCGGACGTCGGTGCCGTCGGTCATCCGCACCCGGCCACCGGCCCGCATCAGCAGGCGGTTGACCCGGACCTTGTTGGTCGACGGGAGCATGACCGAGAGCCGGGCGGTGTCTCCCTCGTCGTCGACGAGGGTGAAGTACACGTGACCCGAGCTGGCCCGTTTGAGGTCGTGGATCTCGCCCCTCACCCACACCTCGCCGGGGAAGGCCGCCTGCAGGTGGTCGGCGATCGAGGCGGCCAGCTCCCCTACCGACCAGGTCGGGGTCCCGGCGCCGTCGCCTCGTTCGGGAGTAGGTTCCGGCACGAGTCGAACGTACCGCCGACGGACCATCCGGACGGAGACGGCATGGCAGAGCGCCCGTTGCCCCCATTCGAGGCCGCCGAGGCTGCGCAGCCGAGGCGAGGCCCGGTGGTGCGCGCGCTGGAGGCCGAGATCGACGGCCGGGGACGGATCGTCTCGTGCAACGTGGGGCTCGCCCGGCTGTTCGGGGTCTCTCCGGCGGCACTCGTCGGCCGCACCATCGACGACTTCGCCGTGGGTGCGAGTCGTCGGTCGATCGTCCGTGCGGCCGCCGACGCGGCCTCGGGCATCGACGAGATCGGGCCCATCGATCTGTGGCTGGCTCACGAGGTGGCCGAGCCCGTCGCCTGTCGTTTCTGGGTGTCGCCCCGCGATGGCGCGCCGGCCCGCTTCCTGCTTCGCGGCCACGACCTGGCCCTCCTCGGCCCCGACCATCGGCTCCGTGCGCTCGAGACGATCCTCCTCGAGCGGGTGGCCACGGGCGACTCGCTGACCAGCGTGCTGTCGAGCCTCGCCCAGCTCGTCGAGTGGCGCCTGGTCGGCAGCCACTGCAGCATCGGTGTCGTCGACGAGGACGGCATCATCCGGCACCGAGCCGCCGGTTCGATGCCGCTCGCGGTCACCGATGTCTTCGACGACATGCGTCCCGACGAGAAGCTCCCGGCCGTCGGTCGCAGCGCCCACGGACTCGAGGTCGTCGTCGACCCCGCCGGGGTCGACGAGCGGCTCGCTCCCGTGCTCGCCGACCTCGACGTCGGTGCGCTGTGGATGATGCGGGTCGAGCTCGATGACTCGAGCGACCTCGGCGGGTTGATCGCCGTCCTCGTCCCGCCCAGCACCGACCCCGACGGCGCGGCGTACAACGTGTTGCGTTCGACCTGCGACATCGCCTCCACCGCCATCAGCCGCTCGGTCGCCGAGCGCCGGATGCTCCACCAGGCCGCCCACGATCCGCTGACGGGTCTTCCCAACCGGACGTTGCTGTTCGATCGCATCGCCCAGTCGGTGGCGCGCTCCCGTCAGCTCGGTGAGCTCCGCACGGCCGTCCTGATGATCGATCTCGACCATTTCAAGGTGGTCAACGATTCGATGAGCCACACGGCGGGCGACCGTGTGCTGCAGCGGGTCGCCGAGATCCTCTCGTCGGTCGCCGACCCCGCCGAGACCGTCGGTCGCTTCGGTGGCGACGAGTTCCTGGTCGTCACCCAGGTCGCCGGCCAGCACGACGCGGCCGATCGGGCCAACCAGATCCGCCAGGCCCTCGATGTCTCCGTGTCGGTCGGTGGTGTCGCGGTGCAGTCGTCGGCGTCGATCGGCGTCGTCGTCGCCGGCTCGCTGTCCGACGCCCGAGCGCTCGTGCGCGACGCCGACGCCGCCCTCCACCGCGCCAAGGAGGACGGTCGCAACCGGGTGGTGGTGTTCGACCGATCGATGCGCGAGTCGGTGCTGGCCCGGGTCGAGCTCGAGACCGCGCTCCGCCGAGGGATCGCGGCGCACGAGCTCGAGGTCCACTACCAACCGATCGTCGACATCGCCACGCTCGATGTCGCAGGCGTCGAGGCCCTCGCGCGATGGCGTCGGTCGACCTCCGAGCTGGTCCTGCCCAACGAATTCGTGCCGTTGGCCGAGGACGTGGGCCTCATCGAGGATCTCGGGATGGACGTGCTCGAGCAGGCGACCCAGGTGGCGGTCGAGCTGCGCCGAGCGGCGTGGCCCGACCTCGTGATGTCGGTCAACGTCTCGGCCCGCCAGCTCGGCAGCGACCTGGTCGACCGCATCGACGCGGTGCTCCGGAACGCCGGCCTCGACCCCGACGCGCTGTGTATCGAGATCACCGAGGGAGTGCTGACCCGCGCCGGCGCAGACCAGGTGGTGCGCTCCATCGCCCGCCTGGGGGTCTGCGTCGCCATCGACGACTTCGGCACCGGCTTCGCCAGCCTCGAGTACCTCCGTCGTTTCCCGGTCGCCGGTGTGCTCAAGATCGACGGGTCGTTCGTGGCCGATCTCGATGGGCCCGGCCCTGCGGCCCAGGCCATCGTGGCCGCCGCCTCGGTGCTCGGTCACAGCCTCGAGATGGACGTCGTCGCCGAGGGCGTCGAGACCATCGGGCAGCTCCAACTGCTCCGCGACATCGGCTGCGATCGTGCCCAGGGGTACCTCCTCGGCCGGCCCGTCGCCCCCGGCGAGCTGTTCGCCACCCTCGGTCAAGTGGTGTCGCGGGCCGAGTCGGGCTAGAAACGCGGCTGCACGCCGTCCACTCCACGAGGAGCCCCAGATGCCCGAAGCAGTCATCGTCGCCACGTCCCGCACGCCGATCGGACGGGCCAACAAGGGCTCGCTCGTCGACGCACGTCCGGACGATCTCACCGCGTTCGTCCTCAAGGACGTCCTTTCGAAGGTCCCGAACCTCGATCCCACGCTGGTCGAGGACGTCATGCTCGGCTGCGGCCAGCCCGCCGGCGAGGCCGGCTACAACCTGGCCCGCGTCGCCGCGCTCATGGCCGGTCTCGACGACGTCCCGGGCGTCACGGTCAACCGCTACTGCTCGTCGTCGCTGCAGACCATCCGCATGGCCGCCCACGCCATCAAGGCCGGTGAAGGCGATGTCTTCATCTCCGCCGGCGTCGAGGCCGTGTCTCGCTACCTCCATGGCGCCTCCGACACCGGCCCGCACCATCCGGACTTCGCCGAGGCCGAGGCCCGCACGGCCGAGCGTGCCGCTGGCGGTGCGTCCACGTGGGAGCCGCCCAAGGGCCTGCCCGACATCTACATCGCCATGGGTCAGACCGCCGAGAACGTTGTCCAGGCCGAAGGCGTCAGCCGCCAGGAGATGGACGAGTGGGGCGCCCGCTCGCAGCAGCGGGCCGTCGAGAGCCAGGAGAACGGCTTCTTCGAGCGCGAGATCACGCCGTACACCCTCCCCGACGGCACGGTCGTCTCGAAGGACGACGGTCCTCGCGCCGGTACCACGGTCGAGAAGCTGTCCGAGCTGAAGCCGGTGTTCCGCCCCGACGGCTCGATCACCGCCGGCAACGCCTGCCCGCTCAACGACGGCGCGGCCGCGGTCGTCGTCATGAGCGACACCAAGGCCAAGGAGCTGGGCATCACCCCGCTGGCCCGCATCGTGTCGTCCGGTGTCACCGGCCTCAACCCCGAGATCATGGGCATGGGCCCGGTCGGCGCCGTCCGTCAGGCCCTCGGTCGGGCGAAC
>JBFJNI010000148.1:0-7384 GCA_041618235.1 Acidimicrobiales bacterium
CCGGTCAGCCGGCGAAGTGGGCCGCGACGTTGGCCACGCTGCGCTCGACGTTGTCGGCATGGCCCTTCGGATAGCCCATCAGCCGAAGCACAGGCTTCATCGGCGCCGGCGACGTCGACATGTCGAAGGTCTCGGTCACACGGCTGCCGCCCTCGGGGCGGGCCTCGACCGTCCAGCGCCAGCGGTGCTTGCCCGGATGGCACCAGGCGATCTGCTTGCCGGCCTCGAACTCGACCACCGTGTTCGTGATCCGGTATGGCAGGCCGTACATCTTCATCGACATCCCGAACTTGTCCCCGAGGCCGGCGAGCTGCTCGGGGCCGTGGCGGTCGCCCTTGACCGATGCGTCGCCACTGATCTCGGGGTGGTTCGCCGGGCGGGAGATGTAGGCGAACACCTCGGCGGGCGGGGCGTCGACATCGGCGGATGCGGAGACGGTCAGATCGGTGAGGTCGGCCATGGTGTCGTTCTATCCGATCCGACGACCGATGCCTGCGTCCGCGGGCTGGCTACCGTCGGCGGGGCATGACCCCTGACGCCCGTGCCGTCGTCGAGATCGACTTCCCCTACGACCTCCGCCGAGCGCTGCCCACGCACGGCACGGCCACCGACCCGACGTTCCGCCACCGGCCCGACTCGACGTCCTTCGCCGGGCGCACGCCGGCGGGGGCGATGGCGGCGCGTGTCCGGACCGACGCCGCACAGCTCACCGTCGAAGCGTGGGGTCCTGGCGCCGGATGGCTGGTGGCTCGAGCCGACGCCATCGCCGCCCACGACGACGATCCTCGCGACCTGCGCTTCGACCACCCGACGCTCGACGAGGTCAACCGCCGACATCCCGGTGTCCGCCACGCGGCAACCGGCCTCGTCGTCGACGCGCTGCTCGCCCGGATCCTCGGTCAGCGCGTCCTGGCCGTCGAGGCGGCGCGGTCGTGGAAGACCCTCTGCCGCGAGCTCGGCGGACCGGCGCCCGGCCCACTCGATCTGCTGCTCCCGCCCGATCACGACCGGTTGGCCGAGACGCCGACGTGGTGGTTCCACCAACACGGTGTCGATCGCGGCCGGGCGACGACGCTCTCCGGCGTCGCCCGACGGTCGAAGCGGCTGGCCGAGGTCGCCGACCTGCCACTCCCCCAGGCCTACGGACGTCTCCGCGCCATGCCCGGCCTCGGGCCGTGGACGGTCAACGGGGCCGTCCGCACCGCACTCGGCGACCCCGACGCGATCGTCGTGGGCGACTACTGGATCAGCCATGCGGTCTGCTCGTTCTTCACCGGCCGGCCGCGCGGCAGCGACGAGGAGATGCTGGCGCTGGTCGAGCGCTGGGAGGGCCAGCGGGGCCGGGTCGAGCGCCTCGTCCACCTGTCCGGACACCGCGTCCAACGGTTCGGACCGGGCAAGCACACCCCGCGTATCGCCCACCTTTGAGCCACCCTCCGTGACGGATTGTCACGTTCCGTCTCCAGAACGGAACAGTTCGTCATGTGACGTCCGGAGCGGAGCTCCGATCAGAACAGGGGCAGGCGAAGCCACCAGGCCTCGCCGCACTCCCAAGGAGGAGCGTCATGTATCACTTCGGAATCGTCGTGCTGATGGCCCTGGCCCTGGTGAAGATGGTCGACTTCATCGTCGATCAGAACGCCGGCCTCGAGCGAATGCGCAGCCTGCTGACCTTCGCCGGCGGCATCGGCTTCATGTGGATGCTCGACTACTCGTTGTTCGAGTCGTGGGGCATCGCCGTCCGCGAGCAGTGGATGGGCGTCTGGGCCACGGGCTTCATCGTGGCGGGCTGCACCGTCGTGTGGCGGGGGGCGTTCAGCTACCTCACCCATCACCAGTCACCGATCGACGAGTCGCTCGGCGACCACCGTCCGCTCCTCGAGCGGGTGAGCTGACCGCATCGCCTGCTGGCCCCGCTCGCGTGGGTCCGGCATCAGCCACTGGCCCGCCCGGTCACCCGGGCGGGCCATCGGCGCGTGTGAGGCCAGGTGGCGCCCGACGGCGTAGGCTGGCGAACATGCGTTCGCCTCGCGTGACTGTCACCTGCCGCCCGTAGTCTCGGACCCATGACCGCCCCGGGACCTCCGATGTTCGGCCGCGGCCTCGTCGTCGCCGACGGGGCGGTGCCACTGGCCCCCTGGGCCGACGATCCCGTGGTGGTCGTCGACGAGGCCGTGGTCACCGCACCGGGGCCCGTGGTCGACCGGCTGCACGAGGCGTGGGCCACCCGCACGCCGGTGGTCATCGATCTGCAGGTCGATCCCGTGCGCTTCCGCGTTCCCGCCGAGCACCACGTCGTGCCCTGGCAGCTGGCGCCCGACTTCGAGCTCGGGCTCGACCGGCTCCACTTCCTGGTCTGGAACAACAACTACGACGGTCGCAGCGGCGAACCGATCTGGTGGTGGGGACGCAAGGCGGCCCGCATCGACGGCTCCGCCCTCGACGACCCCGCCACCGAGCTCCCGGCAGGCACGCCGGCCGGCGACCTCCTCCTGCCCGACGGCACCGTCGCATGGATCGACGGCGGCCCTCCTGACGACGTCGACCCCGGCCTGCTCGGCGGCGCCACACTGATCCGAGCCGAAGCCGTCGACGCCGGCCGCCTCACCCGTGTGCCGGCGTGGACCCCGCCGGCGGCCGAGCTCGCCGACGATCAGCTGGCAGCCGTCAGCCACCGCGGCGGGGCGGCGCGCATCATCGCCCCCGCCGGCTCGGGCAAGACCCGCGTCCTCACCGAGCGGCTCCGGCATCTCCTTGCCGACCGCGCCCACGAGCGCTCGGGCCTCCTCGCCGTCGCGTACAACCGCAAGGCGCAGGAGGAGATGGCGTCGCGCACCACCGAGCTCGGCGCCCGCATCCAGACCCTCAACGCGCTGGGCTACGAGCTCATCGGACGCCGCATGGGTGGCCGGCCCCGCATGCTCGACGAGCGCGAGATCCGCAAGCGCCTCGAGCCCCACCTCCCCCGCCTCCAGCACCGGCTCAACACCGACCCGATGGCGCCCTACCTCGAAGGGTTGTCCATCATCCGCCTCGGTCTGCAGGACCCCGACGACGTCGAGCTGGAAGCCGACGCCCCCGGGCTGGCCGGTGCGGTCGAGCCCTACCGCGAGGGTCTCCGGCGCGACCGCGTCCTCGACTTCGACGAGCAGATCGTGCACGCCATCGAGCTGCTGCTGTCCGACGGCGAGTTCCGCCGGGCCGAGCAGGCCCGTCACCGGCACCTGTTGGTCGACGAGTTCCAGGACCTCACCCCGGCCCACGTGCTGCTGCTGCGCATCCTGGCCGCGCCCGAGTTCGACGTCTTCGGCGTCGGCGACGACGACCAGGTCATCTACGGCCACGCCGGTGCCTCACCGCAGTTCCTCATCCACTTCGCCGAACTCTTCCCCGGCGCCCACGAGCACGCGCTGCAGGTCAACTACCGCTGCCCGGCCCCGGTGGTCGACGCCGCCCGCCATCTCCTCGGCTACAACGACGCCCGCGTCGCCAAGACCATCGAGGCCGCCCGCCCCGACGTCGATCCGCAGGCGCTCCGCGTCGTGAAACACCCGCCCGACCAGGGCGCCACGGTGTTGGTCGAGGCGGTGCAGGCCGCCATCGAGGTCACCGGCTCGCCGGGCGAGGTCGCGGTGCTCACGCGCACCAACTCCCTGCTGCTCGCTCCGCACGTCGCGCTGGCCGGCGCCGGCATCCCGGTGGCGTCGGTGCTGCGGGCCGACGTGCTCAACCGGCTCGGATTGCGAGCGGCGCTGGCCTGGCTGCGCATCGCCACCGATCCCGGCCGCATCGACCCCAACGATCTCGCCGAGGTCTCCCGGCGGCCGAGCCGCGGCTTCCCCCGCTGGATCGACAAGTGGCTCGGCCGTTGCCACTCGGGCCACGAGGTCGCCAAGGCCGCCGAGCGCATCGACGACGTCCGCGTGTCCGAGAAGATGCTCGACCTCGCCGACGACATCTCCCGTCTCGCCGATGCCGCCGACGGCGCCTCCACCCGCGAGGTGCTGGCCTTCATCCGCGACGAGATCGGCCTCGGCGGCGCCATGGAGCTGCTCGACGGCCGGCCGGGCGCCGAGGGGTCCTCACATCTCGACGACCTCGACGCCCTCTCGCAGGTCGCCGACCTCCAGCAGGACCCCGCCGGCTTCGAAGCCGCCCTCCGCGCTGCCCTCGCCACGCCCCGCGCCGACGAGACCGACGGCGTCACCCTGTCCACGGTCCACCGGGTCAAGGGTCGCGAGTGGCCCCACGTCATCGTCTTCGGTGCCGACGCCGGGCTGTTCCCCCACCGCCTCGCCGACGACGTCGAGGAGGAGCGCCGGGTCTTCCACGTCGCCATCACCCGCGGCATCGAGCGCGTCCTCGTGCTCGCCGACGACGACCGACCCAGTCCCTTCCTGGGCGAGCTCGACGGCACCGCCCCTCGCATGCCCAAGACGCGGGCCGCCCGGGCCTCGCCTCGGCCCGCCGCGAAGGCGGCGAAGACGGCGGCCAAGCAGACGGGGTTCGACGGCGACGACCTCGACGGCGAGGACAAGGTGCTGTTCGAGCAACTCCGTCAGTGGCGGGCCGAGGTCGCCCGTCGGCAGGGCGGGCCGGCGTTCACCATCTTCAACGACGCCACCCTCAAGACCATCGCCCGCGCCCGGCCCGACTCGCTCCGGGCACTGCACAGCATCAAGGGCGTGGGGCCCACCAAGCTCGAGAACTACGGCGACGACGTCCTCGAGATCGTCGCCCGCTTCGCCTGAACAGGGTCGGGCCTGAGGCTCCCCCGCAGCCGTGCAGGCATACTGCGTGGCATGGCCGAGGTGAGTTTCGACGACGACTTCCGTTGCGCCCCGTGGACGGCGAGCCAGGGCTTCGACCCCATCGGCTCCGCCACCACGTTCGACCGTCTCGTCACCGTCGAGGTGCCCCAGCCCTGGCCGGCCGATGTCGCCGACCTCGGCTGGATCGCACCGCTCGACGTCCCCGACGGCGTCCGGGTGCAGGCCATCGTCCCCGAGTCGGGACGCACCGGCGGCGACGTGCTGCTCACTCGTTGGGAGCGCGACGGCGCCGAGCTGGCCGGCATCGACTGGCTGGTGCCGGCCGCCGATGTCGAGGGCGCACTCCAGGTCCTCGTCTCCGGTGCCGATCCCGCCGGCGATGTCTCGCCGGCGCCGGCCGAGATCCTGATCTGCAGCCACGGCTCCCGCGACCGCTGCTGCGGCGGCTCCGGCACCCGCCTCGCGATCGAGACCCGTGCGGCGCTCGACGACGTCCGGGTCCGGCGCACCAGCCACCTCGGCGGGCATCGCTTCGCCCCCACCGCACTCACGCTGCCCGACGGCCGGATGTGGGCCTTCCTCGACGCGAACATCCTCGTCGGGATCGTCGACCGGACCATCCCGCCCGCTGATGCACGCGAGTTCTACCGGGGCAACGTGGCGCTCGACCCCTGGAGCCAGGTCGTCGAGGGCTCGCTCCTCGAGGAGTGCGGCTGGGCGACGGTGGCGTTCGACGAGCTCTCCGCGTCGGCCGACGTCGACGGCGACGGCGACCGAGCCGAGGTCCGCCTCGAGTGGACCTCCGGTGGAGCCACCGACTCCGAGTCCGGCACCGTCGAGGTCATCGAGCGATACCCGGTGCTGCAGTGCGGACTCCCCCCGGAGGACGCGAAGAAGACCTCGGCCGAGTACCGCCTCGCCCCCTGACCCGGTTCAAGGACCGGCGTCGGGTTCGGTCATCGCCAGCGGATCGACCCAGGCATCGAACTCGTCGGCGGTCACGAAGCCGAGTTCCAGCGCGGCCTTGCGCAGGGTCGTCCCTTCGGCGTGGGCCTTCTTGGCGATCTGCGCACCCTTGTCGTACCCGATGTGCGGGTTGAGCGCCGTGACGACCATGAGGTTGCGGGCCAGGTTGTCGGCGATGCGCTGGCGCTCGGGTTCGAGCCCCGCGGCACACTGCTCGTCGAAGGAGACGCAGGCATCGGACAGCAGCGCGATGGACTCGAGCACGTTGTGGGCCATCACCGGCTTGTAGACGTTCAGTTGGAAGTTGCCCTGGCTGCCGGCCATCGCCACCGCGGTGTCGTTGCCGAAGACCTGCACCGCCACCATCGTGAGCGCTTCGGACTGGGTCGGGTTGACCTTGCCGGGCATGATGCTCGAGCCGGGCTCGTTGGCCGGGATCGTGAGTTCGCCGATGCCGTTGCGCGGACCCGACGCGTACCAGCGGACGTCGTTGGCGATCTTCATCAGCGCGCCCGCCAGCGTGCGGAGCGCCCCGCTGGTGGAGACCAAGGCGTCGTGGGCACTGAGGGCGGCGAAGCGGTCGTCGGCCGAGACGAAGTCGTGGCCGGTGAGGCGGGCGAGGCCGCCTGCAGCTTCCGCACCGAACTGCGGATGCGCGTTGAGGCCGGTGCCGACCGCGGTGCCGCCGATGGCGAGCTGGAGGAGGCCCTTCTCGGTGGAGCGGACGTGGTCGAGCGCGTCGTCGATCTGGGTGACCCAACCGCCGATCACCTGGCCGAGCGTCACCGGCGTGGCGTCCTGCAGGTGGGTTCGGCCGACCATGACCACGTCGGTGAACTCGTGCGCCTTGGCGTGCAGCGTGTCGCGGAGCTGACCGACACCCGGGTAGAGCTGGCGATGCAGCGAGAGGACCACGGCCACGTGCATGGCGGTCGGGAACGTGTCGTTGCTCGACTGGCCCCGGTTGACGTGGTCGTTGGGGTGCACGGGCGTCTTCGAGCCCAGCGCGCCGCCGGCCAACTCGATGGCGCGGTTCGAGATGACCTCGTTGGCGTTCATGTTCGACTGCGTGCCCGACCCGGTCTGCCACACGACGAGCGGGAAGTGGTCGTCGAGCGTGCCGGCGATGACCTCGTCGGCGGCCTGGATCACCAGCGCGGCGATGTCGGGTTCGAGCTCGCCCAGCGCGGCGTTGGCCTCGGCCGCGGCCCGCTTCACCAGCCCGAACGCCTCGATGATCGGTCGACCCCACACGAACCGGTCTCGTCCGATCGGGAAGTTGGCGATGCTCCGTTGGGTCTGCGCACCCCAGTAGCGCGTGGCGTCGACCTCGATCGGCCCCATCGAGTCGGTCTCGGTGCGGGTGGCAGGGGCGTTGGTTGCCGTCTCGTCGCTCACCGGACAAACGGTACCGGCGCCGCCGGCGCTCCCCTACGGTGCCGACCATGAGCGAGAACCCGAGTCCCGACTGGGCCCGTCCGGTGGTGCACTGGGTGATCCACGCCGTCGACCCCACCGCACAACGGGCGTTCTACGAGGCCCTGTTCAACTGGGACATCGCGGCCGACGGGCTGATGAGCATCGAGGCCGGCTTCGGCGGCCCCGAGCCGGGACCCGCCGGTCACATCGAGCAGGCCGAGACCCCG
>JBFJNI010000149.1:0-7361 GCA_041618235.1 Acidimicrobiales bacterium
CACCAACGCCGCCGCCGGCGCCGCCAGACCCGAGCCCGCTCCAACGTGCGCGTCAACGTCCACATCGACCTGCGCACCCTCGCCGGCACCCGCGACATCACCGACCTCGAAGATCTCGTCCTGCACGGCGACGGCTGGCAGCTCACCCAGACCGCCGCCGAACAGATGGTGTGCGACTCCGCCCTGGTCGCCACCCTCTTCGACGGCACCACCAAGATCCTCGACGCCAACACCGCCACCGAACGGTTCTCCAAACAACAACGACGAGCCATCGCAGCACGCGACCGATGCTGCGTGTTCCCCGGCTGCCGCCGCCGAGCCCGGCACTGCCAACACCACCACCTCCAAGAACTCGTCAACGGCGGCCCCACCACGGTTGCCAACGGCTGTCTGCTGTGCAGCTTCCACCACCGCTTGATCCACCAACACCACTGGAAGCTCTACCGCGACCACGACGGCATCTGGACCGCACAAGACCCCCACGGCACCGAATGGAAAGGCAGACCCAGCCGCCCCGCGGCCGCCTGACGGCCCCGATGACCCGACCACCACCCCGGTCGGGTCATCAACGCGCCCGACGCCTGTCTCGAGGCAGGTAAGAGGCGGTGGCGGCGCAACCGTTGGTCCGGCGCCCGGTCACGCGCACCACGAGTCGATGCTCCCAGGACCGCGGCCCGACTCAGGCCATCGGATCTATCGTGCGGTCATGCCGCTCACATCAGGTTTCAACCATGTCGCCACTCTCACCACCGACATGGATCGCACGGTGCGCTTCTACGAGGAGGCGTTCGGCGGCGAGGTCTCGTTCACCATGGAGAAGACCGACGACCACCCGTACATGAAGATCATCGAGCTCGGTGGAGGGGCCGCCCTCAACGTCTTCGAGATGGATGCCGACGCCATGATCGGCGACCGTCGCACGCAGGGCGCTCGCGGCGCGGTCGACCACTTCGGCCTGGCCGTCGCCGGCCGCGAGGAACTCGAGACCGCGAAACGCCGCCTCCAGGAGGCCGGCGCTCAGGAGGTCGGTGAGATCCAACTGCTCGGGGGCATCTGGTCGCTGTTCTTCCGCGACCCCGACGGCATGGAGCTCGAGGTGTGCTGCCCCTACGACGGCGACTGAGCCGTCAGGCCGGCCACGCCACGGCCGGCACCGTGTGGGCCACCACCCGACCCGCGCCCGGGTGGGCGCCCGGCACGAACCACGTCGAGCCGCTGCCGGCCAGCACCGGCGTCTCGCCGGTGCTGTCGCCGAGCGCGTCTCGGAACGCGGCCAGCGCCGGGGCCACGACGAGCGCAGCTGGTTCGAGGTCGTTGGGTCCGTCGTCCGTGGGGCCGCCGAGGTCGTCCCACGCCCGGTAGACGGCGGCGGTGTCGCAACCGAAGTCGGGCATGGCCAGGGTGATGGTGCGCTCGACGAACGGGAGCGGCTCGAGCCCGTCACCGATGCCGGTCACCCGGGCCCGGCCGCCCCGGAGGCAGAAGGGCACGTCGGCGCCGAGGAGGGCCGCGACTTCGACATCGTCGACGCCGGCCCATCGCAGCACAGCGGCCGCGTCGGACGACCCGCCGCCCAGGCCGCCGCCGGCCGGGATGTGCTTGTCGATGTGGACCGCCGCCTCACGACCGGCGGCCTGCAGCGCCTTGGCCACCAGGTTGTCGGGGCCGGCGGACAGCCCGCTGCCGGTGGGCCCGCCGATCGTGATGCCGGAGCCCTCGGCGAAGGTGAGGGTGTCGACGAGGTCGAGGCTGACCATCTCGGCATCGATGAGGTGGTAGCCGTCGTCTCGGACGCCGGTCATCCGCAGTGACAGCGTCAGCTTGGCGTTGGCGACCTGCGTCGCCGGGAGCCGCCCGGCCCCCGATGAAGGGTTCATCGCCCTTCGACCAGCAGCATCTGGACGGCGCGGCCGATGGCGCCCTGCTCGTCGAACAGCACGCTCTCGGCCAGGCCGACGCCATCGGGCCCGAGGCGAGTGACGGCATCGAGGCAGACCCACTCGCCCACCGGGAGCCGGTGGAGGAAGACCGACAGGTCGGGGTTCACGAACAGCACCTCGTCCATGGCGAACAGCTTCGAGATGCCGTTGCCGAAGTCGGACACCGCCACCACGCGTTCGAGCGGCGAGGTGTCGCGCCCGGCGACGAGCGGTGCGGTGAGCCGCATCCAGTCCTTGGCGGGGCCGATGGCCTCGAACGTGCCCTCGACCGAGCGGTGCTCGACGCCGGCGTTGTGGAACGCCGTCGGGCCGGTCAGCATCGCCTTCGACAGGCCGACCCCGCCGTCGGGGAGAGCCGGACGTGGCGGATCGATGGGCGGCACCACCGACGTCCGCTCGAAGGGCTTGCGCCGGATGCAGTGGAGCGTGGCGGCGAGGACCTCGGTGCCGTCGGCGTCGACGATGGTGGCGTCGGCGATGCAGATGCGCTTGCCGGGCCGGCGCAGCACCGTGCGGACCTCGAGCGGGGCGAGCGGCACCGGCCGGAGCAGCTCGGCCGTGAAGCGGGCGGGGAAGAAGTCGACACCGAGGCCGGCGTCGGCGACGGCCCGCGCGAGCTGGCCGGCGGCGAGGGCCGATGGTGGACCACCGTGCAGCGCGCCGGGATCCCAGGGCCCGGTGGCGAGGGCCGTGGGCGCGAAGCGGCCGGAACCGTCGGGTTCGAAGATGGCAGGGGGGTGGGCGGGCATGGCGCTCATCGTGCCAGGCGGATCCAGTCGTCCAGACCGAGCTCCTCGGCGCGGGCGGTGGGCGCGACACCGGCGGCCTCGAAGCGCTCGGGCCCGACGAAGTCGGCAAGCGACCGACGCAGCATCTTGCGCCGCTGTCCGAACCCGGCATCGACCAGCGCGAACGTGCGCCGGCGCAGGTCGTCGTCGCCGGGCGGGTGATGCCGTTCGATCTCGATGAGCGCGGACTCGACCCGGGGCTTGGGGTGGAACACGGTGGCGGGTACGCGGCCCACCACCTTGGTGTCGGCCCACCACGCCGCCTTCACCGAAGGGATGCCGTAGTTGTCGGCACCCGGGCTGGCAGCGATCCGCTCGGCGACCTCGCGCTGGACCAGGACGACCCCACCGCTGATCGACGGGGCCTCCTCGAGCAAGCGGAGCAGGATCGTGGTGCCGACGTTGTAGGGCAGGTTCGCGGCGAGCCGCCACATCGGTGCCGGCGCCAGCAGTGCACCGAGGTCGACCTCGAGCGCATCGCCTTCGATGACCCGCACCGGCGGGTCGGCGTCGGCCACGACCTCGCGCAGCACGGCGGCGAGGCGGAGGTCGAGCTCGACCGCGGTCACGTGCGCACCCCGTTCGACCAGCGCCAACGTCAGCGAGCCGAGCCCCGGCCCGACCTCGAGGACGTGGTCGCCGGGGTCGACGCGGGCCAACGAGGCGATGCGACGCACGGTGTTGGGGTCGATGACGAAGTTCTGGCCACGGGCCCGACTGGGTTCGAGACCGTGCTCGTCGAGGAGGGCACGGATCCGTGCGGCACCCATCGTCACCGGAGCGGCCTCACTGGACGAGCGTCGTGGTGGTGATGGTGATCGGCAGGGTCGACGAGGTGGTCGACGAGGTCACCACCGAGACGCCCTTCGTCGGCCCGGTGGCGGGCCGATCGATCGGCGCGATGACCGGCGCGACGACGCGCACCGTGGTGGGGGTGTCGGCCGTGTCGGTGCGGCCGGGCAGGTTGTCGATCACCAGGAGCGGCACGGCGGCCGCGGTCACGGCGAGTGCGATCCAGAGCCGGCGCCGCCCGTGGTGGGGCACCGGCACGATGGGTTCGGCCACCGGTGCACCTCCTTCGGGTCGGGGTCATGCGACGCTATTGGCCGCTCACGGAGCGTGACAACATCGGTGCGGGGTTCCGCACGGTGCGTGCGACGCCTCAGAGTCGGTAGACGGCGGCGGCGTTGGCCCACGTCGCCTCGGCGATGGCGGCGACGTCGTGCCCGCTGGCGGACGCGAGTCCGACGCCGACGTCGGTGACCCACGCCGGCTCGTTCCGCTTGCCGCGGTGGGGCACGGGGGCCAGGTACGGGCTGTCGGTCTCGACCAGCATGCGATCGAGGGGGCACATGGCCGCCGCTTCCTGTACCTCGACGGCCGACTTGAACGTCACCACGCCCGAGAACGACAGATGGGCGCCGAGGTCGAGGCAACGCCGAGCCTCGTCGGGGCCGCCGCTGAAGCAGTGGAAGACCGTGCGCTCGGGTGCACCCTCGGCCTCGAGCACCTCGAACGTCTCGGGCCACGCCTCGCGGGTGTGGATCACCAGCGCCTTGTCGTGCGCGTGGGCCAGGGCGATCTGCGCGGCGAACACCTCGCGCTGGATGTCACGCGGCGAGTGGTCGTAGTGGAAGTCGAGCCCGCACTCCCCCACGGCCACGCAGTGCGGATCGGCGAGCAGCGCGGCGAGGCCGCCGAGACCGTGGCGGGCCTCGTGCGGATGCACGCCCGCGGTGGCCCACACGCCGACGGTGGCCGCCGCGCGGCGCAGTGCCGCCGCTGACGTGACGACGTCGACACCCACGTCGATGAGCCGCTCGACCCCGGCCGCCTGTGCCGCCGCGACCGTGGCCTCCCAACCCTCGTCACCGAGATGGCAGTGGTCATCGGTCCAGCGCAGACCGTCGGTCGAGGTCATGCCTTCAAACGGGGGAAGAGCGGATCGCCCTTGGTGACGGTGAGGCCGCCGGGGTAGCCGCCCCAGGACGCCGCCTCGGGGAGGCGCTGGTCCTGGGGTGCACCGTCGAGACCGATGCGCGACCAGATCTCCCGGCACGCCGACGGGCACGCCGGCGACGCCAGGATCGACACGATGCGCAGCACCTCGAGCGCGTCGCCCATGACGTCCTCGACCTCGGGGCCGGGATCCATCTTCCAGGGCTCGTTGGCCTCGAGATGCGCGTTGGCCTCGCGGATGAGCCGCCACGTGGCGTCGAGCGCGACCGACGGCTGGATGGCGTCCCACGCCTTGGCCGTGTCCGCGTAGGACTCGGCCGCCAGCGCGGCGAGCGGGCTGTCGGGCGACGGTGCCGGACCGATGCCGTCGCATTTCTTGGACACGACGGTGGCGACCCGCGACAGCAGGTTGCCGAGGTTGTTGGCCAGGTCGTTGTTGAACCGGGTGACCATGCCCTCGTAGCTGAAGTCGCCGTCGGGTCCGAAGGGTTGGTCGTGGAGGAAGTGGTGACGGAACCCATCGACGCCGAAGTCCTCGACCAGCTCGGCCGGCGTGATCTGGTTCAGCTTGGTCTTGGACATCTTCTCGCCACCGACGAGCAGGAAGCCGTGGACGTGCAGCGACTTGGGCGGTGGCAGCTCGGCTGCCATCAGCATCGCCGGCCAGTACACGGTGTGGAACCGGAGGATGTCCTTGCCCAGCAGGTGGTGCACCTCGGGCCACCACTGTTCGAAGGCGGCCTCGTCGGAGCCGAAGCCGGCGGCGGTGGCGTAGTTGATGAGGGCGTCGTACCAGACGTAGAAGACGTGGTCGGCGTCCCACGGCACCGGCACGCCCCAGTCGATGGACGAGCGCGTGATCGAGACGTCGTCGAGGCCTTGGCGCACGATGCCGAGGGCCTCGTTGCGCTTGCCGTCGGGCTTGACCGGCGACGGGTCCTGGGTGAGCCACTCGGTGAGGCGGTCCTCGAAGGCGGAGAGCTTGAAGAACCAGTTCTCCTCCTCGAACCACTCGGCCGGCCGGCCGTGGATGGGGCAGTTGCCGTCCTCGAGATCACCCTCGGCGTAGTACGCCTCGCAACCGACGCAGTACCAACCCGCGTAGGTGTCCTGGTAGATCCACCCGTTGTCCTTGATGCGGGTGAGCAGCTCCTGGACCGCCGTGTGGTGGCGGGCCTCGGTGGTGCGGATGTAGTCGTCGTGAGAGATGTCGAGCAGCTCCCACGCCTCGGAGAATCGGGCGCTGGTCTTGTCGGCCCACGCCAGTGGCTCGAAGCCGTTCTCCTCGGCCGCCCGCTGCACCTTGAGGCCGTGCTCGTCGGTGCCGGTGAGGAAGAGCGTGTCGTCGCCCAACAGCCGGTGCCACCGAGCCACCGCGTCGGCCGTCACCGTGGTGTAGGCATGGCCGATGTGGGGCGCGTCGTTGACGTAGTAGATCGGCGTCGTGACGTAGAAGCGGCCGGGCATGGCTCGGATCCTACGGGGGGCGCCCGGCCGATCCTGCAGCCGTTCCGGCCGTCGGGTCCGGACCGTGCCGGCTCCGGGCGGTGAGATCGAGTTCCACCACCGCCCATTTCTGGCTACGCTCGTATCCAACATCGGATCCAGGGGGAATCACGTGACGACCACCGAGCCGCGACCGGGCACCGACGAGGCTGCGCCGGACATCGACGCCGACGAGCTGCGCCGTCGCTACGAGTTCGAGCGCGACAAGCGCCTCCGCACCGACGGCAACGAGCAGTACGTCGAGATGACCGGGCAGTTCGCCCACTACCTCGAGGACCCCTACGTCGCCCCCGCCGAGCGCGAGCCGCTGTTCGACGACGTCACCGTCGCCATCATCGGCGGCGGCTTCGCCGGCCTCATCACCGGCGCCCGCCTCACCGAGGCCGGCATCGACGATGTCCGCATCATCGAGAAGGGCGGCGACTTCGGCGGCACCTGGTACTGGAACCGCTACCCGGGCGCCCAGTGCGACGTCGAGTCCTACGTCTACCTCCCGTTGCTCGAGGAGACCGGCTACGTCCCCACCGAGAAGTACGCCAAGGCCCCCGAGATCCTCGAGCACTGCCACCGCATCGCCGACCACTACGGCCTCTACGACAACGCGTGCCTGTCCACCGAGGTGAAGGCCATCGACTGGGACGCCGCGCGCGACCGCTGGGTGATCCGCACCAACCGCGGCGACGAGATGACCGCTCGGTTCCTGCTCATGGGCAACGGGCCGCTGCACCGTCCGAAGCTCCCCGGCATCCCGGGCGTCGAGTCGTTCCAGGGCCACAGCTTCCACACCAGCCGCTGGGACTACGACTACACCGGCGGCGGACCCCACGGTGGCCTCACGGAGCTGGCCGACAAGCGGGTCGGCATCATCGGTACCGGCGCCACGTCGGTGCAGTGCATCCCCCATCTGGCGGAGACGGCGAAGGAGCTCTACGTCTTCCAGCGCACGCCGAGCTCGATCGACGTGCGCAACAACCGGCCCACCGACCCCGACTGGGCCGAGTCCCTCGAACCGGGTTGGCAGCGCGAGCGCATCGAGAACTTCACCGTCCTCACCTCCGGTGGCATCGCCGACCAGGACCTGGTGATGGACGGCTGGACCGACATCATCGGCAAGCTGCTGGTGCGGTTCCGTCAGAGCGACAACCCCGACGTCTCCCCCGAAGGCCTG
>JBFJNI010000150.1:0-7316 GCA_041618235.1 Acidimicrobiales bacterium
CTCGCGCTCGAGGAGACCAGCCGCCCAACCGGTCGACCCGGCCCCCAGGCCTCCGGGTCGTGACCCCGACACCCCCCGAGTCGGGGACGGAGACCGCTGGCGACGGCGACGGCGACGGCGCCGGCGCCGCCCACGTCGGCGCCGGCATCCTGCTCTCGCGCCTGTCCGGCCTGGTCCGCGAGGTCGTCACCGCGGGTGTCCTCGGTCTCGGCGTGTCGGCCGACGCGTTCCGCGCCGCGCTCCGCATCCCGAACCTGATGCAGAACCTGCTCGGCGAGGGCGTGCTGTCCGCCTCGTTCATCCCCGTGTACGCCCGCCTGGTCGACCGTGCCGCCGAAGATCCGGACGACGAGGAAGCCGGGAAGACCGCCGGTGCGGTCGCCGGCCTCCTCGCAGCCGCGACCTCGGTCCTGGTCCTGGTCGGGATGGTCCTCGCCCGGCCCCTCACCAAGGTGCTCACCCCCGGGTTCGAGGGCGAGAAGCTCGACCTCACGGTGTCGCTGGTCCGGATCATGTTCCCGGGCATCGGGGTCCTGGTGCTGTCGGCCTGGTGCCTGGCGATCCTGAACTCGCACCGTCGCTTCTTCCTGTCCTACGTGGCGCCCGTGCTCTGGAACGTGGCGCAGATCGTCGTGGTCGCGGTCGTCGCCATCGGCGGCAGCACCGAGCAGTCGCTGGCCAACGCTCTGGCCTGGGGTGTGGTCCTCGGCGGCATCCTCCAGTTCGCCGTCCAGGTCCCCACCGTTCGCAGCCTCGTCCCCGACCTGAAGCTCAGCCTCGACCGGCGGCGCCAGACCGTCCAGGACACCCTCAGCCGCCTGGGCCCGGTGATCTTCGGCCGTGGCATCGTCCAGATCTCGGGCTACGTCGACCTGTTCCTCGCCAGCCTCCTGGTCACCGGCGCCCTCGCCGCCGACACCACCGCCCAGTTCCTCTACATCCTCCCGGTGTCGCTGTTCGGCATGAGCATCGCGGCCGCCGAGCTCCCCGAGCTGTCACGCCTGGGCAAGCAGGCTCCGGCGGAGATGCGCCGGCGGGTCGAGCGGGGGCTCGCCCGCGTGTCGTTCTTCGTGGTCCCGACCGCGATCATCTACCTGGCCCTCGGCGAGCTCCTCGTCGGCGCGCTCTTCGAACGGGGCCGGTTCGGGCCCAGCGACACCCGTCTGGTCTGGCTCTCGCTGGCGGCGTACGCGCTGGGGCTGGTGGCGACGACGTTCTCCCGCCTGCTCCAGAACACCCTCTACGCGCTCGACGACCCGCGCACCCCAGCCCGGCTGGCACTCGTGCGCGTCGTGGTGGGCACCCTCGTCGCGCTGTCGCTGATGTTCTGGTTCGACGGCTTCGTCCTGGTCGGCACCGACATCCAGCGCCAAGCGGCCGGCGGGTCCGAAGGCCTGTTGCACCTCGGCGTCGTCGGCATCGCCCTCGGCTCGTCGGTGGCCGCGTGGTGCGAGTTCCTGCTCCTGCGCAAGGCCCTGGCGTGGCGGGTCGGTCACATCGGCATCGGCGACCGGGGACCCATCGTGCTCACCGCCGCCATCCTCGCCGCGGCCGCCGGGCGGATCGTGGCGTTGGTCATCGGTGACCCGCAGCCGCTCGTGGCCGCCATCCCGGTGTTCGGTGTGGCAGCGGCGGTGTACCTCGGGGTGACCCAGCAGCTCGGCATCCGCGTGCGCGACGAGCTCGTGGGCGGCGGCCGGACCTGACGGGACACCCGAAGCCTGGCGCGCGTCTACGCTCTCGCCCATGTTCAAGGTCTTGAAGCGTTGGTGGAAGTACACGGTCGCCAAGTTGAACGGTTCGTTCAACGAGATGGCCGACCCGAAGGTGCAGCTCGAGCAGGCGATCGGCGAGGCGCACGAGCAGCACAAGCGGCTCACGCAGCAGGCGGCGAACGTGATCGCCAACCAGAAGCAGACCGAGATGCGACTCAACCGCGTCATGGAGGACCTCGAGAAGGTCTCCAACAACGCTCGCCAGGCCGTGCTGATGGCCGACCAGGCCACGAAGAGCGGCGACGCCGCGAAGGCCGCCGAGTACACGTCCGCCGCCGAGTCCTTCGCCAACCGCATGATCGCCCTCGAGGGCGAGGTCGAAGACCTCAAGCAGCTGCACTACCAGGCGGCCGAGGCGGCGGGACAGGCCAAGATCGCCGTCCAGCAGAACTCCACCGCGCTGCAGAAGAAGCTGTCGGAGCGTCAGGCCCTGCTCGGCAAGATCGACCAGGCCAACATGCAGGAAGAGATGAACAAGGCGATGACGCAGCTGTCGGCCACGGTCGGCGAAGACGTCCCCACCCTCGAAGAGGTCCGCTCGAAGGTCGAGGCCCGCTACGCAAAGGCCAAGGGCATGTCCGAGCTCCAGGGCGCCTCGGTCGAGGGCCGCATGCTCGAGGTCGAGCAGGCCGCCATGAACGTCGAGGCCCAGGGCCGCTTGGCCGAGATCAAGGCCCAGCTCGGCATCGCGGTCGACGACGCATCCGAGGCCGCCGCCGCTCCGGGCGCCATCGGTGGCGAGACGGTCGGTACCGAGGCCCCCTCGATGCCCGAAGGCGAGACCCAGACCCAGGGCGGCGAAGGCACCGCCTGACCCCCATCAGGGCGAGAACCCCGTCGGTCCTGACGAGATGGGGTTCGACGATCTTCCGGGACACGCGCAATGCGGCCCGGAGGGAGGCGCCAGCCGACCGGCCACACCGAGCGGGTGCGCCGGCTCCGTGCAACGTGGGGCCGCTCGCAGCGAAGCGAGAACGGCCCGATGTCACGGCAGGACGACGAGGTCGTCGCGATGGACGACCTCGTGCGGCGATCCTTCGGGCAGGTCCGCGGTCCGCCGGCCGGCGATGGCTCGTAGTCCGGCGGCGTCGAAGCGACTGAGTCCCTTGGCGAACACGACGCCGTCGGGGCCGGCGATCTCGACCGCGGCGTCGGCCTCGAATCCGCCACGGACGTCGACGACGCCAGGCGGGAGCAGCGACACGCCTCGGGCGATGAGTGCCCGCTTCGCGCCATCGTCCACCGTGATGGTGCCGGCGGAGCCGACAGCGAAGGCGATCCAGAGCTTGCGGGCCGGCAGTCGCTCGGTCCGGGGATGGACCACCGTGCCCACGCCCGCCATGCCGCTCACGGCGTCGTGGAGCACGTGGTCGCGATGGGCGGCCGCGATGACCGCCCGGACGCCCGACCAGGCGGCGATCTTCGCCGCCGCCAGCTTCGAGGCCATGCCGCCACTCCCCCGCGCCGTGCCCGAGCCGCCGGCGAGCGCCTCGAGACTGTGGTCGACCTCGATGATCTCCTCGATGAGCGAGGCGGAGGCGTCGAAGCGCGGGTCGGCGGTGAGCAGACCGGGCATGTCGGTGAGCAGCACGAGCAGGTCGGCTCGGATGAGATGGGCGACCAGCGCGGCGAGGCGGTCGTTGTCACCGAAACGGATCTCGTCGTCGGCGATGGCGTCGTTCTCGTTGACCACGGGAACGACGCCCAGCTCGAGCAGCCGGGTGAGCGTGCCACGGGCGTGGAGGTACTGCTCGCGGACCATGAAGTCGAGGGGCGCCAGGAGCACCTGACCGCCGACGAGGTGGTGGCGGGTGAGCTCGCGGTCGTAGACGGCCATCAGTCGACTCTGACCGACCGCCGACACCGCTTGGAGGGTGACAGCGTCCCGTGGCCGGGTTGCGAACGCCATGGTGGGCAGTCCGGCGGCGATCGCCCCGCTGGTGACCATGACGACCTTGTGGCCGAGCGCTCGGAGGCCGGCGACCTCGGTGCAGAACTTCGCGATGGCGGACTCGTCGATGACACCGTCGTCGTCGGTGATCGACGAACTCCCGATCTTGGCGACGATGATCTGTGCGCTCACGCCGACACCTTGGTCGGCGTCCCGTGGATCGGTCGAATCGGTTGTCGAGGTCCGAATTCCGCCGCCGGCCGGTCGGTCACGCGGTCTCGTAGTCGAAGGCCAGCTTGCCGATGTGCACGGTGTCGCCCGCCTTGGCGCCGGCCCGGGCCAGGGCCTTGTCGATGCCCATCGACTTGAGACGGCGGTGGGCTTCGTCGAGCGCATCCTGGTTGGTCACATCGGAGAAGTTGACGGCTCGGAGCGCCTGACGCCCCTCGACGACCCAGTCGCCGTAGTCGTCGCGGACGACCTTGAACCCCTCGCCCTCGAGGCGGTGGACGACGTAGGCCTCGCGCGGCGGCAACGCGGCGCGAGCGTCGGTGACCGCTTGCACCATCTTTCCGACGAGCTGGGGCACGCCGTCTCGCGTGATCGCGCAGATCCGGTCGCCCTCCCACTCCCACGTGCCGTCGTCGAGGTCGGCCTTGCTCCCGACCACGATGCGCGGACGGGTGAGCAGCTCGGGGTCGTAGTCCACCAGCTCTCGCAGCAGGATCTCGGCCTGTTCGTCGGGCGGGTGCATCGCGGTCGGCGCGAGGTCGAGCATCACCACCAGGACACGAGCGCGCTCGACGTGGCGCAGGAAGCGATCGCCGAGACCACGGCCCTCGCTCGCGCCCTCGATGAGGCCGGGTAGGTCGGCGACGACGATCTCCACGCCGTCGTCGGTGCGCACGACGCCCAGGTTCGGCTCGAGCGTGGTGAAGGGGTAATCGGCGATCTTCGGCTTGGCCGCCGAGATGACCGAGATCAGCGTCGACTTGCCGACGCTGGGGAAGCCGACCAGCGCGACGTCGGCGAGCAGCTTGAGCTCCATGCGCAACCAGCGCTCCTCGCCGGCCTCGCCCTGCTCGGCGAACGCCGGCGCCCGCCGCTTGTTCGAGAGGAACTTGGCGTTGCCGCGGCCCCCCTGGCCGCCCTCGGCCGCGAGGAACCGGTCGCCGGTGTTCACCATGTCGGCCAGGACCACGCCGTCGCGGTCGCTGATGATGGTGCCCTCGGGGACGAGGACGATCTCGTCCTCACCGTCGCGCCCGTGCTTCTTCTTGCTCGATCCGTGCGTGCCGTCGGAGCCACGCCGGAACGGGTGGTCGCGGAAGGCGATCAGCGACGCCACGTTGTGGTCCGCGACCAGCCAGACGTCGCCGCCCGAGCCGCCATCGCCGCCGTCGGGCCCGCCCATGGGGACGTGGGCCTCGCGGCGCATCGAGACGCAGCCGGCGCCGCCGTCGCCGCCCTTCACATGGATGTTGCACTCGTCGACGAACTGGGACACGGCACGAGGCTACGGGCGTTCGCCCGGATTCACGCAGACCGACCCGCCCGGGAGATGCACGGAAGGTGTCCGAGGCCCGTGCGAGAATCGACCCGTGCCCCCCACCGACCAGGACCTCCAGCTCTCCCAGCGGGCCCAGGAATGGGCCGCCACGATGGCCGGTCACGGCGACCAGTCGGTGCGCTTCGCCCACGCCGACACCCACGCCGGTACCGGCGAGGTCACCATCTCCGACCGCATCGACCGCGAGGCGCGGGAGGCCGACCTGCTCGCCCCTGGCGCCACGCGGTCCGACGGCGCCGGCGACCGAGCGGTCGACGAAGCGCCCGACGACTGGCGCACCTGCTTCGAGCGCGACCGCGACCGCATCGTCCACGGCACGGCCTTCCGCCGCCTCGCAGGAAAGACCCAGGTGTTCGTCTACCCCGACGACCACCAGCGCACCCGCCTGACCCATGCGCTCGAGGTCGCCCAGGTGGCGGTGTCGGCGGCACGAGCCTGCCGATTGAACACCGCGCTCGCCGAAGCCATCGCCCTCGGCCACGACTGCGGGCACGGCCCGTTCGGCCACGCCTCCGAGGATGCGCTGGCCCCGTTCGTGCCCGGCGGTTACGACCACGCCACCTGGGGTGCCGACGTCGTGCTCGAGCCGCTGAACCTGTGCCGCGAGACGCTCGACGGCATCCGGAACCACTCGTGGTCACGGCCGGCGCCTTCCACCCCCGAGGGCGAGGTCGTGAGCTGGGCCGACCGCATCGCCTATCTCTGCCACGACTTCGAGGACGCCGTCCTCGCCGGCGTGGTCGACGCCGACGAGTTGCCCGCCGAGGTGGTGGCTCGCTGCGGGCACGGGCGACGCGAGCAGCTCCGGGCCTTCATCCAGGCCCTGGTCACCACCACGGTCGCCACCGGGCAGGTTTCCATGGACGAGGCCCACGCGGACGCGCTCACTGCCTTCCGGACGTTCAACTACCAGCGGATCTACCTCCGATCGGCTTCGCTCGGGCAGGCCCGCATCGTCGATCGCCTCCTCGGACAGCTCGTCGAGTGGTACGTGGACGACCCTTCGAGGCTGGTCCGTGCAGGGCGGCCGGTCGGCCCGGACGCCGATCCGGTCCATGAGGCCGTGGCGTTCGTCGGCGGTATGACTGACCGTTTTGCCCAGGATCTCGCGGTGCTGCACCTCGGGTGGCAGCGAGAAGCGCTGCCTCGAGGGCTCAACTGACACTGCTCCGCCCGACGACTAGTGCATCTGCACCAGTCGAAAGGGTGCGCGGTGACCACTGCGGAAGGGTCACACGCATGGGTGCTCGTCGGACAATTCGGACGATCCAACATGCATGGACATTCCCCGTGCACGAATCTTCCGCCTCGCCGCCGCCACCGGCCTGGTGCTCAGCTTGAACGGTGTCGCCCTCCTGTCGGCGCAGGCCTCCCCTCGGGAGCAAGTCCAGGGCCTGGCCAGCTCCGACGCGGTGACGATCCCGCCGACCCCCGAGACCCAGCCCGCACCGACCACCAGCTCGTCGCTCGCTCCGACCACGACCGTCGCCAGCACGGTGCCCGCACCGACCTCGACGGTCGCCCCGCCGACGTCGGCACCCCCCATCACCATCCCCGCACCGGCACCAGCCCCGGTCGCGGCCACGCCGCCGCCACCGCCGCCCACGACACCCCCGGCTCCGCAGGAGACGGCACTCCAGCGGGTCGAGCGGGCCTACGCCACCGGCATCCCTGCCGCCTGGCGCAACGCCATCGACATCCGCCTCGAGATCATCGAGGGCAACACCTCCTGGGCCGAGGGCGGCGGACGCATCATGATCAGCCGATCCCATGCGGAGAGCAAGTTCGATCACCTCGTGGACGTGGTCGCCCACGAGTTCGGCCATCAGGTCGCCTTCAAGTACGGGACCGGTGCCTACGCCGGCGCGGCCCCCAAGGGCTGGCCCGAACCGGCCAACAACCCGGCCGAGGCATGGGCCGACTGCGTCCAGAGCTCGTTCACGGGTCGAGCGAATCCGTCCCATGGCCTGGCGCCGTGCGGCGGCGAACAGCTCAGCTGGGCCCGCAACTGGCTCCAGAACGTTCCGTCCGCCTGAGTCAGGCGGCGCGATCGCCGGTGGTCGGGGGGCCGCCGGCGATC
>JBFJNI010000151.1:0-7168 GCA_041618235.1 Acidimicrobiales bacterium
CTCGGAGGTGAGCTCGGGGCCGGGGCTGGTGGGGTTGAGCGGGACGGCGACCGCACCGACGCCGAGGATGCCGAGGTAGCCGGCGACGAAGTACCAGTTGTTGGCGGCGATGATGGCGACCCGGTCACCGGGTTCGATCCCCGCGGCGACGAGCCCGCCCCGGATGTGGGCGACCTGGTCACGTAGCTGGCCGTAGGTGGTGGTCCGGCCCCGGGAGATCACGGCGACGGCGTCGTCGGGATGTTCGGCCAAGATCTCGGCGAGATTCACGCATGCACTCCAGTCGGGGTCCCCCGGTCACGGACAGGGGCCAGTTGAGCACGTCCTGACGGCTCCATGCATCAGGGGGTGCATCTCGGGACACGTCGGCTCGGCGCGCCGTCGGCGTCATCGCCCGGCAGAATGGCCCGATGGATCGAGGCATCGAGACCGACGGGCTCACCCGTCAATTCCCTGGGGGCGTGGGCCTCGACGACCTCACCATCGACGTCGCACCCGGCGAGGTCCTGGCCCTCCTCGGCCCGAACGGTGCCGGCAAGACCACCACGGTCCGGTTGCTCAACGGCGTCCTGCGACCCGATTCCGGGTCGGCACGCGTCCTCGGGCTCGACCCCACCACCGACGGCGACCGTCTCCGGGCCCGCACGGGCGTGCTCACCGAGCACGCCGGCCTCGACGACCGTCTCTCGGCCCGCGAGAACCTCCGCTACGCCGCCATGGTGCGCGGCATCACCGGGCCGGCGGTCGACGCCCGCATCGACGAGCTGCTCGGCCGCTTCGGCATGTCCGCGCGCGCCGACCAGCCGGTGCGCGGCGCGTCCACCGGCCAGCGCAAGCGGCTCGGGCTGGCCCGCGCCTTGCTGCACGACCCCGAGGTCCTGTTCCTCGACGAGCCGACATCCGGGCTCGACCCCACCGCCACCCGCGACGTCGTCGAGCTCATCGGATCGCTCGCCAGCGAGCACGGCCGCACCATCGTGCTCGCCACCCACTTCCTCGGCGAGGCCGGCCGGCTCGCCGATCGCATGGCGGTCCTCGATCTCGGCCATCTGGTGGCGTTCGGTCGGCCGGGCGACCTGGCGAACGAGCTGTGGGACGGCCTCGAGACCGCGCTCGACCTCGGCGGGGCCGCCACGCCGGCCGCGATCGCCACCATCGAGGGCGTCGCCGGCGTCCGGTCCGCCCTGCCGTCGTCGCAGGGCGCGGACATCCGCGTCGCCGGTCGCGAGGTCGTCCCGCACGTGGTCGCCGCGCTCGTCGGCATCGGTGTGTCGGTCTTCGCCGCCGTTCCCCGCCCGCCGACGCTCGAGGACGTCTACTTCGAGATCGAGGCACGGCGCGAACGCCAGCAGGCCGGCGAGGAGCCGGCCACGCTCCGACCGGTCGGGGCCACCCGATGAGCGTCGACTGGACCGCCGTGCGCGGCGTCGTCGGCAAGGACCTCACGGCCGTGCGTCGGTCGAAGTCGGTCGTCATCCCGATGCTCGCCGTGCCGTTCCTGCTGATGGTCGTCCTGCCGGCCGTCGTCGGCCTCTCGGCCCGGGCGACCCAGGGCGTCGGGGTCGAGCGCATGCTCACCTCGGTGCCGGGCGACCTCGCCCGACCCATCCTCGAGCTCCCACCCGACGAGCAGCTCATCGTGCTCGTCAACGGCTACCTGCTGGCACCGCTGTTCCTCATCGTGCCGCTGATGGTCTCGGCCGTGCTCGCCGCCGACGCCTTCGCCGGCGAGAAGGAGCGCAAGACCCTCGAGTCGCTGCTGCACTCGTCGATCTCCGAGCGCGACCTGTTCCTGGCCAAGTTCCTCACCGCGTTCCTGCCCGCGATCGCCGTGTCGTGGATCGGCTTCGCCGTCTTCGCCGTGGTGGCCAACACCATCGCGTGGCCGGTGATGGAGCGGGTCTTCGTGCCCACGCGCCTGTGGGGCGTGATGATCCTGTACGTCGCGCCCGCGGTCGCCACGCTGGGGCTCGCCGTGATGGTGCGCGTGTCGGCGCGGACCAACACCGCCCAGGAGGCCAACCAGCTCGGCGGCGCGGTGATCCTGCCGCTCATCTTCCTGGCCGTCGGGCAGTCCACCGGCCTGTTGCTGGTCGACTGGCCCATCGCGGTGGGCATCGGCACGGTGATCTGGGTCCTCGCCCTCGCGTTGTTGCGGGGCGGCGTCAAGCGCTTCACCCGCGATTCCCTGGTGGCCCAGGTCTAGGCGAGGATCACCAGCTGCAGCAGGGTCGCGCCGATGATGAGCAGCAGCAGGATCCCCAACATGATGGTGGTGCCCGGCCGCATCAGCTCTCCTCGTGCCCGTGGTGCGAGTGGTCGTGATCGTGGTCGTGACGGGACCCGAGGGTGACGGCAGTGGAGACGCCGGCCACCTCGTCGGCGCCGTCCTCGAGCCGACCGACGCGCAGCTCGGTGCCGGTGCGCAGACCGAGCTCCGACTCGGCCGAGCGACGATCGAGGGCGATGGTCAGCAACCCGTAGCTGTCGACGAGGACGCCGACGCGGCCTTCGCCGATGGCCCGGAACGTCTCGACGCGGTGGGCGACCCGCCACTCGTCGGCGATGCGGACGCGGATGGCGTCGCCCCAGCCGTCGAGATCGTCGGGGTCGAGGTTGAGCTGGCAGTTGCCGAAGCGGTCGATCCACATCACCTCGCACACGATGTCGCCGTCGTCCTCGCGTGCCACCGGCAGGATGCCGGGCGTCAGGCCGTTGGGGTCGACCAGCTCGCCGAGGTCGGCGAGGTCGGCTCCGGCACAGAGCGCGGCGGCCACCGGGGCGAACACGTCGCGTCCGGCGAAGGTGGGGCCGGGAGACGGGAGGTGGTAGTCGGTGTTGGTGAGTGACACCACCCGGGTGGCGCCGCCGACCATGGCGACCGCCGGGGCGAGCAGGCCGTTGTCGGGGCCGACGAGCACCGACTGCCCGTCGCCCACCTCGACCGCGATGCCGCGACGAGCGGTGCCGACACCCGGATCGACCACGGCGAGGACGACGCCCGGGCACAGGTACTGCGCGCTGCGCGCGAGGGCGAGGCCGCCGGCCCGCACGTCGTGGGCCGGGATCTCGTGGGTGACGTCGATGATGGCCGCACCCGGTGCGGTGGCCCGGATGACCGAGTGGACCACGCCGACGAACTCGTCGCCGAGTCCGTAGTCGGACAGGAAGGAGACGGTGTCGTACCGGAGGGGCTCGGCGGAGGTCATCGGACCGCGACGCTAGAGCCGGCGTGCCGGAGAAGCGAAGTGGCCCGGGCCAGCTCAGCCGGCTTCGGTGAAGCGCTCGGCCAGGTAGGCGTCGAAGTCGTCCTCGCTGATCCGGTACGACTTGCCGATGCGCAGGGCCCGCAGCTCGCCCGACTTGATCAGCCGGTACACGGTCATGTCGGACACCCGCAGTGCCTCGGCCACCTCGCGCGGCGTGAGGAACCCCGGTCGTGACGAGTCTCGTTGCTGCGTCATGGCACACCCCTTCTCTCCGGGATGCACCCTACGCAAGCGAGGCTCCTGTGGCCACTAGCAGCTCGTGTGGCTGATGTGGTGGATGGTGTTCAGCCGCCGAGCTCGGTGGCCCGGTCGCGGGCGGCGACCACGCCGTCGATGAGCGCGGCCCGGACGGCGCGCTGCTCGAGCACGCGGAGTCCGGCGGCGGTGGTGCCACCCGGGCTGGTGACCTGCGCCCGCAGCTCCGCGGGCGTGGCGTCGCCCTCGAGGTACAGCCGGGCGGCACCCAGCAGGGTCTGGCCGGCGAGCGTCTCGGCGGTGTCGCGAGGCAGGCCCGCGGCCACGCCGCCCTCGATGAGCGCCTCGAGCACGAGGAACACGTAGGCCGGCCCCGAGCCGGACAGGCCGGTCACCGCGTCGAGCAGCGACTCGGGGACCTGCACCACGACCCCGACGGACTCCAGCACGCCGGTCGCCCACACGAGGTCCTCGACACCGGCATGCCGCCCACCGGCCACGGCAGCCGCGCCGGCGCCGACGAGCGCCGGCGTGTTGGGCATCGCCCGGATGACGGCGACGCCGGCGCCCAGCGCGTCCTCGAGCGTGGCGAGGGTGACGCCGGCCGCGATCGACAGGACGCGCGGCGAGCCTGCGGCGGCGACGGCGACGCAGGCGTCCACGACCTGGTGCGGCTTGACGGCGAGCACCGTCGCGGCGGCCGGACCGACCGCATCGGCGACGTCGATCATCGGGTAGCGGTCGCGGAGCTCGTCGGCGCGGGCGGCGAGCGCCTCGACGACCCGGATCGAGCGGTCGCCGTCGGCGGCGAGGAGGCCGGCGAGCAGGGCCTCGCCCATGCGACCGCCGCCCACCAGCTGGAGATCGACGGTTCCGGAGTCGGTGGCGGCCATGCGCGGACGTTACCGATCGAGCGTGGCCCCGGACGCGGCAGATCGGCACCGTTCCGGCTTCCCCGACCGGATCCGGTACCGATCCGCTCAGATCAGCATGACAGGAAATAACATGAAACGTCAATCAGAAGATTCATCCCGGGAAGCGGGAGGCGAACCCGATGCGGAGCGCGGGCCGGAAGAAGCGCTCGGTCCAGGCGTACAGCGAGCCGAGCACCCGATCGAGCTCGTCGTGGTCGACTGCACTGTTGGGCAGCGCGCCGGCCAGGAACACGGCGTCCTCGTCGCCGATGCCGAAGGCGGCACCCATCAGCGTCGTGTTGCGACGCAGCAGGAACTCGTAGAACTCGGCGATGTTCTCCTCGGGCGCCGGCATCACGTAGGTCTCGTAGTGGAGCGTCCGCTGGCGGAGGTGGAACCAGATCGAGAAGACGTCCTTGTCCTCGCCGTTGACCCGCACGAACCAGCGCAGGACGTCAGGATCCTCGTCGCGCTCGACCGCCGCGACCACAGGATTCTCGGCGGACTGCACATCGAGCCAGTCCTCGATGGTCGAGGCGATGACGGCGAGCTCTTCGGGCGTCGAGGCATGTTGCACCCGACCAGTCTGGCGGCGAACGGCGGCCGTCAGGCAGCCGGGCAGAGCACCAGCGACCGGGCCGAGACGTCGGCGTACACCCGTCGGAGGCGGGCGGCGGTCGTCGACCACGTGTAGTCGCGGGCGACCCGCACGCCGCCGGCGGCGAGGGACGCGGCCAATGCCGGGTCGGCGAGGATCGCATCGGTGTGGGCGGCGAAGCGCGCCGGGTCTCGGGGGACGAGGAAGCCCGACTCGCCATGGTGGACCAACGTCTGGAGCCCGCCGACGGCGGCGGCCACGACGGGGCTGCCGCAGGCGGCGGCCTCGAGCGCGACGAGGCCGAAGCTCTCGGAGCGGCTCGGGACGTAGACGACGTCGGCGGCCCGGTAGAAGGTCGACAGGAGGTGGTGGGGCTGCGCCGGCACGAACCGGAGGCGGTCGAGCACGCCGAGCTCGCGGGCCATCTCGGTGACCTCGGCCAGATGGGCCTCGCCGCTGGCACCGCTGGTGCCGCCCACCGCGACCAGCACGGCGTCGCGGCGCTCGAGGCGGGCGAGCGCCTGCACGGCCACGTCGAGGCCCTTGAGCGGCTGGATCCGTCCGACGAACAGGACGACCGGGTGGTCGCCCAGGCCGAGGGCGGCGCGGGCGCCGGCCCGATCGCCGGGGCTGAAGAACGCGTGGTCGACGCCGGGTGGCACGATCTCGATGCGGTCGGCCGCGGCGTCGTAGTGCTCGACCAGCTCGGTGGCTTCGGCCGTGGCGTTGGCCAGGATGGCGTCGGAGCAGCCGATGATCTCGCGCTCGGCGCGGATGCGGTGGGCCGGCTCGTCGTCGCCGTTGTGGGCCTTGACCGCACCCAACGTGTGGAACGTCGACACGAGGGGCAGGTCGAGCGCGTGCTTGATGGTGTGGCCGGCCACGCCCGACAGCCAGTAGTTGGCGTGGACGGCGTCGACCGGATGGTCGGTCAGGTGCTCGAGCACGCCGGCGGTGAACGCCTCGATGGTGCCGGGAAGCGCTTCCTTCGGGAGGTCGGGATCGCCGGCGTCGATGTGCACGACGCGGAATCCGGGCTCGATGTCGACCACGTCGGGCAGGTCGTGCTTCCAGCGGCGGGTGTACACCTGGCAGTCGACGCCGGCCTGGGCCAGCGAGGCCACGAGCTCGCGCACGTACACGTTCATGCCGCCGCCGTCGCCCTGACCGGGCTGCACGAGGGGGGACGTGTGGAGGGAGAGCACCGCGAGACGCTGCACGGCGGGGTCAACGCTCGGGATCGTCGGTTGATTCCTGATCTTCCCGATCGGATTCATCAGCTTCTGTTTCGGCGGTGAGGGTCGGGTCCCCTGCCGGTCCGACGCCGTTCTCGACCTGGAACGACTGGTAGATCCGGATCAGCGTCTGGCGCTGCTCGCCGGTGAGGGTGGTGTCGCGGCGGATCTCACCGACCACGTCGGCGGTTCCGTCGTGCTCCTCGAGGAAGCCGGCACGGACGTAGAGGGACTCGGCCGAGATCGAGAGCGCCCGAGCGATCTGCTGGAGGATGTCGGCCGACGGCTTGCGCAGGCCGCGCTCGATCTGGCTCAGGTACGGGTTGGAGACGTCGGCGAGCTCGGCGAGCTTGCGCAGCGACAGATGGGTGAGGCGCCGCTGGTCGCGGATGAACGTCCCGAGGTCGCCCCAGCGCGACGGCGCGTCGGGCGTCTCCGCGTCTGGCGCGTCTGGCGCGTCGGCGGGAGGATCGGGCGCCATGCTCGGACCGACCGCGGCGCGGGGCTCCGGGGTCAGACCGACGCCAGCAGTTCTCGGACGGCGTCGAGCAGCTCGACGGCCGAGAACGGCTTGGTCATGTAGCGGTCGGCGCCGGCGGCCTCGGCGGCGGCGACGGTCTCGGCGTCGTCGCGGGCCGTGAGCATGAGCACCTTCATGCGGTCGTGCGGGATCTGCCGGCACACCTCGATGCCGTCGATGCCCGGCATCATCACGTCGAGCACGACGAGCTGGGGACCACGTGGACCACCCACCGAGTGCAACAGGGTGAGTGCGGCGGGGCCGTCCGCGGCCTCGGTCACCTGGTAGCCGTCGGCTTCGAGCACGGAGCGGACCACCTTGCGGACGTCGGGCTCGTCGTCGACGATCAGGATCGCCGGGGGCATCTCGGTCATGGGCATGAGTCAAGCAGTTCCGGCGGTGGCGTGCGCTGGTCGCTCAGCCGAGGAGGCTGTCGA
>JBFJNI010000152.1:0-7141 GCA_041618235.1 Acidimicrobiales bacterium
CCCCCCCCCCCCCCCCCCGCGACACGTCAGCGGGTACAGGCGTACGCTCCCGCTCGGTCGAGCAGCCCGGAGATGCGCCGTGGAGGCGGGTGTGGACGAGGTGATCGGGATCGAGCGGGGGACCGTGGTGGCCGCTTCGGTCTCCTGGACCGTGCTCGGAGGCATCGGGGTGCGTGTCGACGGCGCCGACGTGGGTCTCACGCCACAGTCCCGCTTCGTCCTGGCCCGGCTGCTGCGCCGCCCCGGACACCCGGTGCCGGTCGAGCAGCTGTGCCGGCGCGACGATGCGATGGGGTATGGCCCCGCTCCGGATCCGGCATCCGCGGGCGAGACCACGGTGGACGACCGGGCGATCGCCGCCGCGCGCGTCGCCGTGTCGCGGCTGCGCCAGGCCCTGGCCGGCGTCGCCGCCGTGTCGTCGACGCCGGCGGGCTACGTGCTCGACGTCGACCCGCAGTCGGTCGATCACGTCGCGTTCGAGAAGGCGGTGCGAGACGCACGGGCCACCGAGTGGCCGGCGACGGCGAAGCACCTGGTGGAGCACGCCCTCGGCCTGTGGGTCGGCCCGCCGTTCGGCGAGTGGCGCGACGACGCCGCCCTCGCCCTCGACGCCCACGCGCTCGAGGAGTTGCACCGGTCGGCGGTCGATCTGTGGTGCTCGCTCGTCACCCAGACAGGGCTGCACGCCGACGAGCTCGACCGACTCGAACGTGCCACGCTCGACGAACCCCTGCGCGAGCAGCGATGGGTCGCGCTGATGCTGGCTCACTACCGATCCGGGAACCAGACGGAGGCGGTACGGACCTACGAGCGGGCGCGCGAGGTCCTGGTCGAGCAGGTCGGCATCGAGCCGGGTTCGGCACTGCGGACGATGCTGCAGCGCGTCCTCGATCAGGACCCGCGGCTCGAGTGGCGACCCCAGCGCATGCGGGCCCAGCCGACGGCTCTCGTGTCGCTGGACACCGCCGCGGTCGTCGTCGGCCGCGAGGGCGACGTCGGCGATGTGCTCAGCATGCTCGATCGCCATCGGGTCGTGACCATCGTCGGGCTCGGCGGCATCGGCAAGTCGGCGCTGGCCGGGGAGATCGCCCGAGCCGTGACCCGCAGCGCGTGGATCGTGCCGCTGGCCGATCTCCACGACAGCGCACGGATCCTGCGCTCGATCGCCCGGTCGATCGGCATCTCGCCTCGCATCGCGGGGCACTCGCTGGCCGGCGCGGTGGCCGATCACCTGGAATCGGTGGCCGGCCTGCTGGTGCTCGACAACTGTGAACACGTCGAGGCAGAGGTCACCGAGCTGGTCATGCAGCTCACTGCGTCGGCGCCCGGTGCGCGGGTCCTGGCCACCAGCCGCGTCGAGCTGGCGGTGGCCGGCGGGGTGATCTACCGACTCGGCCCGCTGTCGGTCGGGAGCATCGACGCCCCGGGCCCGGCCGCCTTGATCGTCGCCGACCATGCGTCGATCGGTCGGTCGTCCATGGCGCTGCGCTGGCCCGAGATCGCCGCGCTGTGCGCTCGGGCCGAGGGGATCCCGCTGGCGCTCCAGTTGCTGGGTGCGGCCACCACCAGCCGGGTGGAGGGCGACGGGCTGGGCGACGCCGTGTCGGTCGCGGTGCAGACGGCCATCGACTCGCTCCCCGACGAGAGCCGATCGCTGGTGATGATGCTGGCGGCCCTGCCCGCCGCCACCCGGATCGAGCTGTTGGTGGAGATCTCCGGTCGCCCGGAGGCCGAGGTCCGTCGGGCGCTGGGCTTCGCCGTCCGGGGTTCGCTGGTGGTGCAACGCGGCGGCGACCAGCGAGCGATGATCCGGGTGATCGAGCCGGCTCGCGACGTGCTCCGTCCGAAGGTGCGCGACGACCGGCACATCGTGTCTGCGGTGCGCGACGCCGTGCTCCGGCTCGCCCGTGCGGCCCGCTCCGACCTCGTCGATCGCACCGACTTCGAGCTGGCGACGCTCCTCGACGACGAGCACGCCACGGTCGAATGGCTGCTGCCCCGCATCTCGCCGGACGACCGGCTCGACGTCGCCTCGGCGCTGGCTCCGATCTGGCGTTCGGCCGGACGCACCGGGTTCGGGACCGAGATCCTGGAGGGGCTCGAGAAGCAGGCTCGATCGGCCGACCCGGCCCGCCGCGCCCGCTACTGGGTGATGCGTGCCCAGATGACTCCCTCGGCGGCGAACCGGGTTCCGTTCCTCGCCGAGATCGAAGACGCCGTGGCGGTCGCCGCCGAACTCGGCCTGATCGATCTCGAGCTCCGGGCGAGGGGCGAGCTGGCGTTGGGCTACGGCTGGTCGGGTCGATTCGAGGCGGCGGTCGAGCAGACCAAGGTCCTCCGGGCTCGCTGCCCCGAGGGAAACGAGTGGGCGGCGCTCTCGCTGGCGTCGCTCGTGGCCCTGGGTCAAGCGGTCGTCGGCGACGTGTCCGGTGCGTCCGACGCCATGCTCGAGGTGAGCGTCGGTCACCAGCAGCACGGCGACATCGACGAGGCGATGTGGTCGGCTGCGATGGCGGCGGCGTTCGCCCGTGAGGCCGGCGACGTCGCCCGTGTGCGGCGCGCCCTCGCCATCGCCGACGCCCACGAACCGACTCGCTTCACCCGCTTCTCCCACGCCCTTCTGCTCTACGAGCGGGCCCAGCTCGCCGCGTTCGAGGGTCGCCCGGAGGCGGGGCCGCGGTTCTTCGACGCGCTCGGCGCACTCACCAAGGTGGCCGAGCCGCGTCACGTGGCTGCGTGTCGGCGTGACCTGGGCATCTGGCGGATCGAGCACGCCGACCGCGGCGGCATCGGCGATCTGGCGGTTGCCACGCAGGTGCTGGTCGCCGAGGATCCCCGTCAGGCCGTCCAAGGCCTCGACGCGTTGGCGGAGGTACTCGTCGGCGAGGCCCGTCTGGCCGACGCCGAGCTGTTGCGGGCCGCGTCGGCACTCCTGGCGCGTCGCTCGCCCCTGGACGAGGTGGTTTCCATCGAGGCCGACGCCGAGCTGTTGGCCGGTGCGGGACGGATCCTCCAGGATCTCGTCGACACCTGAGCGGTGGGTGGCGTCAGGCGTGGGTGGGAGGCCGGCGGTCGAGCCAGCCGGTCTCGGCCTCGAGCTGGGCGGCCACCCGGATGAGCACGTCCTCGCGTCCGTGGGCGGCCACCAGCTGTACGCCGATGGGAAGGCCGTCGTGGACGCCACCCGGCACGGCCATCGCCGGCTGACCCGAGATGTTGAACGGGGCGGCGTAGGTGATGAGCATGACGTCGTCGTGGTCGTCACCGGTACGGGGTGGCGGCACGGGCACCACGGGGCAGACGAGCACGTCGAAGTCAGCCCACCAGGACAGCAGGCGCCGAGTCCAGGCCTGCGCCAGCTCGCGTGCGGAGAACAGCTCCATGGCCGTGATGCTGCGACCGAGGTCGGCGAGGAAGGCGGTGGCGGGCTCGATCTGGTCGTCCGGGATGGCGTGTCCCAGTATGCGCGGCCAGTGCTCGTGGACGATGTGGGCGGTGCCGGCGGCGTAGTGGGGGAGGGCGAACCCGGTGATGTCCTCGTCGAGCGCCTCGGGGTGGGACTGGTCGACGTCGTGGCCCAGGCCGCCGAGGATGTCGGCGACGGATCGGACCGTGGCCGCGACATCGTCGTGGACGGCCACCGTGGGATGCGCCGTCACGAAGCCGATGCGGAGTCTGCCGGGGTCGGTGTGGGCCTCGGCCGCGTACGACTCGGCCGCCGGCCACGTGGGGTGCCAGTCGCCGACGACCGGCCGGCTGCAGAACGCGTCGAGCGCGGCGGCGGTGTCGCGGACCGATCGGGTGACGACGAGCTCCTCGTTGAGACCACCCATGGCGTCGAAGAAGTCGGGCGCCGAGGTGGAACGGCCACGGGACGGCTTCAGGCCGACGAGGCCACAGTGCGATGCCGGGGCACGGATCGAGCCGCCGACGTCGTTGGCGTGGGCGACGGCCACGATGCCCGAGGCGACCGCCGCCGCACCGCCACCCGTGGACCCACCGGGGGAGTGCTCGAGGTTCCACGGGTTGTTGGTGGGGCCGTACGCCAGGGGTTCGCAGACCGGCCGCATGCCGAACTCGGGCACGTTGGTCCGCCCGAGCGAGACCAGGCCGGACGAGCGGAAGCGCTCGGCCAGGACCTGGTCGTAGTCGGACGTGTAGCCGATCTCCTTGAGGTACTGGTTTCCCTCGTGGAACGGGCGCCCGGCTTCACGACAGATCAGGTCCTTGGTGAGGAACGGCACGCCGCGGAACGGTCCGTCGGCGTCGCGCCCGGCACCCTCGCCGGCGTCGAGCGCCGCGGCGCGCTCGCGGGCACCATCGAGGCCGAGGTGGATCACCGCGTTCAGCACCGGGTTGAGCGCTTCGAGGCGCTCGATGGCCGCATCGGTGAGCTCGAGTGCGGTGACCTCACCGGCTCGGACGAGCTCGGATTGTGCAGTGGCGTCGAGGTGGCTCAGGTCGTCCATGCGCCCGAACCGTAGGGCAGCCGGTCGGCCCGCGGGCCAGGTCAGCGGGTCAGGCGTCGCCGGCGCATGCGGTCTCGTCGGTCGATGACGAAGACGTGGGTCACCAGTACGAGGCCGCCGATCCCGGAGAGCACGAAGAACACCGTGGCGAGCGCCGGCGCCCCGAGCAGCTGCACGTCGCTCTCGATCCGCATGGCCAGTGACGCGCCGATGAGCATGGCGGCGAGCACGATGCCAGCGGTCACGCGGGTGGCGATCTTCTCGAAGCCACGGAGCAGCTCGTCCTGGTCGATGGCGTCGACGTTGATGCGCAGCTTGCCGTCGGCGAGATCGCCGAGGACCCGGTCGGCCCGTCGGGGCAGGTTCTCCATGAACCGGCCCATGTCGAGCGTCGCACGAGCGGCCCGGAGCTGGGTGACGTCGCCCTCGACATGGAGGCGCAACAGCTTCCCGGCGTGGTCCTCGACCGTTCGATTCGGGACGAAGTCGGGGTCGAGCCGGCGGGTGACCTCGTCGAGGTGGAGCATGGCCTTGCCGACCATCGCCAGCTCGGCCGGCGGGCGAAGCTCGGCGGTGGCGCACGCCCGCGAGAGCGCGAGCAGGACCGAGCCGGTGTCGATGCGGTTCATCGCTGCGCCAGCGTGGCGACTCAGCAGTTCGGCCAAGGCTGACTCGAGGCTGCGGGCGTCGAACCCGGCGAGCGGCGTGCCGGCCTCGCGCAGGACGTCGACCGCATCGTCGGCGCGCTGCTCGGCGATGGCCAGCATGAGGTCCAGCAGGTGCCGGCGGCTTCCGTGGCCGAGCCGGGTGACCATGCCGAGGTCGAGCAGCACGATCTCGCCGTCGGACAACAGCACGTTGCCGGGGTGGGGATCGGCGTGCACCAGACCGTGCACCAGGATCTGATCGATGTAGGCGCGGGTGAGCTCGTCGGCGAGCCCGGCGCCGTCGATCTCCTGACGGGTGAGCGGGCCGAGCTCGGTGACCTTGATGCCGTCGACGCACGTCATGGTGAGGACGCGGCGGGTGACGAGTTGGTCGATGGGGCGGGGCACGTTGATCCGCTCGTAGTCGGTCAGCAGATCACCGAAGGCGTGGAGGTTGTCGGCCTCGGTCCGGAAGTCGAGCTCGGCGACGAAGCTCGTGCGGAACGAGTCGAGGAACTCGCCGAATGCGAACCGCCGCCCGACCTCGGTGGTCGAGTCGACGAGGCGGGCGAGGTCTCCGAGCACCCGGAGGTCCTCACGGACGGTGTCGGCGATGCCCGGGCGTTGGACCTTGACCACGACCCGGGTGCCGTTGGCCAGGGTGGCCCGGTGGACCTGCGCGAGCGAGGCTGCGGCCATCGGCTCGTCGTCGAAGTCGGCGAAGAGGTCCTTCACTTCGAGACCGAGCTCGTCCTCGATCACGGCGCGGACCTCGCTCACGGGGATGGGCTCGACCTCGTCCTGGAGTCGGCGGAGGGCCAGGAGGTAGTTCTCGGGGAGCAGGTCGGCTCGGGTCGACAGCACCTGGCCGAGCTTCACGAACGTCGGGCCCATCGACTCGAGGTCCGACGCGAACTGGCGGGCGTCGTCGTCGTGGTCGGTGCCCGCCGACCCGGTGCGGTCGAGATCCTGGAGCTCGGCCTCGAGTCCCGCCTGGTCGAGGAGGTCCCCGCGAGCGTGGCGGACGAGGAGTCGCAACACGTCGGTGTGGCGAGCGATGCGTTGCGCTGGGTGCGCGCCGAGGAGGGTCACGGGCGATCCCATACCCGCCGCGGCGGGGATCAGTCGGATCCGCAGTGCCGGGTCACTCGGCGCGCATCGGATCGTTCATCTTCATCACGGCGAAGAACGCGCCCTGGGGGTCGGCGAGCAGGGCGAAGCGTCCTGGCATGACGTCCATGGGCGGGAGCATGACGGTGCCGCCGAGCTCGGTGGCCTTCGCGACCGTCGCGTCGCAGTCGGCGACGGCGAAGTAGGTGAGCCAGTGGGGCGGGACCTCGTCGGGCACCCGGCCGCGCATGTCGAGCATGCCGCCGACGCCGGCGCCGTCGAGGTGCCACTCGGTGTAGACGGAGCCGTCGCCCATGTGGTTCTTCTCGGCCGTCCAGCCGAACACCGCGCCGTAGAAGCGCTCGGCGGTGTCGGGGTCCCGGGTGTTCAGCTCGTTCCAGGACAGCGAGTCGGGCTCGTTGACGATGCCGGCGCCGATGCTCTCGCCCGCTTGCCAGGCCGAGAACACGGCACCGGATGGATCCATCGCCACGAGCATGCGCCCGGCGGTCATCACGTCCATGGGTGGGGCCAGGATGGTGCCGCCGGCGTCGGTGATGGCCTTCGCCGTGGCGTCGACATCGGCGACGGTGACGTAGGTGTTCCACATCGGAGGACCGGCGTCGGGCTGGTTGGGGCCGATGCCGGCGACGGCGACGCCACCGACCTCGAACATGCGATAGCCACCGGTCTCGGCGGGGTCGCCGGCCTCGGTGCAGTCCCATCCGAACAGCCCGCGATAGAAGGCGACGCTCGATTCGACGTCGGTGCTCGAGACATCGACCCAGCTCGGGGTTCCCGGTGCGTATGCGGTGACGGTGGCCATGGCGTGCGCTCCCTGATGTCGTCTCGATCGGGTGACCGACCCGGTCCCAAGCTAGGCAAGAAGACCTCGACATTCCCTATCCAAGATAG
>JBFJNI010000153.1:0-7058 GCA_041618235.1 Acidimicrobiales bacterium
GCCCTGGCGGCTCACCTCGCGACGAAGTACTTCGCCCTCGGGTGGTGGCAGATGAGCGCCGACGTCGACTGCTCGGGTTGGAACTGGTAGCCGGTGTCCTCGTTGACCTCGATGCCGATGCGTTCGGCGCCGAGCAGCGTCGCCACCGTCTCGTTGTCCTCGAGGTCGGGGCAGGCCGGGTAGCCCCACGAGTAGCGACCGCCGTGATACTGCTGGCGGAACATGCCGTGGAGATCGATCCCTGACTCGTCGCCGATGCCGAGTTCTTCGCGGATGCGCTTGTGCCACAGCTCGGCCAGCGCCTCGGCCATCTCGACGCCGATGCCGTGGAGCAGCAGGTAGTCCTGGTACTTGTCGGCCGCGAACAGCTCGGCCGTCCGCTCGCTGACCGCGTGGCCCATGGTGACGATGTGGAAGGCGGCCACGTCGACCTGCTCGCCCACGGGTCGGAAGAAGTCGGCGATACACAGGAACGGCTCGACGCGCTGGCGGGGGAACGGGAAGCGGCAGCGCTCCTCGGTGGCGGTCTCGTCGGTCCAGATCACCAGGTCGTCGCCGTCGGCGTTGGCCGGGAAGTAGCCGTAGACGAGCGCCGGCTGCAGCAGGCCGTCGGCCTTCGCCTCGGCGAGCTGCGTGCGGAACTGCGGGCGGATCCGCTCCTTGAACTCGGCGTCGGTCTCCTTGGACCCGTCCGCGGTCTTCTCGGGACGGAACTGCCACTGGTTGCGGAACAGCGCGGTCTCGTTGACGAAGCCGGCGATCTCGTCGATGGGCACGCCCTTGATGACCCGGCTGCCCCAGAACGGTGGGGTCGGGACCGGGTTGTCGGTGGCGACGTCGGGGGAGCGGGCGGGGAGCACGAGATCGGGGTCGTCGACGCGTGCTTCGATGCCGGCGCGAGCGCGCACGGTGGACTCGGACGGGACGGTGCCCCAGTCGGGGTCGTCGGCCTCGTCGCCGGCGCGGATGGCGCGCAGCTTGTCCATGGTGTGGAGGCCCTCGAAGGCATCGCGGCCGTAGAACAGCCGACCCTCGTAGACCTCGCGCAGGTCTCGCTCGACGTAGCTGCGGGTGAGCGCGGCGCCACCGAGCAGCACGGGGATGTCGGCGAGGCCGCGCTGGTTGAGCTCTTCGAGGTTCTCGCGCATGATCAGCGTCGACTTCACGAGCAGGCCCGACATGCCGATGGCGTGGGCCTTGACCTCCTGCGCGGTCTTGAGCATGTCGCTCACCGGCACCTTGATGCCCAGGTTGAAGACCTCGTAGCCGTTGTTGGTGAGGATGATGTCGACCAGGTTCTTGCCGATGTCGTGGACGTCGCCCTTCACCGTGGCGAGCACGATGCGGCCCTTGGAGGTGTCCGAGCCGTCGGTGGCCTTCTCCATGAACTGCTCGAGGTGGGCGACCGCGGCCTTCATCGTCTCGGCCGACTGCAGGACGAACGGCAGCTGCATCTCGCCGGCACCGAAGAGATCACCGACGATCTTCATGCCGGCGAGGAGGTGGTCGTTGATGATGGCCAGGGGAGCGATGCCCTCGGCGCGGGCTTCGTCGAGCTCGGCGACCAGGCCGTCGCGCTCGCCGTCGATGATGCGCTGCTTCAGGCGGTCGGTGACCGGCCAGCCCGAGCGGTCCTCCTCGACCTCGTGGACCGTCTCGACGTCTTCGAACAGGTCGAGGATCTTCGCCAGCGGGTCGTAGTCGTCGCGGCCCTCGGAGAGGGCGCCGGCCGCGCCGCGGCGGTCGTAGATCAGGTCGAGGCAGGCGTCGCGCTGCTCGTCGGGGATGCGATTGAGCGGCAGGATCCGGCCGGCGTGGACGATGGCCGAGTCGAGGCCGGCCTGGGCGCACTCGTGGAGGTACACCGAGTTGATGACGTGGCGGGCGGCGGGCTTGAGGCCGAAGGAGATGTTGGACAGCCCGAGCGTGGTGTGGACGCCGGGGAGGTGCTCCTTGATGAGCCGGATGCCCTCGATGGTGGCCGCGCCGTCTCCACGGGACTCGTCCATCCCGGTGCCGAGGGTGAGCGCGAGCGGATCGAAGATGAGGTCGCTGGGTTCGAGGCCGTAGCGCTCGACGGCGATGTCATGGATCTGCTTCGCAGCCCGGAGCTTCCACTCGGGCGTGCGGGCCTGGCCCTCCTCGTCGATGCAGGTGCACACGACGGCCGCGCCGTACTCCTTGGCCAGCGTGAGGAACCGGTCGAAGCGGGTGCCGGGGGCGTCGCCGTCCTCGAGGTTCACCGAGTTGAGGATGGCCCGACCGCCGAGGTGCTGCAGCGCAGTCTCGACGACGTCGGCCTCGGTCGAGTCGATCATCAGCGGAGCCGTCGACTGCGTGGAGAAGCGCGATGCGATCTCGTGCATGTCGGCGTTGCCGTCGCGACCGACGTAGTCGACGCACACGTCGATGACGTGGGCGCCGCCGGCGATCTGGGCCTTGAGCATCTTGACCGTGGTGTCCCAGTCGCCCTCGATCATCGCCTCGCGGAAGGCCTTCGAGCCGTTGGCGTTGGTGCGCTCGCCGATGAGCAGCACCGAGCTGTCCTGCTCGATCGGGGTGAAGCTGTAGATGCTGGTGGCGCCCGGTTCGTGGACGGGGGAGCGGGGGGCCGGCTTGAGGTCCTTGCATCGCTCGGCCAGCAGGCGGATGTGCTCGGTGTTCGTGCCGCAGCAGCCGCCGATGACCTGGACACCGAACTCGGTGATGAACCGGGTCTGGGCCTCGACGAGGCCCTCGGGGGTGAGGTCGTAGTGCATCTTGCCGTCGACCACCGACGGCATGCCGGCGTTGGGCAGGGCAGAGATGGGCATGCGCGAGTGCTGGGAGAGGTAGCGGAGGTGCTCGCTCATCTCGCCCGGACCGGTGGCGCAGTTCAGGCCGATGATGTCGATGCCCAGCGGATCGACGGCCGCGAGCGCGGCGCCGATCTCGGTGCCGGGGAGCATCGTGCCGGTGAGTTCGATGGTGACCTGGGCCTGGATCGGCACCTGGCGGCCGAGCGCGACCATGGCCCGTTTGCAGCCGGCGACCGCGGCCTTGAGGCCGAGCACGTCGAACTGGGTCTCGATGAGGAACAGGTCGACCCCGCCCTCGAGCAGGCCGTGGGCCTGGACCTCGTAGTCGTCGCGCAGCTGGGCGTAGCTGATGTGGCCGAGCGTGGGCATCTTGGTGCCCGGGCCGATGGAGCCGGCCACGAAACGCGGCGACCCGTCGGTGGCGAAGTCGGCGGCGACGTGCTTCGCGATGCGGGCGGCGGCGACGTTGATCTCGTGCGTCATGCCGGCGATGTCGTATTCGGCCAGCGGGACCGCGAACGCGCCGAACGTGGCGGTCTCGGTGACGTCGGCGCCGACGGCGAAGTAGCCCTCGTGGAGGCCGGCGATCACGTCGGGACGGGTGATGGCCAGGATCTCGTTGCAGCCCTCGAGCTCGTCGCCGCTGCCGTCGGGAAGGGCGAAGTCGTCCGGGCCGAGATCGAGCTGCTGCACATAGGTGCCGAAGGCACCGTCGTAGACGACGACGCGCTCGTTCACCAGGTCGAGGAAGGGGGATTCCATGATCCGACGAGCCTACCGAGGGGGCATTCGGGCACCCCGATCCGTTTGCCGCCCCCGAGTGGGTGCGTGGCGCCGGTAGCGTCCCCGGCGATGAGCAAGCTGTACACGGGCAAGGGCGACGACGGCACCACCGGGCTGTTCTACGGCGGGCGGGTGCCCAAGCACGACGCACGGCCCGAGGCCTACGGCACGGTCGACGAGGCCCAGGCCGCCATCGGCCTGGCCCGGGCGGCCGCTCGACTCGACGGCGGCAGCGACGGCGAGGTCGATCAGCTCCTCGTGCGCGTCGAGCACGACCTGTACGTGCTGATGGCCGAGCTGGCCACGGCCGAGGAGAACCGCCACAAGCTGGTCGACGAGCAGACTGCGGTCAGCGAAGCCATGGTGGCATGGGTGTCGACCACCACCGACGACCTCGGCGGCCGCTTCGAGTTCCCCACCGAGTTCGTCGTGCCCGGCCAGGGCGAGCTGCCCGCCCGCCTCGACGTCGCCAGGACCGTGGTGCGTCGCGCCGAGCGTCGTTCGGTGGTGGTCGACGTCGACGGCTCCCATGTGGTGCCCTACCTCAACCGCCTCTCCTCGCTCCTGTGGACCATGGCCCGCTGGATCGAGGCCGACGACACCCTGCTCTCTCGAGACACCTGACCCCGGAGGACCCACGAATGACCGTCACGACCACGCTCGTCAAGGAAGCGCCCGAGGACGCCGTTTTCGTCCACGGGGTGAGTGTCGAGGCGCTCGAGTCGCACCCGATGCGCGCCGCGCTCGAGTCCGGCGGTTTCGCGGCCGAGGCGGGCGAGTCGCACATCGTGCCCACGGTCGACGGCGGCGTCGCCATCGTGGTCGGCCTCGGCGCCGACGCCGATCGCACGGTCGACACCTTCCGCACCGTCGGCGGTGCCACCGCCCGTGCGGCCAAGAAGCACGCCGTCATCGCCACCGATCTCCTCGACGCGGCCGGCGAGCTGAGCCCCACCGGCGTCGCCCAGGCGTTCGCGGAGGGCCTCCGGCTCGGCCAGTACAGCTACACCGTGCTGAAGAGCGACCCGAAGCCGTCCGAGCTGGCCGAGGTCCACGTCCTGGGCAAGGGCGGCAAGCGCGTCCAGGCCGCCTTCGACCTCGGTGCCGCGGTGGCCGAGGCGGTTTGCGTGGCGCGCGATCTGGTCAACGAACCGGGCGGCAGCCTGACTCCGCCGGCGTTCGCCGACGAGGCCGTCTCGCTCGGCCAGGCCTACGGCTTCCAGGTCACGGTGCTCGACGAGGCCGAGATCGCCGCCGCCGGCATGGGCGGTCTGCTCGGCGTCAACCGCGGCTCGGAGATCCCGCCCCGCTTCCTCGAGCTGCGCTGGACCCCCGAGGGCAAGGCCCGCGGCGCGGTGGCGCTGGTCGGCAAGGGAATCACGTTCGACTCCGGCGGCCTGAGCATCAAGCCCAGCGACGGCATGCTCACGATGAAGGGCGACATGGCCGGCGGCGCCACGGTCGTGGGCACGTTCTGCGCCCTCGCCGCGGTGCAGCCCAAGGTCGAGGTGCGAGGCTACGTGCCGCTCACCGACAACATGACCGGCGGCGACGCCACCCGCCTGGGCGACGTGCTCCGCTACGCCAACGGCAAGACGGTGGAGATCCACAACACCGACGCCGAAGGGCGCCTCGTCCTCGCCGACGCACTGGTCCGGGCCAGCGCCGAGGAGCCCGACGCCATCGTCGACCTGGCCACGCTCACCGGCGCGTGCATGGTCGCCCTCGGCCAGACCCACGCCGGCATCATGGGCACCAGCGACGCCTGGATCACCCAGATGCAGGAGGCGGCGGCCGCGGCGGGCGAGAAGGTATGGCAGTTGCCGCTGCCCGAGGAGTGGCGCAAGAACCTCGACTCCGACATCGCCGACATGAAGAACATCGGTGGCCGGTTCGGCGGTGCGTCCATCGCCGCGCTGTTCCTGCGTGAGTTCGTCGGCGAGGGCATCCCCTGGGTCCACGTCGACATCGCCGGCCCGGCGTTCGGGGACACCGAGACGCCCACCGAGGCCAAGGGCGGCACGGGGTACGGGGTCCGCACCATGCTGGCGCTCCTCAAGGGCTACAAGAAGCCGCGCTAGACGGGTTCACGCGTCGGCGTGGGTCTCGCTCGCCATCCGCAGCGCCCGATGCGCCGACTGATCGTCGAAGTTCCACCGACGGAGCTGGTCCTCGACCTCGACCGCTGACGCCCCGACGTCGAGCAGGCTGCGCGCGAGGCGGGCGGCGTGGTGCTCACTGGCCGGATGGCTGCTGCGCCGGAGCTGGTCCTCCTGCCACCGCTGGTGCGCGCCCTGGAGCTTGCGTGAGAGCTGACGGACCTGCGACCGGCTGAGCGGCGGGATCCGCGTGCGAACGGCGAGGATGCCGTGGTCGTCGTGGCGGGCGACCCCGAAGCGGACACAGCGGTCGACGGATCGGTGGAAGGGACCGCGGGCGCCGCCCTTGTTGCCGATGCCGATGGAGCGGGCGGCGTCGCCGGCGTCGAGGCTGAAGCCCTCGGGCTGATGGTCGAACTCGGCAGCGAGCCGTCGGAGCAGCCAGGTGCTGGTGGGGCCCAGCAAGGGGAGCCAGAACCGCTCGACGTAGGCCGAGCGGGGGTCGAGGCCGAGGGCATCGACCACGGGGTCGCGCCAGGGGACGACGAGCAGTGGAGGTAGTTGGTCGGACAGGGTGGGCGCCGGGGCATCCACGGTGATCTCCTCAGAGGTGAGCACGTGGGGGAAGTTCATTGTCTTTCAGGTGTTTTCGATGTCATCAGACTGCGTGGCGCCTGTCAAGCGGCACCGGCAGCTCAGCTGGCTAGCCTTGATACCGTGACGGCCGATCACCTCCTCGCTCGAGCCCGATCGCTGGTCGCGGCGGCCCAGCGCATCGTCGTCCTCACCGGCGCCGGCATCAGCACCGACAGCGGCATCCGTGACTTCCGCGGCCCGAACGGGGTGTGGACCAAGGACCCCGAGGCCGAGAAGCTCTCGAACATCGACCACTACCTCTCCGACACCTCGGTCCGACAGTGGGGATGGAAGCGACGCCTCGAGATGGTCGACCAGACCTACGAGCCCAACGAGGGCCATCGCGCCCTGGTCGACCTCGAGCGTCGCGGCACCCTCGACACGCTCATCACCCAGAACATCGACGGCCTCCACCTCGTCGCCGGCACGGCGCGCGAGCGGCTCGTCGAGATCCACGGCACGACCCGCGACTCGGTGTGCCTCGACTGTGACGACCGCCGGCCGATGGCCGACACCCTCGAGCGGGTGCGGGCCGGCGAGCCCGACCCGCCGTGCCTCGTGTGTGGCGGCATCCTGAAGTCGGCGACGATCTCGTTCGGTCAGGGCCTGGTGGTCGACGACCTCCGCCGGGCCGACGAGGCCGCCCGCCGCGCGGACCTCCTGCTGGCGGTGGGCACCACCTTGGGCGTGTACCCCATCGCCAACGTGGTGCCGCTGGCGAAGATGAAGGGCGCCGACGTCA
>JBFJNI010000154.1:0-7003 GCA_041618235.1 Acidimicrobiales bacterium
GCAGCGACCAGCGCATCGGGGTCGGTGCCGGCGAGCTCGCCCGGATCGACGCCCGGCGGCAGGGCGGCCACGACGACGTCGAGATCGAACTTGGCCTCCCACTGGTAGAAGCGGGCGGCCGCGGCCTGGCCGGCGGCGTCGGCGTCGAACGCGAGGACGATGCGACGGGCGAACCGCCGGAGGAGCTGGACGTGGTCGTCGGTGAGCGCCGTGCCGCACGTGGCCACCGCACGCGGGATGCCCACACGGAAGAACGCGGTGACGTCGGTGTAGCCCTCGCACACGACGACCTCGTCGGCCTCGACGATGCCGGCTTTGGCCCGGTCGAGCGCGAACAGCACGCGCGACTTGTCGTAGAGCTTGGTCTGGGAGGTGTTGAGGTACTTGGGGCCGTCCTCGCCGGGCATGATGCGGCCGCCGAAGCCGATGGCATTGCCGTCGGCGTCGTGCACCGGGAAGAGCACCCGTCCTCGGAAGAAGTCCTGCGCCCTCCCCCGCCGGTTCTCGAAGCCGAGGCCGGTCTCGACGAGGTCCTTCTTCGACAGGCGGAGGCCCCGGGCGAGCTGGTCCCAGTCGTCCGGCGCCCAGCCGAGCCGCCACTCGCGCACCTCGTCACCGTCGAATCCACGGTCGCGCAGGTACTTGCGGGCGGCGGCGGCGTCGGGCGAGGAGAGGAGACGCTCGTGGTACCAGTCCTCGGCCTTCTGGACGACGTCGATCAGCTTGCGTCGCTCCTGACGCGACTTGTTCTCGCCCGGCTTGTCGTAGTTGAGCGAGATGCCGACCCGGCTGGCGAGACGCTCGACCGCCTCGGGGAAGGCGAGGTGCTCCATCTGCTGGACGAAGGTGATCGAGTCGCCCGACGCCTGGCAGCCGAAGCAGTGGTAGAGACCGTCGACGGCGTTGACGTAGAACGAGCCGGTCTTCTCGGTGTGGAACGGGCACAGGCCGCGCCACCGCTGACCCACCTGCTTGAGCTGGACGTACTCGCCGACCAGGCCGACCATGTCGGTCGCCGCCCGGACCCGCTGGATGTCCTCGTCGACGATGCCCACGAGCCGTGTCTACTCCGTCATGTCCCGGAATCGGCGGCCGCGACGTCGAGCGCCTGGCCGAGGTCGGCGAGCAGGTCGGCGATCGACTCGATGCCCACCGACAGCCGCACCAGGTCGTCGGGGACGGCGTTGACCGTGCCCGCCACCGACGAGTGCGTCATGAGCCCGGGATGCTCGATGAGGCTCTCGACCGCACCGAGCGACTCGGCCAGGGTGAAGACCTCGGTGGCTTCGCACAGCTTCTTGGCCGCCTCCATGCCGTCACGCATGCGGAGACTGACCATGCCGCCGAAGCCGCTCATCTGGCGGGCGGCAACGTCGTGGCCGGGATGGTCGGGCAGGCCGGGCCACAGCACGGTGGCGACGGCCGGGTGGTCGACCAGCATCGCCGCGACCGCCGCGGCGTTCTCACAGTGACGCTCCATGCGCAGGTGGAGGGTCCGACAGCCCCGATGGACCAGATAGCTGTCGAGCGGGCCGGGCACGGCGCCGGCGGCGTTCTGCACGAAGCCCACGCGCTCGGCCACCGCATCGTCGTTCGTCGCCACGAAGCCCCCCACGACATCGCTGTGCCCGCCGAGGTACTTGGTGCTGGAGTGCACGACGAGGTCGGCCCCCAGCGCCAGCGGCGTCTGCAGGGCCGGCGTGGCGAAGGTGTTGTCGACGGCGACCAGCGCGCCGTGGTCGTGGGCGACCGCGGCCAGCGCCTCGATGTCCACGATGCGCAGCAGTGGGTTGGTGGGGGTCTCGACCCACACCAGCTTCGTGCCGTCGCGCCAGTTGGCGGCGACGGCGTCGATGTCGGCGAGGTCGGTGGTCTCGACCACCAGGCCTGCAGGGGCATGGACCTGGCGGGCGAGGCGGAACGTGCCGCCGTAGGCGTCGTCGGACAGCAGCAGGCCGTCGCCGGGGCGGAGCATGCGCAGGACGGCGTCCTCGGCGGCGAGACCGGAGGCGAACGCCATGCCGTGGGCGGCACCCTCGAGCGCAGCCACGTGGCGTTCGAGCGCGGACCGGGTCGGGTTGCCGGACCGGCTGTACTCGAACCCCGAGTGCTTGCCGACGGCGTCCTGGGCGAAGGTCGACGCCAGGCTGATGGGCGGGACGACGGCGCCGGTCTGCGGGTCGGGGCCGCCGGCGCCGTGGACGCAACGGGTCTCGAAGTCGCTGGCGGATCCGGTCATCGCTGCCCTCGCTGCTCGTCCGCCGTGGGTTCCGGGCGGGATTCGGTGTTCTGGCGACCGACCGCGCGGAGCACGTCGGACTTGGAGACGACGGCGACCGGGTGGCCGGCGTCGAGCACGAGTGCCGCGCCCGACGTCTCGAGCGTCTTCACGGCCCGGTCCAGCGGCTCGCCCAGACCGAGCGTGGGCAGCCGAGGGCCGACGACGTCGCCGACCGGACGATCGAGGACGGATGCATCGGCCAGCACCGCGTCGAGGAGCTGGACCTCGCTGACCGCGCCGACGACCTCGCCCAGCACCACCGGCGGCTCGGCCTTCACCACGGGCAGTTGGCTGACGCCGAACTCCCGCATGATCTCGATGGCGACTCGGACGGTCTCGTCCGGGTGCGTGTGGACCAGGAGCGGGAGGTCGGGATCGCGGTCGGCGAGCAGGTCCTCGATGAGGGGTCCGCTGGCCCGGAGGAAGCCGTGGTCGGCCATCCACCGGTCGTCGTAGAGCTTGGACAGATAGCCACGTCCCGAGTCGGGGATGTGGACCACGATCACCGCGTCCTGCGGCAGCTCCCGACCGATGCGCAAGGCGGCGGCGATGGCCGTGCCGCCGGATCCGCCGATGAGCAGACCCTCGGTGCGGGTGACGCGGCGGGCGGTGGCGAACGACTCGGCGTCGGAGATGGCGACGATCTCGTCGGCGATGTCGGGGTCGTAGGTCGAGGGCCAGAAGTCCTCGCCGATGCCCTCGACCAGATACGGGCGGCCGGTGCCTCCGCTGTAGACCGAGCCCTCGGGGTCGGCGCCGATGACCTGGATGTCGGGGTTCTGTTCCTTGAGGTAGCGGCCGATGCCGGTGATGGTGCCGCCCGTGCCGACACCGCAGACGAAGTGGGTGATCCGCCCCGCCGTCTGGCGCCAGATCTCGGGGCCGGTGGTGTCGTACTGCGCCTGGGGGTTGTTGGGGTTGTGGTACTGGTCGGGCTTCCACGCGTTGGGGCGCTCGCGGGCCAACCGGTCGGAGACCGAGTAGTACGAGTCTGGGTGCTCGGGCTCGACGCTGGTGGGGCACACCACGACCTCGGCGCCGTAGGCACGGAGCTGGGCGATCTTGTCGGACGCCACCTTGTCGGGGCAGACGAAGACGCAGTGGTAGCCGCGCCGAGCCGCGACGATGGCGAGGCCGACGCCCGTGTTGCCGCTGGTGGGCTCGACGATGGTGCCGCCCGGCTGGAGCTTGCCCTCGCGCTCGGCCGCGTCGATCATCGCCAGCGCGGGGCGGTCCTTGCTGGAGAAGCCGGGGTTGAACAGCTCGAGCTTGGCCAGCAGCGTGCAGTCGAGGTCGTGCCCGGTTCGGTCGAGGCGCATCATCGGGGTCTCGCCGATGAGGTCGATGAGCGAGTCGGCCACCTCCATCGGTGGTCCCGGATCGGTGAGCCAGCGACGTCCGACGCCCTCGTCGACCGCGAGGTCGTCGTCGGTGTGCAGCACCACCGGCAGCCCGTGGCGGTGGAGTTCGTTGGCGACGTCGGCGGCCGATTGCCCCGGCCCGACCACGAGCACCCGCCGGGGGGTGTGCGACCTGAGGTCGGCGATCATCGACTCGAGCGGGTCGCCCGGCTCGTGGTGGAGCACCCTTCGGACCCGGACCCGCAGGCGCTCGGGGATGCTCTCGGTTCCGACGGCGACGAGTTGATCCACGACGTCAGTGTGCCGCTTCCGACGAGCGTCGCGCTTCGGACCGCTCGCGCCGCCGGGTCAGTCGGTGGACGTGCTCGTCGAGTCGCCCGAGGACTTCGTCTCGGAGCGCGGCTCGTGCGACCCGATCAGGCCGTGGGTCGAGAGATCGTCGATCTCTTCGCCTTCGGCCGGTGGGCGCATGATCGAGACGGTGATGGCGATGGTGAGCACGACCGCGATGACGGCCAGCGAGAGGAACGTGGGCACGTGGTACACCTCGCTGATCAGCATCTTCACGCCGACGAAGGCGAGGACCACGGCCAGGCCCTGCTGCAGGAAGCGGAACCGGTTCCGCAGGTCGGCCAGCAGGAAGTAGAGCGCCCGCAGTCCGAGGATGGCGAAGGCGTTCGACGAGAACACGATGAACTGCTCGCGGCTCACGGCGAGGATGGCCGGGATCGAGTCGACAGCGAAGATGACATCGGAGGACTCGATGACGACGAGCACTGCGAAGAGCGGCGTGGCGAGTCGCTTGCCGTTCTTCACCGTGAACAGGTTCTGGCCGTCGTACTCGGTGGTCGACGGGATGATCTTGTTGACCAGCCTGAGGATCGGATTGTCGTCGGGGTGCACGTCGTCGTGCGACGGTCGCAGCAGCTTCACCGCGGTGTAGAGCAGGAACGCACCGAAGATGTAGATGACCCACGAGAAGCGCTCGAGGATCGCCACGCCACCGAAGATGAAGATGGCGCGCAGCACCAGCGCACCGAAGATCCCCCAGAAGAGCACCCGGAACTGGAACTTCTGCGGCACCGAGAAGTAGCTCATGATCAACGCCCACACGAAGACGTTGTCGATGCTGAGCGACTTCTCGATGAGGTAGCCGGCGTAGTACTCGCCGGCGGCGGCCCCGCCCTGCCAGGCCAGGATCACGAGCCCGAAGGCGAGGCCGATCGAGATCCACACCGCGGATTCGATGGCCGCTTCCCTGGTGGTGATGACGTGCGCGTCCCTGTGGACGAGGAGCAGGTCGGCGAACAGGAGGACCGTGATCAGCGCGGTGAACGCCGCCCAGACCCAGAGGGGGACGTCGAAGTCGACGAAGTTCAGCTTCGAGGACTCGGACGCGAGCAGGAGCGTGGACATCGGCAGCGAATCTACCGGCGGCGGCGCGCAATCCATGCGCAACGCCGGGGAATGATGAGGCCGCCATCCCTGTCCCCACCTGTGTTACCGTCCGTAACATGTTGGGGGATCCGATCACGTACCTGCTCGCGGACACCGGCACGTTGGGCGGCAGCGCCTTGGCGTCGTGGACACCGGTGACCAGCCTGCTCATCGCCTACGCCGTGGCGGTCGTGCTGCTGTGGTGGGCCGGCGAACCCGGCCGGCGCGACCTGCTCCCACTGGGCGCACTCCAGCGCATCGGTCGGGGGCTCACCCGGGTCACCGGCATCCCGGGGTGGGCGGCGGTCGCCATCGGCCAATCGCTCTTCGCCCTGCTCGTGGCCGGGGTCGGCTTCTACAGCGACGTCGCCTGGCACATCGCACTGGGGCGCGACGACGAGCTCTTCACCGCACCCCACACCGCCATCCTCCTCGGCCTGATCGGCATCCTGTCGGCGTCGGTCCTCGGCGTCCTCGTCGCCACCCTCGACGGCTGGGAGCGCGGCTGGACGGTCGCCGGTCTCCGCGTCCCGTACTCGATGCTCCCGCTCGGGGCACTCGGCGTCGGCGCGGTCTCGGGCTTCCCGATGGACGAGATCTGGCACGCCGCATTCGGCGTCGACGTCACCATGTGGAGCCCGACCCACATGCTCATGATCCTGGGCGCCAGCTTCACCGGACTCGCGGGTTGGCTCGTGCTGGCCGACGCCGGTGTCCACCCCAAGGAGTCCCGCTGGTCGAGGTTCCTCCACGGCTTCGCGGCGTGGCTCACCCTCCAGGGTCTCGTGGCCGGCCAGGGCGAGTTCAGCTTCGGCGTTCCCCAGTTCTCGCAGGTCTTCCATCCACTCCTGGTGTCGGCGGCAGCGGGGCTCGGGCTGGTGGCGATCCGCATCGTCCTCGGCCGCGGCCGCGCGCTCCTGATCGCCGCAATCCTCCTGCTCACCCAGATGGCCCAGCTGGGCGACGAGGGCGGACCGGTCGAGACCCGGCACGGCGCCACGTTCGTCGCGTCCGCGCTGGCCATCGAGCTCATCGCATCGCTGGTGGGCGTCGAGCACCGCGCTCGGTTCGCGGTGCTCGCCGGCATCGGTGTCGGCACCGTCGGCCTGGCCGGCGAATGGGTGTGGAACAGCGACCTCGTCTTCGAGGGGTCGCACCAGGTCTGGAACACCTCCCTCCTGCCGCTGGCCGTCATCGTCTCGGTCCTCGCCGCAGTCGGTGCCGGTCTCCTCGGCACTGGCTTCGCCACCGCGTTCCGCTTCGTCCCTGCGGGACGAGCCATCGGTCGAGGTGGCCTCTTCGTCGGGACGCTGCTGCTCCTCGCGCCGATCCTCTTCCTGCTCCCTCGCGACGTGGGCGACGTGACCGCCTCGATCACCATCGACCCTGCACCCACCGCCGAATTCGCCGAGGCCGGCGCGTTCGTCACCGTCGAACTCACCCCGGCCGATGCCGCCGACGACGCCCACTGGTTCCAGGCGTCGTCCTGGCAGGGCGGCGGCCTCGTGCTCGCCGACATGCTCGAGATCGAGCCTGGCGTCTGGCGCTCCGAGACCCCGGTGCCCATCGACGGGTTCTGGAAGACGCTCGTCCGGCTGCACCGTGACGGCACCGAGATGATGGCCGTCCCGATCTGGTTCCCGGCCGACCCCGAGATCGGCGAGGCGGAGATCCCCGCCGTGGACCGGATCGCCCCCTTCGCGTCCGAGACCGAGTACCTCCTGCGCGAGACCGAGGCCAGCAGCGGCCCGCTGCCGGCGCTCGTGCACGGCTACCTGGCACTCACCGTGCTGGCATGGCTCGCGGCCTTCGTGGTCGGCGTGCGCCGCATCGGCGACGACGGCGTCCCGGTGCCCGCGAACGGGCCACGCGACCGGACTCCGCAACCCGCCTGAGCTCCTCGGTTCATCCCGAGCCCGGCCCA
>JBFJNI010000155.1:0-6826 GCA_041618235.1 Acidimicrobiales bacterium
GTGGCCTCGGTCCATGCGTCGGCGAACGACTCGTTCGGTGCCACGCCCAGGACCGCGGTGCGGCGGTTGGGCGAGGATCGATCGCGTCGGTCGAAGCGGACGATGCGCCGGTACGTGATGGTGGGGCCCACCGACTCGACCGCGTCGAGGTCGGGCTCGCCCGGCCGGCCCGTGACGACCACGAGCGCACCGCTGCCGGAGCGGCCGGCGAGCTCCAGCGCGGTGTGCAGGCTCCCGCGTCCGCTGCGTTCGACGACCGCGAGGTGCTCGAGCAGCCCGTCGAGGTGGGCGGCTCCCACGCCGTAGCCGCTGTCGGTGCCCGTGCTGGTGACCAGCCGCACGTGATCGCCGCGGCGGACGTGGGTCCGCAGGATCGAGGCGGCCGCCGAGACGGCTCGCTCGAGCGTGTCGGCGTCGTGGGTCTCGCGCCGCAGGTCGAGGGCGACGCACAGGCGCCCCTGCCACGGCACGTCGTTCTGGCGGACCAGCAGGTCGTCGGTGCGAGCGGACGACAGCCAGTGGACGCGACGGAGGTCGTCGCCGATGACATAGGGGCGGAGCGCGGCGAAATCGTCGCCCACGCGCCCGATCGAGCCCGTCTCGGCGGAGCCGTCGGGATCAGGTCCGACCGTGCGAGGCAACGGAGGGATGTCGTCGATGCGCGGCAGGACGGTGACGTCGACGGCGGGGGCCGCCCGATCGCGCGACGTCGCCAGCCCGAACGGGTCGGTCACCTCGACGGTCATCGGGCCGACGGTGAGCAGGCCGCGCTTGGTGGTCGGCAGCCGGTAGGCGACCGTGGTGACCTTTCGCAGCCCGATGGGTGCCAGGAGCAGATCGGCGCCCGCCGTCCCGGTGACGGGGTCACGCACCCGGAGCACCGGCGAGGCGTGTGCGGCCCGGTTGCGGACCTCGACCTCGACGGTGCAGGGGTTGCCCATGTGCACACGGCTGGGCCGCACGCTGCGGGCGACGACGAGGTCGATGTCGCGCCGCGCCACCCAGAGGGCGCACACGACCACCAGCATCGCGACGGCTGCGCCGATCGCGAACAGCTCCGTGAGGCCGAGGAAGCGCCCGGCGGCGACGAGGCCGGCGGCTCCGGCGAGGACGAGGAGGCCCTGTCGGGTCGGCCGCACCGGTCAGGCCGTGCGGGGTCGGGGGACGGGGACGCGGTCGAGCACGTCGCGCAGGATGGCGCCGGCGTCGATGCCCTGCAGGTCGGCCTCGGGGGTGACGAGGAGGCGGTGGGCCAGGACGGGCTCGGCGAGCTGCTTGACGTCGTCGGGGGTGGCGTAGTCGCGGCCGCCCATGGCGGCCCAGACGCGGATGACCCGCAGCAGGCTGAGGGTGGCGCGGGGCGACATGCCCAGCTCGAGCTGCGGATGGGCACGGGTCGACTCGGCGATCTGCACGAGGTAGTGCTTGAGCGCCGGCGCCACGTGGACGGCGTTGGCCGCGAGGCGCAGGTCGAGGATCTCGGCCGTCGTCACGACGGGGCGGACCGCGAGCAACGGATCGTGCTCGCCGTGGGTGTCGAGCATCGCGAGCTCGGCCTCGGGTCCCGGGTAGCCGACGTCGATCCGCATGAGGAAGCGGTCGAGCTGCGAGTCGGGGAGCGGGAACGTGCCCTCGTGCTCGTTGGGGTTCTGGGTGGCGATCACGAGGAACGGCGGGGGGAGCTCGTAGGTGGATCCGTCGACCGTCACCTGGCGCTCGGCCATGGCTTCGAGCAGCGCGCTCTGCGTCTTGGGTGACGCCCGGTTGATCTCGTCGGCCAGGACGATGTTGGCGAAGACCGGCCCCGGCCGGAACTCGAACTCGTCGCGTCCCCGATGGAAGATCGTCACGCCCGACACGTCGGAGGGCAGCAGGTCGGGGGTGAACTGCACCCGCCCGAACTCGCCGTCGATGGCCGCGGCGAGAGCCTTGGCCAGACTGGTCTTACCGACGCCCGGCACGTCCTCGAGGAGGATGTGGCCGTCCGCGAGCAGTGCGGCGATGACGAGGTCGATGACCTCGCGCTTGCCGCAGATCACGGACTCGACCGCGCCGGCGAGTCGGTCGCAGGCATCGGCGAGGGTCTCGGGGCTGGCGGCCGTGCGTTGCCTGGTGGGCACAGTTGGCTCCTCGGTGAAGCGATGGCGAGCAGGGGGCGGCGACGGTGGGCGAGCAGGTGGAGACTAGGGGCCCATCGCCCTGGCGCGGGCGCGGTTCGGTCCGGCCGCGAGGCGTACGGTGACCGCGTGACGACGCTGGCGATCGACATCGGCGGGACGAAGCTCGCAGCGGGTCTGGTGGCCGATGACGGGTCCCTGACCGGGCGCCGTCAGTGCCCGACTGCCGCGGTCGGCGGCGGCGAGCAGTTGTTCCGCTCGCTCGTCGATCTGGTCGAGGCCGTCCGGGCCGACGCCACCGACGGCGACCCCGTCCGGCTGGTGGGCGTCGGGTGTGGCGGGCCGATGACCAAGGGTGGCGTCGAAGTGTCCCCCTTGAACATCCCGGCCTGGCGAGGGTTCCCGCTGCGAGCCCGGTTGCACGACCACCTCGGGCTCGCCGTCCACATCGACAACGACGCCAAGGCGTTGGCGCTGGGCGAGGGATGGGTCGGTGCCGCCAGGGGACGGACCGATTTCCTCGCAATGGTCGTCTCGACCGGCGTCGGCGGGGGCATCGTGCTGGACGGTCGCCTGCTCGAGGGTGCCGCCGGCAACGCCGGCCACATCGGCCACGTCCATGTCACCGACGACAGCGCGGGGTGGGACCGACATCCCGCCGGCTTGCTCGAGACCGAGGCCTCGGGGACGGGCATCGCGGTCACGTCGGGTCGGCCGGCAGCTGAAGCGGACGCGGCGATCATCGAGCGCACCGGCATGCTCGTCGGACGCGCGGTCGGATCGGTGGCGAACCTGCTCGACCTCCACCTCGCCGTGGTCGGCGGGTCCGTGGCGCTCGGCTTCGGCCGACCCTTCTTCGATGCTGCGCAGGCCGAGATCGCGCGCGTCTGCGGCGACCTCGGCTTCGCGGCGGACGCTCGCATCGTCCCGGCCGGACTGGGCGACGCGGGCCCGCTGATCGGCGCGGCGGCCGTCGCCCTCCGGGCCGACGGGTTCGACATCGGCATCCGCTGACCGTCGGCCGGCGCGGTCGCCCTGATCAGGTCACGGTCACCGATGTGATCATCCCGTTGCCGATCGCGTGGGGTGGTCCGCCTCCCTTGTCGTTGAGGAAGCAGAGGACGACGTACTCGCCGGCGTCGAGGGTGAGGTCGATCACCTGCTCCTGCCCGGGTGCCAGCACGGCGGTGCTCACCGACTTCTCGAAGTCGAGCGGCGGCGGGCCCTCGGGCTCGCCCTCGGAGGCGAAGAAGGCGGTGACGTCGTCGACACTGGCGCCGTCGGCCAACGGCGCCAAGAGCGCATGGTGGTACTGCTCGGGTCCACCGTTCGTGAAGGCGACCTCGTTGGTGCCTGCGGTCAGCCCCTCGATCACGAAGTCGTATCCGTCGGTCGTGATCGAACCGGCGGCTTCAGGGAGATCGCCACCGCCCTTGGTCCCCTTCACCTCGACCGTTCCGTACATGCCGGCGTCGTAGTGCGACACCTCGTCGCCGAAGCTGCAGAAGTAGACCCAGGTGCCGGGTTCGAGCTCCTGCGTCGCCGAGAGCGTCTGGCCCGGCGCGATCGTCCCGATGCCGGCGCCCTCGAGGTCGTCCGGGATGGGGCCGCCGTCCGACGAGAGCACGGCCTTGAAGTCGTCGGCCGTGAGCCCGTCGGGGAGCCGGATCATCCCCAGCTCGTGGGGCTCCTCGTCGACGTTCGTCAGCGTGAGCTCGACGACGCCCCCGTCCATCTCCTCGGGCATGTCGAACGCGTACCGGCCCGCTTCGGGCGACGACGCCTCGACCGCCAACGTGACCGGCTCGGCGTCGTCGGAGCATCCGGCGAGCGAGCCGCCGATCAGCACCGCGAGCGCGACCGCTGCCGCACCGCTCCTCATGGCTTCCCCCATTCGGGTACGCGGAGCCGACCCGCACCGGCTCTCTGACCACAGACTCCGCCCGTGCGACCTCGGATGCAAGCGGTTCTTCCTCGCGGGCGAGGGTGACCGCTCGCCCCCACGCCGGCGGGACCGGACGTGTCAGAATCTCGGCCATGCAGCCGACGTGGGGCGAGTCCGCCGATCAGTACCGAGAGAAGATCCAGGCGTTCCTCGCCGAGAAGCTCCCGGCCGACTGGCGCGGCATCGGCGCCCTGCCCGCCGACGAGGTCCACGACTGGACCGAGCAGTGGCGCAAGGTGCTCGCCGAGAACAACTTGCTGGCCGCCTCGTGGCCCCAGGAGTACGGCGGCCCCGGCCTCACCGAGGAGGAGCAGGTCATCCTCGCCGAGGAGTTCGCCAAGGCGGGCGTCCCCACCGGCGGTCCCAACGACGTGTTCGGCATCCAGATGGTGGGCAACACCATCCTGCAATGGGGCACCGAGGAGCAGAAGCGCGAGTTCATCCCCAAGATCCTCAGCGGCGAACACCGATGGTGCCAGGGGTACTCCGAGCCCAACGCCGGCTCGGACCTCGGGAACCTCGGGTGCCGGGCGGTCCTCGACGGCGACGAGTGGGTCATCAACGGTCAGAAGATCTGGACGTCGGCCGGCCACCTCGCCGACCACATCTTCGTGCTCACCCGCACCGAGCCCGATGCGCCGAAGCACCGCGGCATCACGTTCCTGCTCGTCGAGATGGACCAACCCGGCGTCGAGGTCCGTCCCATCGAGATGATCACCGGCGACTCCGAGTTCAACGAGGTGTTCTTCACCGACGCCCGTTGCCCCAAGGAGAACGTCGTCGGCGGGGTCAACAACGGCTGGGCCGTGGCCATGACCCTGCTCGGCTACGAGCGCGGCGACGCTGCCGCCACCTTCCCGGTGATGTTCCGCACCGAGTACGACCGCCTCGAGCGCCTGGCCCGCGAACGGGGTCGCACCGAAGACCGCGTCGTGCGCCAGAACCTCGCCCGGGCCTACACCAAGGTCGAGCTGATGCGGCTCAACGGCCTGCGAACGCTGACCAACTACCTCAAGGGAGCTGCGCCGGGCCCCGAGGCCGGCCTGTTCAAGCTGCTGTGGTCCGAGTACCACCGCTGGGTGACCGAGTTCTCCCTCGACCTGCTCGGCGCCGATGCCACCGTGCCGTCGGGTCGGGCGCCGGCCAGCAGCTTCCAGACCGACTCGCCGGGGGCGCCCAACGACTCCGCGTCGTGGGTCGGAACGTTCTTCAACGCACGCGCCGGCACGATCTACGCCGGCTCCAGCGAGATCCAGCGCAACATCGTCGGCGAGATGGTCCTCGGCCTGCCCAAGGAGCCCAAGCCGGCCACGGCAGGAGAGACGTGGCGAGAGCAGCAAGCCCGTTAGGCACACCGCGGGGGTCGCTGGCGGCGGTCGGTGCCGTGCTCGCCCGACCGCGCCTGTGGCGGGCCGCGGGGCGCCAGGCCCGAGCACTCGTGGCTCCCGGCTGGTGGCGACGGCGCCCCTTTCTCCCCGTTCCCGACCGGGCGTGGCTCCGCTTCCGGATGACCACGGCGTACGGCGATCCGGACGCACCGGTCGTGATCGACGACCTGCTCGATTGGCTGGCGTGGTCCGACACGGTCCGGATCCCGGCCGATCGGCCGAGGCCCGTCGGGTAGCTCGGGGCGCGGTCATGACGCGGGCACTGGTGCTGAACGCCTCGTACGAGCCGCTGTCGGTGGTCTCGTCGCGTCGGGCCACCGTGCTCCTGCTGGCCCAGAAGGCCGACCTCGTATCGCCCAGCGGCATCCAGTTCCACAGCGAGCACCTCGTGGTCGACGTCCCCTCCGTCGTGCGGCTCCGGCAGTACGTGAAGGTGCCGTTCCGCCGGCGGGCGGCCCTGAACCGGCGAGCCGTGTTCGCCCGCGACAACCACCAGTGCCAGTACTGCAGCGGCCCCGCCGAGTCGATCGACCACGTCGTGCCCCGCGCCAAGGGCGGGCAGCACACGTGGGACAACGTCGTCGCCGCCTGCCGGCCGTGCAACGTCCGCAAGCGCGACCGCCTGCTCCACGAGACCTCGATGACGCTGCGGTCCACGCCACGGGCACCACGCGGCGACGGTTGGATCACGGTCGCCGTCGGCGCGGTCCCCGGCGACTGGATGCCGTATCTCTCCACCGAGCCCGCACTGTCGGCGTGACGTCCCCGTGGACGGTCGAGCACCTACGGGCGCCGGCCGCTGACCTGCACGCCCGCGACGTCGTCGACGACGGCGCCCGTCGGATCTGGGTCCTCGAGCCCACCGGACCCGCCGTCGTCCTCGGCTCGACCCAGCCTGCGTCCGATGTCGACGCGACCGCGGCGGCGGTGGCGGGGGTCGAGGTGGTCCGTCGGCGCAGCGGCGGGGGAGCGGTGTGGGTGGCCCCGGACGACCCGATCTGGATCGATGTCGTCGTCCCCCGAGCTGACCCGCTCTGGAGCGACGACGTCGGGCGCGCCTTCCAGCCCGTCGGCGAAGCGTGGCGGCGAGCGCTGGACGCCTGCGGGGTCGGCGGTCTGGCGGTCCACGACGGAGCGATGATCCGTACGCCGTGGTCGTCGGCGGTGTGCTTCTCGGGCACCGGCCCCGGCGAGGTCCTCGACGCGGCCGGCGCGAAGGTCGTGGGCATCAGCCAGCGACGCACCCGCGCCGGCGCTCGATTCCAGTGCGCGCTGTACCGCCACTGGGACCCCGAGCCCCTTCGTGCCCTGCTGGTGCCGCCCCCGCCCGCCGACGCCCTGGCCGGCGCCGGCGCAGGCATCGAGGTCGGCGCCGA
>JBFJNI010000156.1:0-6655 GCA_041618235.1 Acidimicrobiales bacterium
CGCTACGGCTACCAACTCAAGACCGAGTGGGAGACCGCCACCGGCGGGGTCTGGACCATCAACGTCGGACAGATCTACTCGACCCTCGACCGACTGGTCCGCGACGGTCTCGTCGAGGTCACCGAGGCACCGGCCGATGACGGAGTCCAGAAGCTGTACAGCCTCACCGCCGTCGGCCGCGAGGAGCTCCGCCACTGGTGGGGCCAGACGCCAGCCACCAGCCCGCTTCCCCGCGACGGCCTCGTCGTCAAGATCCTCCTGGCCGTACGCACCGGCCCCGACCACGCCCTCGACGTGATCACCCGCCATCGGACGGCCCTCACCCAGACGCTCCAGGGCGTCCGTCAGGCCATGCGTGCACGCGCCGGCGAGGACGCCGTTTCGATGTCGGCCGCCGGCCTCGCCCAGACGTTGGTCGACGACGCCGTGATCACCCGAACCGAATCCGACCTCCGCTGGCTCGACCAGTGCGAAGCCCGAATCATCCGATCCCGTGCCGTCCCCGACGGCATCACCTCCTAGGAGCACTCCGTTGTCCATGCATGATCCGACGCCCGCCGCCTCGACGGTGCCGGCGCTGGCCTTCCGCACGGTCGTGAAGCGCTATGGCGAGGGCTCGACCGAGGTCCGTGCCCTCACCGACGTGAGCCTCTCGATCGCCCCCGGCGAGCTGGTCGCCGTCATGGGCCCTTCGGGTTGCGGCAAATCGACGCTGCTGCATCTCGGTGGTGCGCTCGAAGCCGCCGACGCCGGCAGCGTGTCGGTCTTCGGCACCGACTTGTCGAGCCTCGACGCCGCCGGCCGAGCCCGTCTCCGCCGCACCGATGTCGGCTTCGTGTTCCAGCGCTTGAACCTCCTCCCCTCGCTGACCGCGCTCGAGAACGTGATGCTCCCCCTCGAGCTCGAGGGCACCCGCCCCAAGGCAGCCAAGGAGACGGCACGCGAGATGCTCGCCGCCGTCGGCCTCACCGAGCAGCTCGACCGCTTCCCCGACGACTTCTCCGGTGGCCAGCAACAGCGCATCGCCATCGCCCGAGCGGTCGTCGGTCAGCGACGGCTCGTGCTCGCCGACGAACCCACCGGCGCCCTCGACACCGTCACCGGTGACTCCGTCGTCGAGTTGCTCGCCGGACTCCCGGCCCGCACCGGCGCCGCCGTCGTGCTCGTCACCCACGAGCCCCGGTTCGCCTCGTGGGCCGACCGGGTCGTCTTCCTCCGTGACGGACGAATCGTCGACGAATCGTCGCCGAGCGGTACCACCGCCACGTCGGCCCTCGACCTCGCCGCCGCCGCCCTCGGCGAGGACCTGTCCGAAGGAGCCCTCGGTTGAGCGCCACCCGTCTGGCCACCCGGATCGCCGTGCGTGAAGCCCGGCGACGCCCGTTCCGCTCGCTCCTGGTCGTGGCGCTGGTCGCCATCCCGGTCATGGGCATGACGGTCGCCACCACGCTCATCCGCACCGACGACCGCACCGCCCTCGAGCAGTGGGACGACGAGTACGGCACGACCGACCTGCGGGCCTCCATCGGCGCCGATGCCGAGCCCGACGACGCCTTCCTCGACGGGCTGCCGGCGGGGACGCGATACACGACGGTCATCGAGACAACCCTCCCGGTCCGGGACGAGGCGAATCGTGCGTTCGCGAGGTTCGTCGCGTTGGACTGGACGAACCCGATCCTCGGCGGGCGGTACACGCTCCTCGACGGTCGACCCCCAGCGGACGGCCACGAGGTGGCCGTCAATCGGTCGACCGCCTCGAAGTTCGACGTCGGCCCCGGCGACACGCTGGACCTCGTCCGCCCGGGCGTCTCGTTCGACGTCGTCGGGATCGTGTCCGACCGTGAGTGCGTCCACTGCGACGTGTTCATCGTCCAAGAGCAGGTCATCCCCGTCCCGGCCTTCCAGGGGTTCTCACGACTGCTGCTCATCGATCTCCCCGGAACGCCCACCGCCACCGAGCTCCTGGCCTTCGGCGACACGGCCGCAACGGGTGGCACAGCCACCTCCTACATCGAGCCCCGCCCCGTGCCCGGCATCCCCACCTACGACGCGTCGCCCGATGCCGCCATCCGGTGGAGCATCGTCGTCGGTGCGCTCGCCCTCGCCGTCGTGGGCATCGTCATCGCCGCGGCCTTCACCGTCGGGGCCCGCCGTCAGCTCGTCCTGCTCGGTCAGCTGAGCGCCAATGGTGCATCCGAGTCGATCCTCAAGCGCACGCTCGTGCTCCAGGGGACCGTCACCGGCATCACCGGCGCCGTCGTCGGCATCTCCGGCGGCCTCCTCGGCCTGCACCAGTTCCAGGGAACCGTCGAGCGTTTCCTCGACCGACGACTCGCGGGGTACGACATCGCGCTCTCCTCGCTGATCACCATCGCGGCGATCGGAGTGGCCGGCGCCACTCTCGCCGCTCTCGTCCCCGCCCGCAGCGCGGCCCGGATCCCGACGCTGCACGCGCTGGCCGGTCGGCGACCGGTCGAGCGGGTGCGTGCGTCGTTCACGGGTTCCGGTGTGGTCGCGGTGATCGCCGGTCTCGGACTGCTCGCCGTCGCCACCATCGGCGCCCGCAGCGGACAGTCGGGCGACACCTGGGCCGCGGTGGCCATCCTCGGCGGCCTCGGTGTCCTGTTCGGCGCCACCGCCCTGACACCCGCCATGGTCGAGCGCCTCGAGCCCTTCGCCGGACGGGCGAGAGGCACCCTCCGACTGGCCGCCCGAAGCCTGGCCCGGAACCGGACGCGATCCGGAGCGGTCATCGCGGCGGTCGCTGCCGCCGGTGCGCTGGCCGTCGGCGGCACCGCCACGGCCCGCGCCGTCGACACCAGCGTCGACTACACCTCGCTCCGCCCGGGCACCGCGGTCGCGTCGTTCGTCGAGTACGACCCAGAGACCGGGTTCGAGACGCACCTGCCGGTGCCCACGGATGTCGACGCATCGCTCCGCGAGACCTTCCCTGACGCCACCTTCGACACGCCGACGCTGCTGGCGGCCGACGTGACCATCGACTATCCGCCGGACCCGACCACCGGCGACACCTACGCCGCCGGCGGCAACTCGGTCCTCGTGGTCGACGAAGGCCTCGCCGAGCGCATGGGCCTGAGCAGCCGCGCTCGGAAGGCGCTGCGCACCGACGGCATCGTGGTCATCGACTACGACGATGGCCCCGAGCAGGACGTCACCGTGAGGCTCGCCGGCCACGCGCCCATCGGAGCCGCCCTCCGGTTCAGCCGCTACTCCCTCGACCAGGTGGCCGCCGGCGTGTACGTCACCCCCGAGACGGCAGCCACCCTCGACCTGCCCACCACCGAGTCGCCGCTCTTCATCTCCACCGCCGGTCCCTTCACCGAGATCCAGCTGTTCGACCTCTCCGAGCTCTACGGCTACGGCGATGGCGCCGGCGGGTACGGGATCTCGGCGAGCAACGGGGGCGAGAACCGCCTCGACCTGCAGATCGGCTTCGAGCGGAACCGCCTCGACACCCGACTGCTCGAGCTCCTGCTGGCTGCGGTCTCGGTGCTCTTCGCGCTGATCGTCGTCGCCATCGGTCTCGCCCTCGCCGCCGCCGACGAGGCCGACGAGCGCGAGACGCTGACCGTCGCCGGCGCCGGACCCGGCGTCCTCGCGAGGGTCTCCGGCTCGAAGGCCTGGATCCTCGCCACGCTCGGGTTCCTGCTCGCCGTCCCCGTCGGCTTCCTCCCGGCGGCCACCGTCGTCAGCTCGTCGGGGCAGCAGTCACGGGCGCTCTACTTCCCGACGTCGGTGGTGCTCACGTTGGTGGTGATCGCACCGCTCGCCGTCGGCGTGTTGGCCTTCGGCGTCACCTCGGTGACCCGACGGGTCCGCCCGGTCCGCATCTCCACGGCGACGTTCGATTGAGCGGGCGGCCGTCGCCGGCGTCGGGTCAGAAGCCGAGCTTCTCGGCCAGGCGCTCGCGCAGGCCGTCGATCGGGACTCGCTCCTGCTCCATCGAGTCGCGCTCGCGGATGGTGACGGCGCGGTCCTCGAGGGTGTCGAAGTCGATGGTCACGCAGTACGGCGTGCCGATCTCGTCCTGGCGGCGGTAGCGGCGGCCGATGGCCTGGGTGACGTCGAAGTCGCACATGTAGTGCGGCTGCAGGAGCTCGAGTACCTCGTCGGACACGCCGACCAGGTCGTCCTTCTTCGACAGCGGGAGGATGGCGACCTTGTACGGCGCGATGCGCGGATGGAAGCGCAGCACCGTGCGGGTGTCGTCGTTGACCGTCTCCTCGTCGTAGGCCGCCATGAGGAACGCCATGGCCGTGCGGGTCGCGCCGGCGGCCGGCTCGATCACGTGCGGCACGTAGCGTTCGTTGGCAGCCTGGTCGAAGTACTCGAGCTTGGTGTTCGAGTGGTTCGCGTGCTGCGTGAGGTCGTAGTCACCACGGTTGGCGATGCCCTCGAGCTCGTCCCAGCCCCACGGGAACAGGAACTCGACGTCGGACGTGCCCGTGCTGTAGTGGCTGAGCTCGTCGGCGTCGTGGGCCCGCAGGCGCAGGCTGGGCTGGGGCATCCCGTGGTCGAGATACCACTGGTAGCGGGCGTCACACCAGTACTGGTACCACTGCTCGGCCTCGTCGGGCGGGACGAAGAACTCCATCTCCATCTGCTCGAACTCGCGGGTGCGGAACACGAAGTTGCCCGGCGTGATCTCGTTGCGGAACGACTTGCCGATCTGCGCGATGCCGAACGGCGGCTTCTTGCGCGACGTCTCGAGCACGTTCTTGAAGTTGAGGAACATGCCCTGCGCGGTCTCGGGGCGCAGGAAGACCTCGTGGCCGGAGCCCTCGACGGGGCCGGCGTGGGTCTTGAACATGAGGTTGAACTGCCGGGCCTCGGTGAACGAGCCCTTCGCACCGCAGTTGGGGCAGGTCTCGGGGTCGTCGAGCTTGTCGAGCCGGAACCGCTCCTTGCACTCCTTGCAGTCGACCAGCGGGTCGGTGAAGTTGGCGAGGTGCCCCGAGGCCTCCCACACGGGAGGCGGCGACAGGATCGAGGCGTCGAGGCCGACGACGTCGTGGCGCAGCTGCACCATCGAGCGCCACCACGCATCCTTGACGTTGCGCAGCAGCAGCACACCGACGGGGCCGTAGTCGTAGGTCGAACGGAAGCCGCCGTAGATCTCGGCGGACGGGAACACGAAACCCCGGCGCTTGCAGAGGTTGACGACCTTGTCGAACAGGTCGCGATCGGCTTCCGGAGTCGGGGCGTCCGAGTCGGTGGAGGTCACGGCGTCGGTCATAGGGGCGGGAGCCTACCGATGCCCCTGGTGGGCCCAACCAACCAGTTGGTCGACCCGAGCCCGGCTCCGCCGCCGAGCACCCGGGCATCGGACTCCCGCCCCGTGGACAGGTGGTAGACCGATCCTGTGACCGACCATCCGCAGTTCGCTCCATCGCCGGCCACCTCGGAACCGGGCCGCGACGTCACCGCCGTCATGGGCCGACGCATCACTGCGTGGATCGTCGACCTGCTCCTCTTCATCGGCTTGTCGGTGGCGATGTTCGCCGTCCAGGCCGAGTACGTCGATCTCTCGAACTCCAACGCGGCGTTCGGTGATGCCTGCGCGCTGCTCCAGGACGAGTACGGCGACCTCGCGTCCGGCTGCTTCGAGGTCAACGATCGCGCCTACATCATCACCAGCGACGAGAGCGCCGTTCAGACCGGCGCCAGCTTCGCCTACCTCCTGTTCTTCATCCTGCTCCAAGGCGTCGCCGGCGGCTCCCCCGGCAAGCTGCTCGTCGGCCTGCGCGTCGTCAAGGAAGACGGCAGCAGGGCCGGCATCGGCCGCAGCTTCGTTCGCACCCTGCTGTGGGTCGTCGACGGCGCACCATGGTTCGCGCCGCTCGTCGGCTTCATCGTGGGGCTCACCTCCACCGGACATCGCCGCGTCGGCGACCTCGTCGCCAAGACCTACGTCATCGCGGCCAAGGACACGGGCGCGCCGGTCCGGACCAGTGCGGTCGCCGCGCCCGCCGGCCAGCCGGCGTGGGGTGCCGCGCCGCCGCCTCCCCAGTGGTCGTCTCCCGCCGCACCTCCGCCCCAGCCGGCTCCGGCGGCTGCCGCACCCGAGATGGCCGGCGACTACTGGAGCGCGGGAGCGCGGAGCACCCCCGAGCCCGCCTCGAGCGACGAGGCATCGCCCATCGGGTCGTCCGAGCCGCCGCCGCTGCCCACCCCACCCCCGGAGCCCGTGGCTTGGGACCCATCCGCGCCCACCGCAGAAGCCTCCGCACCCCAGGACGAGACGCCGGTCGAGGCCCCGTCGCCCGAGTCGTCGACCCCGTCGTCCGAGTCATCGACCCCGGCCGACATCCCGGCGCCCGACGTGAGTCACGACCCCGACTGGTATCGCGGCCCCGAGACGGAGCCGTCGACTTCGTTCACTCCACCGGACGAGCCGCGGGCCGAGGCTCCCAGCACCGAACCGACCATCGAGGCCCCCGACACCAGCGAGCCCGAGACGACCACACCCGTCGACCCCTCCACCGAGTGGGCGCCACCCACCACACCGACCTCGGACATCTCGACGGGCCCGGACACCAGCCCCACCGCCGGCCCGACCGGCTTCGTCGCCCCGGGCGCCGATGCCCCGCCGATCCAGCCGCCCAGCGCGCCGACGCAACCTCCCACGCGCGCA
>JBFJNI010000157.1:0-6655 GCA_041618235.1 Acidimicrobiales bacterium
CCCAACCAAAGGGGGGAAGTGCTGCTCCCGCTCCCGTTGGGAGCGGGTTGGGGTGAGGGCAACTATGGGAACTGGTTACATTCCTAATTCCCCCCGGCCAACTCCTCAAGCAGGGCCTCATCAAACGGGTTTGTGCCTGCTTTTAAATCCGTGAGCCACGCTTCCCGGCCATTCGCCCCGGCCACGTAACGATCAGTCTCTTTTAACCAGGCGATGTAAGCCTCAAAATCCTCAATCGCCCCGGCCGCATCACCCATGATGGCCCGGACGACCCCACGGCTATCTCGGACGCCCCCCACCCGGTGAGCTGCGCACCGGCCATCACGCCGACGAGACCGATGAGGGTACGCAGCGACTCGCGACCGGCCGAGATCCCGGCGTCGTCGTCGAGGAACTCGTCGACCTCGCCGATGAGTTCCTCGCTGCCCTCTCGAGAGCCGAAGAAGAGGATGCCCAGCGCGCCGCCGAGCGCAGCGAGGAGGACGAGGCCCTCCCACCGCTCGAGCCCGTTCTGCACGAGGATCGCGAACAGCACGACGGATGCGGCGGAGAGCGGCGCCTCGCGACGGAGCACCGACGAGTCGACGTGCATCACACAGATGAGCGCGGCGATGCCCAGGACCAGGGTGAGGTTGGCGACGTTCGACCCGATGATGTTGCCGACGGCGATGTCGAGCTTGCCCTGGGTAGAGGCGATGCCCGACACGACCATCTCGGGTGCGCTGGTGCCGAAGCCGACGACGACGGCACCGATGATCACCGGCGGGACCTTCAACGCCGCCGACAGACGTGCTGCGCCGGCGACGAACGCGTCGGCGGCCTTGGTCAACAGGACCAAGCCGATGAGCACGGCGATGAGGGCGATGATCACGTCGTGCAGGATGTCGGATCGGACGGTTGCCGCGAAAGTTGGCAGCACCGGGCTCGAACCTCGGATCCTGTGCTCCGTCTCCGGTACCTTCCGTCCCATGCGTCCGATCCTCGCCCGCCGGTACGACGCCTTCACCGCGAAGATGGAGGAGGCGTGGCTCGACGACGCCCGGCGAGACCTGCTCGCCGACGTCGGCGGCACCGTGCTCGAGATCGGCGCCGGCACGGGCCGCAACCTGCGCCACTACCCCGACTCGGTGCGCCACCTGCTGCTCACCGAACCGACCGCGGCGATGCGAGATCAGCTCCGCACCCGACTGGCCGGCATCGATCTCCCGTTCACGACCGAGATCGTCGACGCCACCGCCGACCAGCTGCCGCTGCCCGACGGCGGCGCCGACCACGTGGTGTCCACGTTGGTGCTCTGCTCTGTCCCCGACCTGCGCCGAGCGAGCCTCGAGCTGCACCGCATCATCACGCCCGGCGGCGCGCTCCACCTGATCGAACACGTGGCCGCCGAGTCCACGCGAGAGCGCAAGTGGCAACGGCGTCTCGATCCGGCGTGGAACTGGATCGAGGGCACGTGCCACCTCGATCACGACACGCCCACCGCGCTGTCCGCTGCCGGTTTCGACGTCAGCCAGCTCGATCGGTCACATCCTCGAGGGCAGCCACCGCTCTTCCGGGACGTGGTGGTGGGGCGCGCCACCCGCTGAGGGCGGACCGCGGGCTCAGACGTCGAGCGCCTCGTCGTAGATGTCGTCCAGTCGGCGCGCGGCGAGCTCGGGAGAGAACCGCCCGTCGGCAGCATCCTTGGCTCCCGCTCGCAGCCGATCGAGCTGATCGCGGTCGTCCAGCAGCACCTCGAGACGATCAAGGACGGCGGCCGCGAGGTCGTCCCAGGTGCGGTCGAGCAACTCCCAGTACTCGTCGGTGTTCCTGCGGTGCTGTGATGCCGATTCCTCGTCGTCGGTGACCGCGCCGTAGCGCTCGCGCCCGGTCCACTGGCCCAAGGCGTTCGTGGGCAGCGGGACCAGCAGACCGCTGACGCCGTCCTCGATGATCTCGGGCAGTGCACCGACCGTGGTGCCGATGGTGGGCACGCCGTGGGCGAAGCCCTCGGTGACCGAATAGCCGAAGTTGTCGTCGAGCGTGCACATCACCTGGAGGTCGGAACGAGCGATGACCCGCTGGGTCTCGTCGGCCGGCAGTCGACCGTGGTCGGTGACATTCGGGAGGGCACGCAAGGCGAGGTCAGCGTCCATGCGCGACGCGTCGGGATGGTCGACCCAGCCACCGGAGACGACGCCGCCGGAGATGATGTCGAGCGTGATGGGAAGGCCGCGATGGTGCGCGAGCGACGCCACCCGCAAGGCCACGATGCCCCCCTTTCGTGCCAGATCGAGCCCGACGAACACGAGGTTGATACCGCCCTGCCGGCCTGGGCGCTCCACCGGCTCGGTGACCGGACGCGTGCTGGCATGCACGACGGTCATCTTCGTAGCCAATGCATCGTGGTGATCGCAGCCGGCGTGGCGATCGAGGCACACCCGGCGGGCGTACTCGGACTGCGCGATGAGGGCTCGGCAGTTGTCGAGGTCGAGCCGGCCGTCGGCGAACCGCTGCAGCGGGTGGTCGAGCCTGGTGACCGGCCGAGGCAGGAACTGCCCGAACGTCGCGACCCAGGGCTTGCGCGTGACCGGCACCAGCCCGAAGGAATGGACCAGGTCCGCTCGATAGGGCTCGAAGGGCAGGACGAACGCCTGGAGAGGGTCAGGCAGCCGGCGGATGTGGCGGTGTGGGAGATCCCGGACCCAGCGCAACTCGTGGCGCGACTGCGCGGGGCGATTCTTCCGCCCGATCTTGTGCACCGCCGTGAGCGCGATCCTCGCCACTGCCGAGCGACGCTACTTCCCGGTCGCGGCCCCCGAGGCCGACGTCCCCCTCACCGGTTGGCGAGGAGCTCGTCGAGCTCGGATTCGGTCATCAGGACATCGCGTGCCTTCGAGCCGATCGACGGGCCGACCACGCCGCGCTGCTCGAGGATGTCCATGAGCCGACCCGCTCGTGCGAAGCCGACCTTGAGCTTGCGTTGGAGCATCGAGGTCGAACCCAACTGCGATCGGACGATGAGCTCCATCGCCTGGAAGGCGAGATCGTCGTCGTCTTCATCACCGGTGCCGCCTCCGGGGAGGGACGCGCCAGGGGAGACGGAGTCTTCGCCCTGCACCTCCTCGACGTAGGTGACCTCGGGGGCCTGACGCTTCCAGTGGGCGACGACGCCGCGGACCTCGTCCTCGGTGACCCACGAGCCCTGGATGCGGTGTGGACTGGACGACGTCGGGCCGAGGAACAGCATGTCGCCCTTGCCCACCAGCCGTTCGGCGCCGGTCTGGTCGAGGATGACCCGTGAGTCGGTGGCCGAGGAGACGGCGAAGGCGAGACGAGCGGGGACGTTGGCCTTGATGACGCCCGTGATGACGTTCACCGACGGACGCTGGGTGGCGATGATGAGGTGGATGCCGACGGCGCGGGCCATCTGGGCGATGCGACAGATCGACTCCTCGACGTCGCGGGCCGCCACCATCATGAGGTCGGCGAGCTCGTCGACCACGACGATGACGAAGGGCAGGCGCGAGTAGCGCTCGGGGGCTGCGTGCTCCGGGGCGTTCTCGGAGGTGATCAGCGACTGCTGGTAAGCATCCTCGGTGTCCTCGAGGTCGCCTCGGTCGTAGGCCTCGTTGTAGCCGGTGATGTCGCGGACGCCGACCTCGGAGAGCAGGTCGTAGCGACGCTCCATCTCCTTGACCGCCCACGACAGCGCGTTGGCCGCCTTCTTCGGGTTGGTCACCACCTGGGTGAGCAGGTGGGGAAGGCCGTCGTACTGGCCCATCTCGACCCGCTTGGGGTCGATGAGGATCATGCGCACCTGATCGGGCGTGGAGCGCATGAGGATCGACGTGAGGATCGAGTTGAGGCAGCTCGACTTGCCCGCACCCGTGGCGCCGGCGATGAGGATGTGGGGCATCTGGGCCAGGTTCATCAGGTGCGACCGACCGTTGATGTCACGGCCGACCGCGACCTCGAGCGGGTGCTCGGCCTCGAGCGCCTCGGTGCTGGCGAGGATGTCGCCGACGGCCACGAGCTGGCGGCGGGCGTTGGGAACCTCGATGCCGATGGCCTGCTTGCCCGGGATGGGCGCCAGGATGCGGACGTCGGGTGTCGCCATGTTGTAGGCGATGTCCTTCGCCAGGCTGGTGACCTTGTTGACCTTCACGCCGGGGCCCAGCTCGAGCTCGTAGCGGGTGACGGTGGGACCGACCACCATGCCGACGAGCCGGGTCTCGACGCCGTGCTGGGCCAGGCTGGCCTCGAGGCGGCGGCCGTCTTCCTCGACCGCCTTGCGGTCGACCTCCTGGCTGCCGGTGCGCACCAGCAGCTTCGACGGCGGGAGCTTCCAGTCGCCGGCGTGGGGCGAGAGCCGCAGGTCGAGCTGTTCGGGGTCGACGGGCGCGTCGGGCTCGGGGAGGTGCAGCTCGATGGGTGCGGGGGCCTCGTCGTCGAGCGGCGGCTCGGGCGGGAGCGGCTCGTCTTCGGCGAGGTCGTAGGGCGCAGTCTCGCCGCCCACGGTGATGTCGAGGGTGGTGTCGGCCTCGGGCCGCGGCGCGTGATCACCCAGCACGAACAGCGAGCGGAACGTCGACCGCACGGCTTCGTGGAGCGGGCGGAACGTGGCGGCGGCACCCTCGGCCGCGACGCGCACCGGGATCTTCGTGATGACGAAGAAGGCGATGACGAGCACCGTGGCGAGCACGAGGGCTGCGCCGGCGGTGGCCCCGATGGCGACCAGCGGCGCACCGACGGACCAGCCGATGATGCCCCCGGCGTCGGCAATCGCTTCGAAGCCGTCCGACAGGCGCGGCGCACCGCGGAAGACGTGGAGGAGCCCGGTGAGGCCGAGTGCGACGAGCACACCGCCGACGGCGAGGTGGGCTCGACCGAACGCGCCCTTGCCCGTGACGGGGTCGTTGTCGCGCACCAGGGCGATGCCGATCAGCACCATGACCGGCGGCACGAGCACACCGGCCACGCCGGCGAGCCCGGTGGCCCCATTGGCGAAGAGTCGGCCGATGGGCCCGGCGACGTCGGCGTAGAGCCCGGCGCCGGCGATGAACGCGGCACCGATCACGGCGAGGCCGGTGACGTCGGCGTAGCGCCCCTCGAGCGCGGCGCCGACGGTGGCGGTCACCCGCTTCGTGGTCGAGGGCGGCGGTTGACGGCGGCGAGCGGTGGTACCGGACGCGGAGCTCCGCCCCTTGGTCGTCGTCGGTCGCCGCTTGGGCGCCGGCTTCTTGCGGGGTGCGGGCTTCTTCTTCGAGCTCGAGCGCGTGGCGGCCACAGTGGCCACAACGCTAACACCAGCCACAGGAGCCCCGTGGGAGGGTCCCACCGCTGAGATCTCTCGTGGGTTTCGGCGGCTCAGCCGCTGGAACCCACGAGATTTTCCGGCCGGGGCGGCTCAGGCCTCGAGGACCACGGGGACGATCATCGGCTTGCGCTTGGTCTCCTTGTTGACGAAGCGACCGGCGGCCCGACGGACGGCGCGCTGGAGCGCCTCGATGTCGGAGGTGTCCTTGACCTCGCCGATGGCCTTCTCGACCGCGGCGGCGCAGTCGGTGAGCAGACCCTCGGCCTCGGCCTCGTAGATCCAGCCCCGGGTGACGATCTCGGGCTTGGTGAGCAATGCGCCGGACTCGAGGTCGACCGTGACGATGACGACGACGACGCCCTCCTCGGCGAGCACCTTGCGATCGCGCAGCACGCCCTGACCGACGTCGCCGATGGTGCCGTCGACGTAGAGGTAGCCGGCAGGGACCTTGCCGACGGCACGGAGGCCGTCGTCGGTGAGCTCGACCTGGTGGCCGTCCTCGCACACCCAGACCTTGTCGGGTGCGATCCCCATCTTGCGGGCGATCTTGGCGTGGGCCACGAGGTGGCGGTACTCGCCGTGCACGGGGATGAACCACTCGGGCTTGAGGATCGAGTGGTACGTCTTGAGCTCCTCGGACTTGGCGTGGCCCGTGGCGTGGACGTCGGCGATGCCCGAGTACACGACCTCGACGCCCTGCCGCACGAGGCCGTCGATGACCTTCGAGACGTTCATCTCGTTGCCGGGGATCGGGTGCGAGCTGAGGATGACGGTGTCGTGCGGCGTGAGCGTCAGCCAGCGGCTCTCTGTGGCTGCCATGAGTGCGAGGGCCGACATGGGCTCGCCCTGGCTTCCCGTGGAGATGATGCACACCTCGCCCGGCTCGTACTGGTCGATCTTCTCGATGTCGATGAGGACGTCTTCGGGGATGTCGAGCAGCCCCATCGAACGGGCGAGGCGCACGTTCTTCTTCATCGACATGCCGAGGGTGGCGACCTTGCGGTCGAACGAGCGGGCCGCGTTGGCGATCTGCTGGACTCGGTGGACGTGGCTGGCGAAGCAGGCGGTGATGATGCGCCGGCCCTCGTGGGCGTGGAAGAGGTCGTAGAGGACCTGACCGACGCTGGTCTCGCTGGCCGAGTGCCCCTTCTCCTCCGCGTTGGTCGAGTCGGCGAGCAGGAGGCGGATGCCGGGGTCGTGACCGAGCGAGCCGAGGCGGGACAGGTCGGTGAGCCGTCCGTCGACCGGAGTGAGGTCGATCTTGAAGTCGCCCGAGTGGACGATGGTCCCCTGCGGCGTGTGGAACGCGGTGGCGAAGCCGTGGGGCACCGAGTGGGTGACGGGGATGAACTCGCA
>JBFJNI010000158.1:0-6519 GCA_041618235.1 Acidimicrobiales bacterium
CTGTCGGACGAGCCGCTCACCGACGCCGGGCACCCGCACGCCCACGATCGCGACCTCGCGCTCGAAGTCGGGATGCTCGACCCAGTGGTACAGACACCGGCGCTTGAGCGCATCGTGGACGTCTCTCGTGCGGTTCGAGGTGATGACCACGATGGGCGGCGTCGTCGCGTGGAACGTGCCCAGCTCGGGGACGGTGACCGTGTAGTCCGACAGCACCTCGAGCAGGAACGCCTCGAACTCGTCGTCGGCGCGGTCGACCTCGTCGATGAGCAGCACCGGCGGCGGGCCGTCGCCGCCGCTGACCGCCTGCAGCAGCGGTCGACGCACCAGGAAGCGCTCGTCGTAGAGCTCGTCCTCGAGCTGCTCGACGGCCGCGCCTTCGGTGGCGCCGGCGGCCTCGGCGGCCCGGAGGTGGAGGAGCTGGCGCGAGTAGTCCCACTCGTAGACGGCCTGGCTGACGTCGAGGCCCTCGTAGCACTGGAGGCGGACGAGCTCGCCGCCCGTCCAACGCGCCAGCACCTTGGCGACCTCGGTCTTGCCGACGCCGGCGTCGCCCTCGAGCAGCAACGGCCGCTGGAGCTTCAGCGCCAGGTAGATGGCGGTGGCCAGACCACGGTCGGGGAGGTAGTCGTGGGCCTCGAGCGCGGCCGTCACCCCGGCGGGGTCGGTGATGCCGTCGATCGCGGACAGGTCGGGGGCGGCCATGTTCCGCAGGCTACGGCGCCTTGGTACGGTCCGGCCCCTCATCGAGCAGGGGGAAGCAGTCCATGTCCGGCATCCGTCACGTCGTCGCCATCACCTTCCGCGACGACACCACCGACGAGCTCAAGGCCACCATCCTCGACGCGCTGCGGTCGCTGCCCGCGTCGATCCCCGAGGTGGCGAACTACGAGGTGGGCTACGACGTCGGCAAGTCCGAGGGCAACGCCACGCTGGCCATCGTCGCCGACTTCGCCACGTGGGCCGACTACGAGGTCTACCGAGACCACCCCGCGCACCATGAGGTCATCGGCCTCATCGCCCCCGCCGTCTCGGCCCGTGCCGCCGTCCAGCACGAACGCGCATGAGCGACATCCAGCTCATCAGCCATCCTGACCAGGTCACGCCCGAGTGGCTCACCGCGGTCCTCCACGCCTCCGGCGACCTCCCCGCCGACGCCCGGGTCACCGACGTCTCCGGCACGCCGGTGGGCACCGGCCAGGTCGGCGACAGCGTGCGCTTCGTCATCACCTACTCCGACGCCGACGCCGGCCCCGCCACGGTGGTGGGCAAGTTCCCCACCGAGGACGAGACCTCGCGCGCCAGCTCGGTCGCCACCCGTACCTACGAGATCGAGACCCGCTTCTACCAACAGCTCCAGGACCGGGTCGCCATCACGACGCCCAAGCCCTACGTGGCGCTGCTCGACGTCGAGGCCAACGAGTTCGTGCTGCTCATGAACGACCTCGCCCCGGCCGAGCAGGGCGACCAGATCGCCGGCTGCGGCCTCGACGAGTGCGAGCTCGCCGTCGACGAGGTGGCCAAGCTCCACGCTCCCGTGTGGGACGACTCGACCCTCACCGAGCTCGACTGGCTCAACCGCGGCAGCGACGACGGCCGGCAGTTCTACGTGCAGCTGCTCAGCATGCTGTGGCCAGGGTTCAAGGACCGCTACGGCGACCGCGTCGATGCGTCGGTCCTCGAGGTGGGCGAGCAGCTGATGAGCCGTATCGGCGATTACGTCGCCCCCGTTCCCGGCCCCCAGACGGCCGCCCACGGCGACTACCGGGTCGACAACATGCTCTTCGGCACCGAAGCCGGCGGCGCACCGCTCACCACCGTCGACTGGCAGACGGTGGCCCTCTCCCCCGGCGTCACCGACGTGTCGTACTTCCTCGGCACCAGCCCGCTGCCCGAGCTGCGGGCCGAGCGCGAAGAAGAGCTGGTCCGTCGCTACCACGAGGGCCTGCTCGCCGGCGGCGTCACCGACTACTCCTTCGAGACCTGCTGGCACGACTACCGCCGCTACTCGTTCCAGGGCTTCCTCATGGCCGTGGGCGCGTCGATGATCGTCGGTCAGACCGACCGCGGTGACGAGATGTTCATGGCGATGGCCAACCGGTCGGGCCGCATGGCCATCGAGCTCGACGCACTCGCGCTGCTCTAGCGAGGAGGCGCCGCGCCCTACGCGGCCAACGCCGTGGGCGGATCGCCTGGCGGCCGTGGTGGTGGTCGGCGGGGGTCGGTGACGACGCGGCCGTCGGCGAGCGTGAACTGCGGCCGGCCGTCGACCATGGTCACCCGCAGGTCTCCGTCGTGGATGCGGACGTGGTGCCAGCGACACAGCAGCACCAGGTTGTGGAGCTCGGTCAGGCCACCGGCGATCCAGTGCACGAGATGATGGGCGTCGCAGCGGTGCGCCGGCGCGGAACAGCCGGGCACGGCACAGCCGGCGCCGTCGCGCGCCACCAGGGCACGGCGCATGGCCCGGTTGGCAACCCGGAGCTCACGGCCGGCGGCGAGCGGTTGGCCGTCTTCTCCCCGGATGAGGAGCTGTTGGATCCAGCAGTCGCAGCTGGCCATCTCGATCTGGCGGCGGGACAGCACCCCGGACCACGCCGCTTCGAGCTCGGTGACCCAATCGAGCGGGTCGCCGGTCTTGGTGAGGGTGTCGATGGTGGTGTGCAGAACGAACATCGGCCGACGCGCCGAGGGGTTCTCCGACGAACCGGCACCGCGGTCGACGAGCACGCCCAGGGCACGTGCCCGGCGTTGCGCACGTGTCTGGTCGAGCCCGGGATCGGACGGATCCACTTCACGATTCGTCTTGTCCTGGCGGTGGAGCTGATCGGTGGCCTCGTCGACGGCGAGCTTGACCCGCACCGCCAGGTCGCCGCCGAGATCGAAGCTGCCCTTCAGCCGTCCGTCGAGCGTCTGGGAGAGGAAGAACCGGTCGTTCTCCACCAGCGGCGCGGTGCCGTCGGGGTCGGCGTGGCGCAACCAGTGCTCGACCACCTGCGCCAGCTGATCGGCCGTCAGCTGCTCTGCCGCGCCCACCAACACTGCCTCGTCACGAGCAAATGCCTCGACCGTGCGCGGGTTCAACGCCCGGGCGAGCACGTGGGCGTGCGACCCGGTGATCTCCCCCGTTCGGAACGCCGCTGATGTCTCCGGCATCGACAGCAGCTTGGTGGCCAGGTGCACCCGTGCGCCGACCAAGCTTCGGCGCTGGCCGGTGCGCTCGGCCAGCCAGTTGGGCATCGACGAGACCGCATCGCGACGATGCAGCTTGCGGGCGTCCATGTCGGCGATCAGGCGACCGACGGTGGCGTCGACCCGTTCACGCAGCCGCTCGACCCGGACCAACGCCTCGGCCGCCTCGGCACGGTCGACATCGGAGCCGGCCGCCTCCATGACGCGCGCCTGCAACCGATCGATCGCCGATTCCAGTTGGTCGAGCTCGGTCCCGAACACGGACACCCCAAGAGAAGGAACTTCAGCGGGGAAGTGCGAGTGAAGGGAGCGAAAGCTCCGAGCGCCCCGAAGGACGGACTGCCAGAGTAACGAACACCAGTTCGAGTGTCAACACCCAATTCCGAGTTCGGCCGGAGGCTGTCAGACCCTCTTCGTACCGTCGATTGGCATGACGACGAACACCACCACCGCTGGAGATCCGACCCCGATGCTCGTGATGGGCGAGCCCGTCTCCGCGATCATCCGAGCGTTCATGGAGTTCGAGACGACGGAGGCAGACGACGGCATGATCCAGATCAACGCCGAGCTCGAGCCCGACGTCGCGACACCGTTCGCACGTGCGCTCATGCGAGTCGAGGCCGAGCTCCTCCTGCGGGATGCCGAGGCGTGGGGAACGGATGGCTACGAGGCACGGACGTCGCCGCAACGAGCCGCCGACGCCCTCGTCGAGCTCGTCAAGCGGTGCGCCGCTGCGGCGAGGACCAATCCTCAATGCCCGGGGGCCGCCCGACGAGATCGCTCATGACGACCGTCCCGAAAAGTGTCGTCGACCGGAGGCTGTCGGCGCCCTACACGCAACCGCCAGCTGGCGGCCGCCGATAGGTGCGGCCACCCCCGGCGACGATCGGTGGACCGGGGCCGCGCCGATCCGGCATTTGGTGCGGGGCACACGGGCCGGAGCTGCGGCCTACTCGCCGTGAAGGAACAGGCACAGCGGATGGCCAGCCGGATCCAGCATGATTCGGATTCGGTCCCGGTCGCGATCGGGCGGCTGCCACGGTGCTTCGCTTCCGCCGAAGGCGAGCGCTCGGGAGATGGCCGACTCCAGATCGTCGACCTCGACCTCGAAGTGCATCATCTTCGCCTGCTCGCCCGGCTCCTCCGGCCAGACCGGCCGCACGTACTGCGGATCGCCCTGGATGTTCAGGTGGACGCCACCATCTGGGTCGAACAACTGAGCCCATCGCCCCCCAGGCCCGAGATCCCGGATCTCGAAACCAAGCAGTCCCTCGTAGAACCGAGCCATTGGCTCTGCCCATTCGCAGTCGATGGCCAACCCAACCCACCTGATCCCCATCTCGGGATCCTCGCATGGAAACGCCCCTGGGTGTCGCCGATGGTGCAGCCGCAGTTGAAGTGCCGATCGCGCAGGCGCCCTCTCCAAGGATCACCCAACAGAACGACGGCGCTGAGCGTTCGTTGCGCACGCGCACCTGTCGAATGACGGGCAATACGCTGCGACCGTGGAGCGCCGGTCCGTTCGTTGTGCCGTTGTCCGAGACGACCACGTCTTGATGGTGCAGCTCAGCGTCGCAGGCCGGACCTGGTGGACGCTCCCCGGCGGTGGCGTCGAGGACGGGGAGACCGACGTCGTCGCCGCGCAACGGGAACTCCACGAGGAGACACAGCTCGTCGGACGGAAGGCCGAATGGCTCTGCGATCTGCCCGAGCCGTGCTTCTTGATCGAGGTCGACGAGAACGCCGAACCTCGACTGGACATGGACCCGGATCTCCCGGATGCAGGCGAGGTCGTTGCCGTCTCGTGGCGTCCGTTCGATCTCGTGCGGGACGACGTCCAGGTCGCCCAGGTTCTCGCCGCTCTACGTCCAGCCCGGTAGTCCGCCCCTACGTCTCGTCGATGAGCGCCGAGACCTCGGCTCGGTCGTCGGCGGTGAGCGCCCACGTCGACGCGGCCACGTTGGCCTCGACCTGTTCGGGTGACGTGGCGCCGGCGATGACGGAGGCGACCAGCGGGTGCGACGTGTGCCAGCTGAGGGCCAGGTCGAGGAGGGTGTGACCCCGATCGGCCGTCCAAGCGATGAGCCGCTCGACGATGGCCAGGCGATCGTCGTCGATGAAGTTGTCGGCGCGGTCACCCCAGGTCGCCAGCCGCGAACCCTCGGGGCGCGATTCGCCCCGGCGGTACTTGCCCGTGAGCAGGCCGGACTCGAGCGGGAAGTAGGGCACGAACGCCATGCCGAGCCGTTCGCAGGTGTCGAACAGCCCGTTCGTCTCCGGGTCGCGGGTGAGCAGGCTGTAGTGGTGCTGGAGCGACGGGTACGGCGCGAGGTCGTGCTCGACCGCAACGGCGTGCGACTCGGTGATCTCGGCGGCGGTGAAGTGCGTGCACCCGATCTCACGGATCTTGCCCTCGGCCCGCAGCTCGGCCAGGCAGCCCAGCGTCTCCTCCGCTGGCGTGTCGGGGTCGGGCCGGTGGAGCTGGTAGTGGTCGACGCGGTCGGTACCGAGCCGGGTCAGGCTCCGCTCGAGGCGGGCACGGATCTGGGCGGGGTCGCCACCCCGCTCGCCCTCGTCGAGGTACTTGGTGTGACCCCACTTGGTGGCGATGACGACGTCGTCGCGCCGGCCGGCCAATGCCCGCCCGAGGTACTCCTCGGACTTGCCGGCGCTGTAGCTCTCGGCGGTGTCGAAGTAGTTGATGCCGGCATCGATGGCGGCATGCACCACCCGCTCGGTCTGCGCCGGGTCGAGACGCATGCCGAAGTTGTTGCAGCCCAGCCCGACGACCGAGACCTTCAGCGTTCCGACCGCTCGTTGCTCCATGGATCGAAACCTACGTCTCGCACCTCCCGCGGTCGCGCGAGATTGCGGGGATGCAGACCATCGGTGACGATCCATCATTCGCACGCGGGCCGTTCACCGCAGCCGTGACCGACGCCCTCGACGACGTGTTCGTAGATCGTGGGTTCCTCGCCGGCCAGGGCAACGACGGGCCCGTCGGCCGTAACGACGTCATCTTCTGCATCGCCATGGACGACTTCATCGAGCGGTGGCCGTCGGTCTTCGCGGCGCTCGATGCCCGCTACGGCAACGATCTCTTCGTGGCCGGCGGGTGCATCGACTGCACCATCGGCGGAACGATCGACGGCGGCATCACCCGATTCGATCTGGAGGCGATGGCGCCACATGAGCTGGACGGGGTCGGCGGCCGCTCGATTCTCCAGGGGTTCGACACCCTCGCGTTGGATGGGCAGCTCGCCGCGATCCGGCGTTGGGTCGAGCGGGCACTACCGCTCGCCACCGGAGGATGACGAGCGACATCCC
>JBFJNI010000159.1:0-6370 GCA_041618235.1 Acidimicrobiales bacterium
CACCTACACCACCGATTCGCTCCACTCTGCCGTGGTCGAGATCGTGGTCAAGCCCCACGCTCGTGTCACCTACACCACCATCCAGAACTGGTCGAACAACGTCTTCAACCTGGTCACCAAGCGGGCCCGGGTCGAAGAGGGCGGCCACATGGAGTGGATCGACGGCAACATCGGCTCGCGGCTCACCATGAAGTACCCGGCCGTGTGGCTCGTGGGCCCCAAGGCCTCGGGCGAGGTGCTCTCCGTCGCCTACGCCGGCGAGGGCCAGCACCAGGACACCGGCGCCAAGATGGTGCACGCCGCCCCCGAGACCACCTCGAAGATCGTCTCCAAGTCGATCTCCAAGGACGGCGGCCGCACCAGCTACCGCGGCCTCATCCGGGTGGAAGACGACGCCTACGGCTGCAAGAGCCACGTCCAGTGTGACGCCCTCATCCTCGACGAGCACTCGGTCAGCGACACCTACCCCTACATGGAGGTCGGTCCCCGCGACGCCAACATCGGCCACGAGGCCACCGTCTCCAAGGTCGCCGACGAGCAGTTGTTCTACCTGCGCTCGCGTGGCCTCACCGAGGAGTAGGCCATGGGCATGATCGTCAACGGGTTCATCGAGCCCGTCACCCGTACGCTCCCCATGGAGTACGCGGTCGAGTGGTCGCGCCTCATCGAGCTCCAGATGGAAGGCTCCGTCGGTTAGCGGAGCAGCTCGTCGACGACCGAAGCGTCGTACAGCTCCGTCGCCGGCAGGCGGCGGAGCAGCTCCCGCCAGCGGTCACCGTTCTCGCCGGCCAGCGCCGAGTCCATGAGGGATCGGCCGCGGTCGACGTCGCCGGCGGCGGCGAAGGCGACGCCGGCCCAGAACACGAACTCGACGTGGTGGGGATGCGTCTCGAGGACCTCGTCGTAGATCGCGGCGGCCGCGTCGATCTCGCCCAGCGCCAGGTGGTGCTCGGCCCGGTCGATGGACCGGTAGGCCATCCCCAGCGTCGCCAGCCGGCGCAGCTCACCGAGTGGGTCGGCGTGGTCGTCGACCCGCACCTCGAGCTCGTGGCCGGCGCCGGGGCGATCGGCGGGTTCGGGCGTCGAGACCAGCAGCGCGGCCGACTGCCTCCCGCGGATGTCGCCGCCGAGCGCCTCGGCGGCGTCGAGCGCGCCCAGCAGGCGGATCCAGAGGTCGCCGCGGCTGGTGGCGAAGGCGTCGGCCATGGCCTCGGGCACGCCCGGGTCGGCCATCATGTTGGCCTGGGTGGTGAACCCGTCGCCGACCACGTGGCCGGCCTCGGCGATGCATCGCTCGCCGGTGTGGGCGGCGGCGCCACCGTGGGCGTCGACGATGCCGACTTGGCGGAGCGCGCCGCCCGGGTCGGCCGCGATCAGTGCCGCCAGCGCGTCGGACGGCGTCTCGCCCGCACCGAGGCGGGCGAGGCCGTTGGGGCCGTGGGCGACCTCGGCCATCGACTGGGTCGCGACGGCACCGACGCCGGCCTCGACCCAGGTGACGACCGAGCCGACCGAGAAGTAGTGCGACTGCACCGCGACCCCGAGCCGGCCGGTGATGGGGCAGCGGGCACAGATGGAGTAGGTCACGTCGAGAGTCTCGCGCCCTGATGGTTCGCGTTGCGGGCGTTCAGGTGAGGGTCACCGTCGACTTCGTGGCGGCATCGACCGCGTCGGCCGACCAGCGCATGGGGCGCGTCCGGACGGCAGACCAGTCGTCGAGCTGGTCGACGTGGTGGTCGGAGCGGGGATCGCCGGAGACGCCGTGGGGCACGATCCAGACCGAGCGATCCCAGTCGCCGACGTCGAACACGTAGCGGGCGACGGGTCCGTTGCACGCCCGCGTGGAGGGCGGGCTGACCGAGGTGGCCCACACGCACTCGTTGTCGCCGCCCAGCTCGACGGCATCGGGCAGGGAGAGGTCGCCGGCGAGATCGGGGCGCAGTGCAGCCAGCGGGTGGACGAACTCGGCGGTGTGGGCGGTGCCCCAGCGCCAGGCGACCGGGTCTGCGCCCTGCGTCAGCTGGAGGTGTCGGACCGCGAAGCGCAGCGCCGTGCGCACGGCGGCATCGGGCACGAGCGTCGGGTCGTCGATCCAGAACGCGAGCCGGGCGTTCACGAACCGCAGTGTCTGGTGGAGCGTCGGACCGGCGACGCCCGGGAGACGATCGTCGACCAGGCCGAGCTCGTGGCACAGGATGCGGACCAGCTCGCCGCGCACGGTGCCGTAGACGGCGGCGGCGGGGGAGTCGGCGTCCATGTGGTGGTCCCAGTCGACCAGCAGTGCCTGGGCGCGGGCGTCGAGCGCGTGGGTCGGGTCGGTGGCGAGGATCCGGGCGGCGAAGGCCGCCGCGACCCTCGAGTGGGTGTCGCCCAACAACGTGGCCACGGACTCGATGTCCCAGTCGCCGCTCGCCGCCAGCCGCTCGGTGAGCCGCATGGCCCGGGCCGGGTGGGCCCAGTCGTGGGAGACGTAGGGCCCGCCCTCCTGGATGCGGTTGTTCGCCGTCACCAGGAAGCCGCTGTCGGGGTCGCGCCAGCGGGGGAGGTCGGCGTCGGCCACGAACTCGGTCCAGCCGTGTGATGCGTCGTCTCCCGGCACCGCGGTCCAGCCGTTGTCACGCTGGCGCGTCGCCAGCCGTCCCCGCATCCGGTAGGCGATGACGCCCGCGGTGTCGGCCATGAGGACGTTGTTGACCGGGACGACCCACGGCACGAATGCCGTGTCGAGGTCGCCGATCGACCGGGCCCGCAGCATGGGGACCAGGGCGTCGTAGGTGGTGTCGGCCGCGGCGAGCGCAGTCCAGCGCAGGGCGAGGCCGACCCACGCATCCCCGGCTCGGTCGTCTCCGGCGACCACCGGGCCGTGCGACGTCGTGATGCAGCGGATCTCCACCGGGTCGGCGCCGGCGACGGCGATGGTCTCGCCGCGCTCGGCCGCCGGCTCCCAGGAGCCGGCCCGACGGACCTCGACGCCATCGCCGGAGGTGCGGAGGCGCTCGACGAAGACGTCCTGGTCGTCGGCCATGCCGTGGGTGATGCACCAGGCCACGTCGGCGTTGTGGCCGAAGTGCGGGAAGCCGGGCACGCCGGGGAACGAGAGCCCGACGACGTCGAGCTCGGGGCAGGTGATCTGGTTCTGCCAGTAGACGTTGGGCAGGTCGATGGCCCGGTGGGGGTCGCCGGCGACGATGGGTCGACCGGTCGCGGTGCGGTCGCCGCTGATCACGAGGTTGTTCGACGCGAGCTCTTCGGTGGGAAGCACGGATCCCACGGTGCCGATGGCCGTCTCGGCGCCGGCCATGGCGCCGGCCACGTCGATCGCCACCTGCACGGCGTCGTCGCCGGGGTCGATGACCAGCTCGGGGATCGACGGCCACAGGCGGGCCGCCCGGTCGGGGCCGAGGTGGCGGACGAGACCGGACCGCCAGACCTTGGTCTCGTAGGTCCCCATGGCGAGGTGGCGCACCTTGAACACGGCGATCGAGTGCCACGGCTCCCAGGGCTCGGGTTCGTGGTCGAGCAGGCCGAACTCGGGTGGGAGGTCGGGGTCGGTGGCCAAGAAGCGGTTGACGCCGGCGGCGTAGGCGTCGAGGACGGCTCGGGTCTCGTCGGTGAGCCCGGCGAGGTCGGCTCGAGCGGCGGCGGCGATGCCGCACCGGCGGTGAAAGGCGTCGCTGGCGACGCCGGTCGGACCGACGACCTCGGCGAGGCGGCCGGCCGCCTTCCGGCGGTCGAGCTCCATCTGCCACAGCCGGTCCTCGGCGGCCGCGTACGCCTGGCCCTCGAACGCGCCGAGCAGGTCGCCGGCGCGGACGTGGGCGATGCCGTCGACGTCGCGGATGATCTGGATGGCGGCCGCGTGGGGATCGGAGGTGGTCACACCGGCGATCCTGCCCCAGCCGTCACCCCCTTCGCCGCCAGCCAGGCGCGGGCGGTCGCCACGGGCAGCTCCCAGGCGGTGGCGCCGACCAGCGGTCGATAGCCCATCTCGCGGTTGATGCCGAGCATCGCCTCGTTCGAGTCGGCGTTGCCGGTGCGGATGTCGGTGACCTGCGGACGCTCGTCGAGCACGCGCAGGGTCATGGTCGCCTTGAGCCACTTGCCGAGTGCGTGTCCGCGATGCGCAGGATCGACGCCGGTGAGCCCGACCCAGGCCACTTCGGGGTTGTCGGGGTGCCAGGTCATGTCGTGCATGCCGGCGTACGCGCCGGACTCGACGTGGCGGGCCAGCAACGTCCACTGCTCGTTGCCCGCGGCCAGTGTCTGCTGGTCGTGTTCGCGGACCATCTCGGGGGTGAGGGTGAAGTCGTTCATCTCGAGGTCGTCGCGCGGAGCGGTGTTGAGCACCAGCACCTGGGAGACGACGCCCTCGAGGAGCTCGTCGGGGGTGGCGCCGTCGAACGCGACGAGCTCGTAGCCTGGTGCTCGCGTCGGGCCCTCGGCCACCCAGCGCTCCATGAGCCGGCGATCGACGGCGTCGACCGGCAGGTGGTTGACGTGCTCGCGCAGCTTGGCCTCGGCCCCGACGGCGAGCGCCATCGCTTCCCCGCCGGGGATGGCTTCGTAGGTCGACGTCAACAGTCGTGTCCGGCCCTCGCGCTCGGCCAGGGCCACGAGCTCTGCCAGCAGTGCGGCACCGACGCCGTGCCGGCGATGGTCCGGGTGGACGTGCACGTTCACCTGGAGGATGTCGGGGTTGTCGTCGTGTTCGGGATCGATCCGCGTGCCTCCGCTGGCGATGATCGTGCCCGAGGCATCTCGGGCACGGAACGTCCAGCGCCGGAGCCGGGCCGGCATGGAGTGTTCAGCCGCGATGGCCGTGGCCAGGACGGTGGGCGGGTCTTCGGGGAAGATCTCCCGGCTGACGACGTTGCCGAAGGCGACGCGCTCGGCGATCTCCTCGTCGGTGTCCAGCGACGGGTCGTGCGCGCTGATGGTGAAGTGGTGCCCGGCCATCGGGACAGTTTGTCCGAATGTGGCCGTCGGTGCCCGAGGATTCCGAGAGGCGTTTGGCACACTTGGCCCATGCCGATGCGGCAGGACTGCAAGTACTTCGAATCACGCTCGTACCCCAACGGCGACACCGTTCGGAAGTGCGACCTCGACCTCGCTCCCGAGGCGCCATGGCGCTGTCCGGCCGACTGCCCGAAGTACACCCGACGCCTGGTCGACGTGAACTGGCAGCACGGCACGTTGGTCACACCGGAGACGCCCGACGAACCGTCGAGCCTCCACGACGACGACGGTTCCATCGCTGCGCTGCTCGACGCCGCCGAGGACATCGTGAACGCGGCCGGCCCGGGCCTGTTCGCCGAGGTCGAGGCCGAGCGGTTGCGGGCCGCCACCCCGAGGTGGAAGCGCATGTTTTCGCGGCGCGACCGCAAGGATCGCAAGGACCGCAAGGGTCGCAAGGACGTCTGAAGGCGATCGTTCGGCCCGTCGAAGACGCCGATCCGTCGTTGGGGAATCCCGAGACCTGCTCGGTAGGATGAGCGTTCTTCGGGGGCCGACGTGGCCTCCGTTTCGCGAGCAGGCTGAGGACGCTGCCCCACGATGACGACCGACTTCTCGATCGACGCCGCCGGCGCGCTCCCGGGCCCTGACTGGTTGGTGGCCCGCCGCCGTGCCGCGGCCGAGCGCTTCGCCGCCGCCGAACTGCCCACGGCCGAGGAAGAGGTCTGGCGCTACAGCCGCATCGGTGAGCTCGACCTCTCCACGTGGGCGCCCGCGCCGGTCGTCGCACCCGCGTCTCGCCTCGCCTCCGACGAGCTCGCCGCCCTGGCCGACCCGGCCGACACCGTGATCCTCACCGTCGACGGCCACGTCGTCGACACCCGCCGTCGCGACGGGGCCGAGGTCAGCGTCAACGCGCCGGCAGATCTCGAACCCGACACCCTCGGCCGGGCCATCGGTACCACCGACGATCCGCTCACCGCACTGCACGATGCCTTCTGCACGCCGATCGAGATCACCGTGCCCGCCGGCACCGACGGCGGCCGGGTCGTGGTGATCCATCGCTTCGAGACGGCCGACGTCGTGACGTTCCCTCGACTCGTCGTCCACGCGGGGCAGGGCAGCCAGGCCACCGTCGTCGAGGTCTTCGCCAGCGCCGACGGCTGTCGCACGCTCGCACTGCCGATCACCGAGCTGGTCGCCGATCGCGACGCCGTCCTCCGCCACGCCACCATCCAGGTGCTCGGCGACACGTCGTGGCAGATCGCCCGCATCGCGTCCATCGTCGACCAGGGCGGCACGCTGCGCTCGTCCACGGCGGCGTTCGGCGGGGACTACGCCCGGGTCCGGGTCGACACCGACCTCGCCGGGCGCGGCGCTCACGGCGACATCTTCGCCGGCTACTTCGGCACCGGCA
>JBFJNI010000160.1:0-6138 GCA_041618235.1 Acidimicrobiales bacterium
CACACGGCGACGCCGCCGATGAGCATGATCTGGGCCAGATCGAGGATCTGGGCCGTCGAGTAGGTGCCGCGGTAGGCGACGCCGGTGCCGATGACCACGGTGGCGAGCACCCAGAGCGCGAAGGGGCGGGCCGCCATGCGCCAGGGCTCGCCCAGGAGCATCCGGCGTTCGAGCGGCGAGGGGGCTCGCCCCTCGAGCGCCCATCGGCAGGTGCGACCGAAGTGCCATGCGACCCAGAGCCACGCGACCGGCGCGAGTGCGGCTTCGGTGATGACGAGGAGGGCGAAGTCGTTGAGCCACGGCGTCCGGAACGCCTCGGATGCGGGATAGAGCTGCTGGATGTAGCTGAAGACCAGGAACCCGCCGGCGAGGTGGATGGCCGAGAGGCGCACCAGCAGACGCATCCGGACATCTCGGGCGACCCTGCGGAGCGCGGCCGCGTCCTCGACCGCGCCGACCACGGGCGCATCGACGCCGGTCTCCGTTTCCTCCATGATCGATCAGGCTACGGCTTCGCCCGTCGGATGACGTTCACGGCGCGGCTCGGCTCACCCGCCGGCGGCGGCCCGGTCGACGAGCCAGATCACCCGGTCGGCCCTGATGTGGGCGGCCGGCAGGTCGGCGCCGTCGCGTATCGCGGTGAACGCCTCGCGCTTCTCCTCACCGCTCACGGTGACCACGACGGTGCGAGCCTTCGCGATGCCCGCGTACGTGAGGGTCATGCGACGGTGCGGATTGCGGCCGGTCGGGTCCTCGTTCGAGACGACGAAGCGCCCCGGGTCGGCGTTCAGCGCCGGGGAACCCGGGAACAGGCTGGCCGTGTGCCCGTCGACGCCGAGGCCGAGGTGCACGACGTCGATGGACCCCAGCATCGAGATGAGCAGGTGGTAGGCGTCGTCGCCTTCGTCGCAGCGCATCGGGAACAGGGCATGGACCCCGCCCACGTGGGACAGCAGTGCGTCGGCGCCCAAGCGGTAGTTCGAGGCGGGATCGTCGAGCGGAACGCACCGCTCGTCGCCCCAGTAGACCTCGGTGGACATCCAGTCGATGGGTGAGTCCGGCCGATCGGCCAGTGTCTCGTAGCACCGCCGAGCCGTCTCGCCGCCCGAGAGCGCGATGGTGAAGCCGCGTGCACCGCGGTCGTGCCATGCGCCGATGACGGCCTCGCAGAACGCCGGGGCCACGTCGTCGACGATCCGGACGTCACCGTGCACGCGTTCAGCCGGCCTTGGTTCGCAACGTGTCGAGCAGCTCGTCGAACGACTTCTCGAACGCGGCGACGCCCTCGACCTCGAGCACCCGAGCGACGTCGTCGAGATCGACCCCGGCCTCGGTGACGGCGTCGAGGACCCGACGAGCGCCGGCGATGTCGGCGTCCACCGTGCGAGCGACCGTGCCCCGTGCTTCGAAGGCGTCGATCGTGGCCTCGGGCATCGTGTTCACCGAGTTCGGGCCGATCAGCTCGTCGACGTAGAGCGTGTCGGGGTACGCGGGGTTCTTGGTGGAGGTCGAGGCCCACAGCGGTCGCTGGACCTCGGCGCCCTTCGCGGCCAAGGCCTCCCAACGTGGTCCGGAGAACGTGTCCAGGAAGCGCTGGTAGGCGACCTGGGCCTGGGCGACGGCGGCGTTGCCCTTGAGGCCCTCGGCCTCGGGCGTGCCGACGGCGTCGAGCCGGTTGTCGACCTCGGTGTCGACGCGGGAGATGAAGAACGAGGCCACGCTGCGCACGGCCGACAGATCGTCGTTCCCCGCGGCGGCGAAGCGTTCGAGGCCCGTGAGGTAGGCCTCCATCACCTCGGCGTACCGGTCGACGCTGAAGATCAACGTGACGTTGATGCTGCGGCCCTCGCTGATCATCTGCTCGATGGCGGGCACGCCCTCGGCGGTGGCCGGGATCTTGACGAACAGGTTGGGAGCATCGATGCGCTGGTGGAGCTCGCGGGCGGATGCGATGGTGCCGTCGGTGTCGCGGGCGAGACCGGGATCGACCTCGACCGAGACGTAGCCGTCGATGCCGCCGTCGGCATGCACCGGGGCCAGGACCGAGAGGGCCTCGGAGATGTCGTCGGTCACCATGGTCCAGTAGGCGTCCTCGACCGAGCTGCCGGCGGCGAGCAGCTGGCCGAACTGCTCGTCGTAGTCGTCGCTGTCGGCGATGGCCTTCTGGAAGATCGACGGATTCGAGGTGATGCCGCGGACGCCGCGATCGACGTAGGCCTGGAGCTCACCGGAGCGCAGATAGCCCCGACGGAGGTTGTCGAGCCAGGGCGACTGGCCCGCGGCGTGGAGATCGTGGAGGCGTCCCATTGATCTAGCTCCTTCCGAGGAGGGTGCGGGCTCGGTCAGCGACGTTGGTGGCGGTGAAGCCGAGCTTCTCGAGCACGACGTCGCCGGGTGCGGAGGCGCCGAAGCGGTCGATGCCGACCGTCTCGTCGGCGTAGCGGTCCCAGCCGATGCTGGTACCGGCCTCGACGGCGAGGGTCGGGATCCCGTCGGGGAGCACGCCGGCCCGGTACGAGGGGTCCTGGGCCTCGAACAGGTCCCAGGAAGGCAGTGAGACCACGCGGGTCGGGATTCCTTCAGCGGTGAGGGTGGCGGCAGCGTCGACGCACACGTGGACCTCGGAGCCGGTCGACACGAGGACGACGGCGGGGTCGTCGGCATCGACGAGGACGTAGCCGCCCTTGGCGACACCGGCGGCCGAGGTGCCGTCGAGCGTGGGCAGGCCCTGGCGGGACAGGATCAGGGCCGTGGGGCCGTCGGAGCCGACGGCGATCTTCCAGGCCGCCGCGGTCTCGTTGGCGTCGGCCGGCCGGATCACCCGCAGATCGGGGATGACACGCAGGGCGGTGACGTGCTCGACCGGCTGGTGCGTGGGGCCGTCCTCGCCGACGCCGACCGAGTCGTGGGTGAACGAGTAGATGACCTTCGCTCCGGAGAGCGCCGCCAGCCGGATGGCACCACGGGCGTAGTCGGAGAACACCAGGAACGTGCCGCCGACGGGGAGGATGCCGCCGTGCAGCGCCATGCCGGTCATCACGGCGGCCATTCCGTGCTCGCGGACACCGAAGTAGACCTGGCGCCCACCGGGTTCCTCGGGGCTCAGGACCCCGGCGCCGTCGATCTGGGTGCCGGTGTTGCCCGTGAGGTCGGCGCCGCCGCCGAGCAGCCCCGGGACGTGGTCGATGAGCGCCTGGAGGACCTTGCCCGATGCCTGGCGCGTGGCCAGCTTCGAACCGACCTCGAAGGACGGGAGGGCGTCCTCCCAGCCGGGCATCCCCTCGGCGTCGAGGCAGCAGTCGAGCGCGGCACGGTCGCCGCCGAAGGCGGCCAGACGCTTCTCCCACGCTTCGCGGTCGGCGCGGCCCCGCTCGCCCGCGGCGCGGTAGTACGCCACGACCTCGTCGGGCACGTGGAACGCCTGGTCGGGGAGCCCCATGGCTTCCTTGGTGGCGCGGATGCTGTCGTCGTCGAACGCGAGGCCGTGGGCCTTGGGCGAATCGGTGAGCGTCGGCGACGGGTAGCCGATGTGGCTCCGGAGCACGATCATCGACGGAGCGTCGGTGACGGCCTTGGCGCGCAGGATGGCGGCCTCGAGCGCATCGAGGTCGTTGGCGATCTCGCCGACATCCTCGACGTGCCAGCCGTAGCCGCGGAACCGCAGGGCGGCGTCGTCGGACAGCGACAGCTCGGTGACGCCGTCGATCGAGACGTGGTTGTCGTCGTAGATCACGACGAGCTTGCCCAGCTTCTGATGACCCGCAAGCGACGCGGCCTCGTGGCTCACGCCCTCCTGGAGGTCGCCGTCGCCGGCGATGACGTAGGTGTGGTGATCGAAGAGGTCGTCGCCGAAACGAGCGGCCAGCCACCGTTCGGCCATCGCCATGCCGACGGCGTTGGCGAAGCCCTGGCCGAGCGGACCGGTCGTGACCTCGATGCCGCGCGTGTGTCCGTGCTCGGGGTGGCCAGGGGTGCGCGAGCCCCACTGGCGGAAGTCCTCGAGATCGTCGAGCGTGAGCCCGAAGCCGGTGAGGTGCAGCATCGAGTACTGCAGGATGCTGGCGTGGCCGGCCGAGAGGATGAACCGGTCACGGTCGGGCCAGTCGGGGTCGGCGGCATCGAAGTCCATGATCCGCGTCCAGAGCACGTGCGCCAGGGGAGCGAGCGCCATCGCGGTTCCCTGGTGGCCACTGTTGGCCTTGTGGGGCGCATCCATGGCCAGTCCCCGGATCACGTCGATGGCCCGTTGCTCCAGATCCGGGTCGGTCACAGTTCTTCTCCTCGGGGACGATCTCGACGCCCACCTCGGACGCCGAAGGATCAACACTAGACCGTGAGTTGCCCAGGGCCTGAGGCTCCGCCGCGGCCGTGCCGGCGGCCCCCTCCGGGCCGCTGCGGCTAGGGCTCGGCGAAGACCAGGACCGAGGCGGTGAAGCTGTGGAGGAAGCTCCGCCCGCCGACCGGGCCGAGCTCGCCGGCGCAGAACATCCCCGCCACGGCGTCGGTGCCGAGGTGGTCGACGACGGCCGTGGCGTCGTGGTCGCCGACCCCGAAGAGGTGCGACCCCCGACCGGTGCAGGTGAAGACCAGTGCACCGTCGCCCCGGACGCCGGCGAGGAGGTCGTGGAGGTCCACGGCGGCTGAATCGGCGTCGCGCACGTGGAACTGCACGGTGGTGCCAACCGGGACCTCGTCGCCGACGGCGAGGACGCCCTTGGACCGATCGGCGCCCAACACGGCCCGGACGAGGAAGTCGCCGCGTCCGAAGGTCTCGCGGGCCTCGTCGATGACCACCCCGAGGTGGACGCCTCGGCTGAGGAGCACGCGTTCGTCGGGCGGGAGCTCGGTGGTGAGATCGGTGAGCCGCTCGAGCGCCGGCTTCCCGGCCAGCTCGAGCAGGAAGTTTCGATCGGAGCCGGTGACCACCATCGGTTCGCCGACCGGACGACACCCCTGGCTGACCACGGGTCCGACGAGCTGGTCGCGCGGGATCACGACGCCGACGGCGCCGTCGCGGTGCACGTCGCCGTCCAGGACGAGTGCGTTGCCACCTGGCGTGTTCGCGCCCGATGCCAGGCCTCCGACCACGTTGACGTCGCGACGGACCTCAGCGAGCTGGTCGACGAGGCCGTCGGCGGGGAACGAGAACGGGTCGGCGAGCAGCAGGAGCGTGTCGCCCTCGGCGAGGTCCTGGGGCACGCCGTCGATGAACATCGACCGCTCGTCGATCGGGCGCGTCGTGAGTCGCACGGGTCGGACCGGACTGGTCCACGCCGCCCACACCGAGAGCGCGGGGACGTCCTCGACCTCCTGTCGGCCACCGATGACGGCGCTGGCGGACGAGCCGACGAGCACGCCGGGGCGCAGCACGGTGCGGATCGCCGACGAGATCTCACCCAGGAACTCGACATGCGAGGCGCTGGCGAACACGACGACCAGATCGGGTTCGACCCCGCCGCGCTCGACGATGGCGCCCAGTACCTCGCCGACCGCGTCGGCCGCGACGGGGTGCTCGGAGAGGGCCGCGGCGAAGGGCACGGCTCAGCCGACGCCGGGGACCAGCGTGTAGGGCACGACCGTCACGGGGCCGGCGTCGATGCGCACATGGGCCTCGATGGTGTCGTAGTCGTCGAAGGGCAGCTCGGCTCGGACCAGGCGGTAGGCGAACTTGCCCGGCTCGACCTGCAGCGGCTGGGCGTTCCGGGCGATCTGCTCGTCGCCGCGGAGGAAGCGGACCTCGAGCGCTCCGGTGCCCTTCTCGTCGGGCGCGCACCGCACCAGCACGACCATGTGAGGCGCCATCGTCACCGGCGGAGCCTGCGGAGCGGCCGCCGAGAAGTGGACGCCACCGAGGTCGATCTTGGTCGGCCCTCCGGCGGCGTCCTGCTTGGTGTCGAGGTCCTCGAAGAAGAGCGCGGCAACGATGTCCATGCCGAGGAACCTACCGGCGGACCCCTCGCGAACGACCCATCAGTCGGACGCGATCTGGTCCACGGAGATGGTCAGGCCTCGTGGACCGAGACGCCGCCGACGATCGTGCGGCGGACGTGCAGATCGTCGGCGCCGAGGATCACGAGGTCGGCCCGGGCGCCCATGCTGATCCGACCCCGGTCGGTCTCGCCGAGGACGTCGGCCGGC
>JBFJNI010000161.1:0-5967 GCA_041618235.1 Acidimicrobiales bacterium
GGTCGGCGAACTCCACTTCGGTGACCAGTTCAAGGCCGGCCGTCGCGCCTTCCTCAAGAAGGCCGCCGTCGGCGGTGCCGCCCTCAGCGTCGGTTCGGCCATCGTGCCGATCCAGAGCCTCCTGCCCGCCGCTGGTGCGCAGGAGTTGACCGACGTGGACATCGCCGTCTTCGCCGAGTCGGTCGAGCTCGCCGCGGTCGAGGCCTACAAGGCCGGCGCCCCGCTGCTCTCGGCCGAGGTCCTCCCGGTCGCCGAGCTGTTCCTCGGCCACCACACCGAGCATGCCGCAGCCTTCGCCGCCCTCGCCGGCGACGCCGCCACCGGCGAGCCGAATGCGGCCCTCCTGGAAGCCCTCACCCCGACCATCCAGGGGCTGACCGACCAGGCGGGTGTGCTGGCGTTCGCCAAGGACGTCGAGAACCAGGCCGTGGCCACCTATGCGTTCGCCCTGACGGCACTCACCCTGCCCGCTGCGGCAGCCGGAACGGCCACCATCCTCCCCGTCGAGTCGGCCCACGCAGCCGCGCTGAGCCTCGCCCTGGGCGAGGGTCCCGACGCCTGGTTCCCCTTCGGCGCCTTCGAGTCGTCCGACATCGCCGACGGCCTCAACCCGGCCGACTTCCCGGTCGCCTGAGCGACCAGATCCGTAGAGAGGAAACAGACACGTGGATTTCAATCGTGACGAGTTCCGCCGCCAGCTCCGTGAGGTGGAAGCGCAGAACACCGCAGTCATGCCCAAGTGGCGCGAGGTGCTCGAGCGGGTCTTCAGCGGCGACGTCGAGATGTCGACCGCCGAGAAGGCCCAGATGCTCGGCGTCCCCGGACGCCGGCAGTTCTTCAAGATCGGTGGCGCCACCATCGCCGGCGCGGCGCTCCTCGCCGCCTGCGGCGACGACGACGACACCGCGACCGGCGTCGGTCCCGGCTCGGGCGACGGCGAGGACGACGGCGCCAACATGGACATCGTGCTCGCCAACACGGCGATCTCGCTCGAGGTCCTGGCCATCGACACCTACCAGGCGGGCATCGACTCCGGTCTCGTCGAGACGGCCGCCGTGGCCGAGGCGGCGGTGCTGTTCCAGTCGCACCACGTGGCCCACCGCGACGCGCTGATCGCCACGGTCGAGGGTGCCGGTGCAACGCCGTTCACCGACACGAACGCCGTCGTGAAGTCGGCGCTGGTCGACCCGGCGCTGGCGGCCGCCGCATCCGAAGGCGACGTCATCAAGCTCGCCTTCGACCTCGAGACGGCCGCGGCCCAGACGTACGTGTTCGCGGCCACCGCCCTGAGCACCCCGCAGCTGCGTTCTACGATCATGACGATCGGTGGCGTCGAGAGTCGCCACGCGACGATCCTCGGCCAGGTCGCCGCATTCGACACCGCCACGGTGTTCCCGAGTGCCTTCTACAAGTCGGAGAACCCGCTCCCCGAGGGCGCGGTCATCACCGGCTGAGCTCCCCAGCTCCCGCTTCGGCGGGAACCTCGAGGGCCCGGGTCCCAGCAGACGGGTCCTCGACGACAGAACCACCCCGCTCCGGCGGGGTGGTTCTTCTCGTTCCGGTCACGCTCGTGCCGCGGTGGCAGGGCTGCTACTGGACGAGCTTGATCACGACCACCGAGTTGTTGTCGGCGGTGTCGGCGCCGCCGCGGCCACCGGTGACGGTGGCGGCGCCGAGGAACTTGCCGCAGACGAGGCCACTCGAGGTCTGACCTCCGTTGCACGGGGGGGTGCCCGTGGAGTGCTGGTTGTACGTGATCTCGAAGGCGCCCATCTTCACGCAGAACAGCTTGAGGCTCAGGCCCGAGTCGTTGTTGCTCTTCGGGCACAACGGAATGGCGAGGCGACACCCGACGAAGCTCTCGACGTCTCCCTCACATGCGCCGTCGCCCGCCAGCACGCGTTCGAGGTGCCCGTTGGCGTTGCCGGTCTTGACCTCCCACCAGTCGGCGTCGCTGTTCGGATCTGCGGAGGGCACAGGGAAGCTGCCGCTGAACGACACGAACCCACGCCAAGAGCTCGAAGTGCCGCCACACTGACGTCCTCCATCCTTCATGGCATTGCCGTGCAGGACGTACTGCAGGCCGATCGCGCCGCTGTTCACCGTGTAGCCGGACGGGTCGGTCGTGCTCGTGTTCAGGACGGGCGCCGGATGTCCGGTGGCAGTCAACGACGCGCACACCATGAACGGCGACTTGCCCGACCTGACGGGCTGGACCGTCGCTGCCGCCACCGCATCGCCGGTGATCGTGCTGGAGTTGACGAACGCGCTGAACGGCACGGGCCGGGTCGCGTGGGTGCGCACGCGAACACCCGCAGCGGCGGCGTTCAGCTCATTGGTCCCGTTGCACGGGCCGATCACATCGCTGCTCGAGTTGCTGATGGCGTAATTCGCCTTCACGATGTCGCACGCGATGTCGCCCGAGTTGGCGCCGTTGTTCTGCGCGACGGTGATCACCGTGCCCAGCACCGCGGTCGGCGGCTTGGTGCCGAGCTTGACCTGGCGGAGCGTCGAGGCGCCGGCCAGCGCGCCCGCATCGGCCCCGTTCTGGGCAGTACGCACCGCGCTGTAGCCGAGGCTGCCGCCCATCACGAGCGCGCTCACGGCCAGCATGCCGGTGAGGGCGACGGCGAAGACGACGATCGTGGCGCCGCGCTCGTCGGTCCGAGGACGGCGGAGTCGGGGGATTCGGGCCATGGGTACGTTCCTCAGGTGACGGTGAATGCAAGCTCGGCGATCACGGACGAGCCGTTGAACACACGGACGTAGCCGTAGGGGTAGGTCGGAGTCGACGGCGTCCAGAAGCTGTTGGCGCTCTTGCCGTAGACCCACGAGAACGTCGGGCCTGTCCCACAGCCGCAGATCTTGCTCGCCGAACCGCCCCTGGGCGCCTGGATCTGCACGGTGATCGTGCCGCAGGCCGGCACGGTGTTCCGGTTGAAGCTGATGGTGACGTTGTCCTGGAGCTGCCCGTTCGGCCTCGACCGCACGGGCGAGACGGTCAGGTTCGTCACCGTGCAGGGCGTGGTCGTCGTGGTGGTCGGTGGGACCGTGGACGACGTCGACGTCGTGGGGCCGGGCGCGGTCGTCGTGGTCGACGGGCTCGTGGTGGTCGTCGTCGACGGCGGTGGGCCCGAGCCCGGCAGCGGACGACCCACGATCGCCATCGTGGCCGTGCCGTCGACCCTTCCCGTGCTCGACCCCATCACTCGCTTGGCGATCGGCGTGACCAGGTTCCAGTTCCACGTGGTGGTCACACGGAGACGGTCCTTGTCGACGCGCGCGGTGGCGCAGGAGATCACGTTGCCGTCCGGATCGATGCACTCGGGCACCACATCGCCTGGCGCGAAGGTGTGCCTGGGCAGGTGCTCCTGCATGACGGCGACGATGCTGTTGAAATCGCTGCTCCCGACCACGTCGGCTGTCTCGAAGTCGAGGATCCCCTGGCGTGCCCCGTCCCGAGCGGCGTTCGCCGCCTGGTTCGCGCTGTAGACCCACATGCCGATGTCGACGAGGCCCGCGATGAACAGGAACAGGATCGGCATCGCGAACGCCGCCTCGACGATCGTGACCCCGCGCTCGGAGCGTTGACGACGCCTCACTGCTGCACCACCACCACGGCCGAGCGCTTGACGTAGATGACCGGACCGGAGATGCGTTCGATCAACGGCGTGAAGACGTCGAAGATGCCGCTCACCTCGACCCGCACCCGATCGCCGGCCTTGACCGCGGTGCCGCCGCACCCGGTGACCTCGATGTTCAGGTTGCCGCCCGCATCGGCCCGGAACACCTTCACCGTGAAGGCATTGGTCACCACGATGCCGTCGCGTTCGTCCTGGACCCGCTCGGTGATGTCGTCCCGGCTCGCGCAGTACACGTCGTTCGGATAGAACTGGGCATAGGCCGCACCCTCGCGAGCTGCGTTCGACAGCTCGATCTGCATCTTGTAGCCGCGTGCCATGTCGAGCACGCCCATCACGATCAGCACCATCACCGGAGTGATGACCGCGAGCTCGAGGATGGACGCGCCGCGCTCAGAGCGTCGCGTGCGGTGGGGCGTCATACCATTGCGTGATCGGCAGACATCGGCGCCGACTTGAGGAGTTCCCGAAGGAAGCTCCCAGTCCCTAGTGGGCCGCGGCTGCGAACGCCGGCGTGAGGATCTGCGCCATGGTGGGAAACGGAATCACCATTCGAGCGGCCTCCCCCACGGTCACTCCGCCGACCATGAGCGCGGTGACCACCGACACGACGTCGTCGAAGTGGGCCCCGATGCCGGAGCAACCGACGATGCGGCCGCTGCCGGATTCTGCGACGACCACGACGGCCCCATCGAACAGGCGGTCCGTGCTGTAGCGGGCAACATCGGAGTACCGAGCGGTGCCGGTGACGACGGAGAGTCCGGCGTCTCGAGCCGCCTGCGCGGTCGACCCGACGGATCCGACGGGAGGGTCCGTGAAGACGCAGTTGGGCATTCCCGAGACGTCGGCTCGCACGTCCTGCTGACCAGTGAGCAGTTCGACGAGCCGATCGGCCTCGTGGTTGGCGCCGTGGGTCCACGGAGCGCGGCCGTCGACGTCGCCGATGGCGCGCAGCCAGGCCCGACCGTCCACCCGTTGCTCGCCGTCCACCTCGGGTCGATCGCCCACCCCGACCGATTCGAGCCCGATCCCGGACCAGTTGGGCGACTGCCCGGTGGCGAGGAGGAGTCTCGCGCCGCTGAGCTCCGTGCCGTCGCCGAGCCGGACCAGATCGTCGTCTCCGTGGGTCACCTTCCCGACCGAGGACCCAACGTGGACATCGACGCCCGACCGGCGCAACCGCTCGGCCAGCAGATCGGACACCAGGGGGTCGACGCTGCCCCCGAGCAGCGCATCCTCGGCCTCCACGAGTGCAACGCGGCGGCCGAACCCGGCCATGATCGCGGCCGACTCGCAGCCGATGGCGCCACCGCCGACGACGATGAGACTCTCGGGGAGCTGGGTCGCGGTCATGAAGTCGTCGCTCGTCCAGACCCGATCGCCGTCGAGCCCGTCGATCGGCGGGATCACCGGGTCGGACCCCGTGGCGATCACCACGGTGTCGGCCCTCCATCGTCGGCCGTCCGCCTCGACGACGTGCTCCTCGACCATCGCTGCGCGGGCGCGAACGACCTCGACCCCTGCGTCCACGAGCTCGCCGTGGTGCCCGGAGTCGTCGAGGTCGTTCACGACGTCGTCCCGATGCGCACGGGCGACGGCCCAGACCGGGCGATGTGAGGCTGCGTGGTGCAGCAGCACCTTCGAGGGCATGCAGGCGGTGAACGGGCACTCGCCGCCGATGCGTCCAGGGTCGAAGCCCACCACGGATCGGCCCGTCTCGGCGAGCTTCGTGGCGAGGCGCTCACCGGCCGATCCGAGGCCGATCACGGCGACATCGACGGCGGTCACTTCGGTCGACGAGGACATCGAACTGCTCTCTTGTCGCGGGCGGTCCACCGATGCAACGCCACCGGCCGGTCGTCCATGCCGCGAACGATGCTCGATCAGAACCGGGGTACAGCTACTCGTCCAGTCGCCCGACGACGACGTCGCCGGCCAACGTCCACGTCAATTGAACGATCTGCGGTTTCGACCACTCAGGTGCCGCCCGGGGACGGTGCCGTGGCATGCTGACGCCGCGATGGTGAGTCGGACCGGTGACCGCGGTCGTCAGTTCGCTGGCGGCTGAGGAAGGTCGGGGCTCCACAGAGCAGAGCGCTGGCGAGAGCCAGGACGGGGCGACCTGTCGGTACAGGGCAACAGAGAGAAGACCGCCGATGGCTGCGGAGACCTCCGGGTCGAAGGAGCACAGGTGAGGGTGAAACGGTGCGGTAAGAGCGCACCAGCGTCGGTGGCGACACCGGCGGCTCGGCAACCCCCGCTCGGAGCAAGGCCAAGCGTGCCGCGGGCTGCTCGCCCGATCGGCCAGGTGGGCTGCACAGATGGA
>JBFJNI010000162.1:0-5758 GCA_041618235.1 Acidimicrobiales bacterium
CCACCCACCACACCGACCTCGGACATCTCGACGGGCCCGGACACCAGCCCCACCGCCGGCCCGACCGGCTTCGTCGCCCCGGGCGCCGATGCCCCGCCGATCCAGCCGCCCAGCGCGCCGACGCAACCTCCCACGCGCGCACTCCCGCAGTTCAACCAGGCGGCCGCTCCCCCACCCCCGCAGTGGGACCAGGCCCGGAACACCTACATCCAGTGGGACCCGAGCCAGCAGGCGTGGCTCCAGTGGGACGCCGTCGCCAACCGCTGGAAGCCGATCGACACCTGAACCGACGGTCGGCGTCGTCGGACCGCGGAAGGCATCAGCGCGGCGGGCGCGACAGATCGGTGCGATCGAGCAGCCCGGGAATCCGGAGGCGACGCTCGAGGTGGTGCTCCATCGCCTCGGTGGCCAGCGCCGAGACCTCGCTGACCGCCGGCGACGCCGGCTCGGCCAGCACCGAGCCCAGGCCGCCACCGAGGATGGCCCGCAACAAGCGCAGTGCCTCGGGCGACACGGCGCGCCCCTGACGGCACGACTGGCACAGCATCCCGCCGGCGAGCAGATCGAGGGCCACGAGCGGGTCGCCGGCACCGCAGGCCACGCAGTGGTCGACCTCGGGTCGGAAGCCCTCATGGGCCAGCAGCTTGAGGTGGAACGCCGGGACCACCAGCGGGTTGTCGTTGGCCGCCAGCGTCTGGAGGACGCCGACCAGCATCTTGAACCGACGGCCGTCGACCTCGTCGTCCATCGCGATCTGGTCGATGACCTCGAGCACTCCGGACGCGGCGACGTACTTGTCGAGGTCCTCGCGCAGGGCGCGGAACGGGTCGATCGACTCCGCCTGGGTGACGATGTCGAGGTTGCGGCCCTCGTAGAGCTGCAACGCCACGTACGAGAGCGGTTCGAGGCGGGCGCCGAACTTCGACTTGGTCTTGCGGACGCCCTTGGCCACGGCCCGGACCTTGCCGTGCTCGGCGGTGATCAACACCACGATGCGGTCGGCCTCGCCCAGCTTGTAGGTCCGCAGCACCACCCCCTCGTCGCGATAGAGGCGGCTCACCGGGTCACCCTGATTCTGACTCTGTGTCGAGGCCGCCGAAGCGGCGGGCTCGGTCCTGGTACTCGCGGACCGCGTCGAAGAGGTGCTCGCGGCGGAAGTCGGGCCACAGCACCTCGGGGAAGACGAGCTCGCTGTACGCCAGCTGCCAGAGCAGGTAGTTCGAGATCCGGTGCTCTCCCGACGTGCGGATCATGAGATCAGGGTCGGGCATCTCGGGGTCGTAGAGATGCTTGGCGATGAGCTTCTCGGTCACCTTGTCGGCGCTGACACCGGACTCGACGATCTGCTTCACGGCGTCGACGATCTCGGCCCGGCCGCCGTAGTTGAACGCGATGGTGAGCGTCATGCGCCTGTTGTGCTGCGTCAGCTCGAGCGCCTCGTCCATTCGCTTGAGCACCCGCTTCGGGACCCGCCAGTCGCGCCGGCCGACGAAGCGCATGCGCACGTCCTGCTCGTGGAGCTCGTCGCGGCGACGCAGCAGCAGCGACTCGTTGAAGTTCATGAGGTACCGGACCTCGTCGCGCGGGCGGCGCCAGTTCTCGGTGGAGAAGGCGTACACGGTGAACCACTCGACACCGAGATCGAGACAGCCGTAGGTGGCATCGAGGAGCGCCTCCTCGCCCGCACCGTGACCGTCGGTGCGCTTGAGCCCGCGGCGCTGCGCCCATCGACCGTTGCCGTCCATCACGGCGGCGATGTGGCGCGGGATGCGCTCGGGGTCGATGCCCTCCAGGCTCATGGATCCGACGCTACCGCCGGCGGGAAGCTCGGCCGCGGTCCACCCCCACCGAGTCGCGAACGATGACCCGGCTGCGAGTCGGGTAGAAGGGTGGCGTGAAGGAACGTCTCGCGGGCCTGCCCGTCATCGGCACCCTGCTCCGCATCCAGGAGCGCTTCGGCGAGGTGAACGGCACCGCGCTCGCGAACGGCATCGCCCTGCAGACCTTCCTCTCGCTCTTCCCGTTGATCCTGGTCGGCATCGCCATCGCCGGCTTCCTCGCCGAAGGGAACGCGAACTTCGCCGGCGACGTCATCGACGCCTTCGGGCTGACCGGCAACGCGGCCGAGGACATGGAGACGGCCCTGTCGAATGCCCGGGACTCGAAGGAGGCCGCCTCGGTGCTGGGCTTCCTGGGCCTGCTCTACTCGGGCCTCGCCGTCGTCGCCGCCGTCCAGCGCGCGATCGACCGCGTGTGGCAGACGTTCGGCAAGGGCGTGAAGGACAAGCTGCGGGCCGTCGGCTGGCTGCTCGGCGCTGCGGTGATCTTCACCGCCTCGTTCGCCCTGAGCATCCTCCTCAACTTCCTGCCCGGGTTCCTCGCGCCGTTGTCGATCGTGGTCGGCCTCGGGGTCAACCTCGGCCTCTTCCTGTGGACGTTCGTGCTCCTGGGTCGCGTGCCCGTGGGCTGGCGGGCGTTGCTGCCCGGTGCTCTGGCGTGTGCCGTCGGCTTCGAGGTCCTCAAAGTCCTCGGCTCGGTCCTCATCCCGCGGCTGGTCGCCAATTCGTCGGCGCTCTACGGCTCGCTCGGCATCGTCGTCGCCATCCTCGCCTGGCTGGCCTTCTTCGGCCGGCTCGTGGTCTACGGCGCGGTCGTCAACGTGATCCGGTGGGAGGACGACCACGGCACCCTGACCATCCCGATCCGTGCGCCCCGGGTCGACGGCGCCATTGCCCTCGAGGCGAACCGCTCGGGCGCGGTCACCGACCGCCTCGCCGACTGAGGAGGACCGAGCCGCACGAGCTTGGGTGTCAGACCCCGGCGGCTACCGTCGCCCGGATGCCCGACGACGTGCCCCTGGCCGATGCGCTCGCCCGAGTCGTCGCCGAGCTCCCCGGCGGCGGCGAGGTCCGCGACGGCCAGCTCGCGATGGCCCAGGCGGTCGAGTCGGCCATCGGCAGCGGCCGCCACGTCGTGGTCCAGGCCGGAACCGGCACCGGAAAGACGCTCGCCTATCTGCTACCCGCCGTCCGCAGCCACGGCCGCACGGTCGTGGCCACCGCCACCAAGGCGCTCCAGGACCAGCTCGGCGGCAAGGACCTGCCCTTCCTCGAGTCGCACGTCGGCGGGTTCCGCTGGGCCATCCTCAAGGGCCGGTCCAACTACGTGTGCCGGCAGCGGGTGGCCGAACTGCTCGACGACCGGCAGGGCCGCCTCGACGTCACCAAGGACGACCCCGGCCTCGTCGCCGTGCTGGGGTGGGCCGAGGACACCGAGGTCGGCGACCGTGCCGAGCTCCCCGTCGAGCCGCGGCCCGCCGTCTGGGAGGCGGTCAGCGTCGGCTCCGACGAGTGCCCGGGCGCGGCCAAGTGCCCCAAGGGCGAGACGTGCTTCGCCGAGGCGGCACGCCGGCGGGCGGCCGAGGCCGACGTCATCGTCGTCAACACCCACCTGTACGGCACCCACCTCGCCGCCGGCGGCGTGGTGCTGCCCCCACACGACCTGGTGGTCATCGACGAGGCACACCGCCTCGAGGAGGTCATCTCGTCCACGGCCGGTACCGAGCTGTCGGCCGGGCGGGTGTCGGCTGCCGCGTACTCGCTCGGGCGGGTCATCGCCGACGACAAGCTCACGACCGACCTGCTGGCGGCGGCGACCCGCCTCGGCGAGATCCTCGACGGCCTCACCGGCGAACGCCTCGACCCCACGCCGAAGTCCCTCGTCACCCAGTTCACCCAGCTCCGCACCAAGATCGACGCGGCGTCCGCCGCACTCAAGGCCGTTCCCGAGGACAAGCCCGACGTCGTCGCCCGGCGCAACCGCGCCCAGCAGCAGCTCACCGGTCTGGCCCAGGACGTGCTCACCGCCAGCGTGACGCCGAAGGGCAGCGTCGCCTGGGTCGAGGGCCGCGAGGGCAACGCCAAGCTGCGCATCGCACCCATCGACGTCGCGTCGTACCTGTCCGAGCACCTGTGGGACGAGACCACCGCGGTCCTGTGCTCGGCCACCATCCCACCCAAGCTGCCCGACCGGCTCGGCCTGCCGGCGGGCAACACCGACGTACACGACGTCGGGAGCCCGTTCGACTACGAGTCGCACGCGCTCCTGTACTGCGCCGCCCACCTCCCCGATCCCCGCCAGGACCGCGCCGACGCCGTCCACGAAGAGATCGGCGCGCTGATCCGGGCCGCCGGCGGGCGGACGCTGGCGCTGTTCACCTCGTGGCGGGCGATGCAGGGGGCGGTCGAGGCGCTCCGTTCCGACCTCGAGGCCGAGGGGCTGCCGGTGCTGGCCCAGGGCGAGAACCCCAAGCCCGCACTGCTCACCCGGTTCACCGGCGAGCCCGCCTCGAGTCTGTTCGCGACCCTCTCGTTCTGGGAGGGCGTCGACGTCCCCGGCGCCACGCTGTCGTGCGTCATCATCGACAAGCTCCCGTTCGCCCGGCCCGACGACCCGCTGCTCGAGGCCCGACGCGAACAGGTCGGCCGGCGGGCGTTCGAGCTCATCGATCTCCCCCGCGCCATCACGCTGCTCGCCCAGGGCGCCGGCCGGCTCATCCGCACCGCCGACGACCGGGGCGTCGTCGCCGTGCTCGACCCTCGCCTCGCCACGGCCGGCTACCGCTGGGACCTCGTACGCGGGCTGCCACCGATGAAGCGCACCAAGGACCGCCGCGAGGTCGAGGAGTTCCTCGAAACGCTGCGCTGAACGTGGCGCCTGGCGCGCCGAATCCCACGGCCGGATGAGAGACGGTGCTGGCAGACTGCCGGCCGGTCCGCCCCACCACCGGGAGGAATACCCATGGCCGCCATCGCCCGCCTGCGAACGGTCGTGATCGACTGCCCCGACCCCGCTTCCCTGGCCGTGTTCTACCGCCGGTTGGTCGGCGGTGAGATCACGTCCGTCGAGGAGGACTGGGTCGTGCTCGAGCCGGAGCCGGGCCGTCGCCTGGCGTTCCAGCTGGCCGACGACCACGTCCCGCCGACCTGGCCGACGGGTGCGCGGCCACAGCAGTTCCACCTCGACGTGACGGTCGACGACATCGACGAAGCCGAGCCTGCGGTGCTGGCGATCGGGGCGAGGAAGCACGAGGTCCAGCCCGGCGAGGCCGACGGCGGCTCGTTCCGGGTCTATCTCGACCCCGCCGGCCACCCGTTCTGTCTCTGTTGGGACTGACGAACGCCGGTCGAGGTGGATGCCGATCGCCGATCACCCCACACCGTCTCGCCACCGGTCTCGGCTACGGACGGCCGAGCCCGACGGTCGCCTCGAACGACACGGTCTTTGACCTCGTGATTCGGGTCGCATCCGAGTCGATCGACGTCACCGCACTCGCGACGATGCTTCGAGCCGTGGTCGAGGAGAGCGAATGACCGGCGCCTCGCCGCGACCGACGTTCGAGGTGCACGACTCACCAGCAAGCGGTACCGACTGATCGGGAGAGGTGACCACGCCCGGTACGGTGCCCGGCGTGCGCAGTGTGTCCGCCGTGGCCGTCCTCGCCGGACCGATCGTGCTCTCTGGCTATGCCGTCGGCGCGCTCACCGCGCTCCGCCTGCGCCGCAAGGCGGACGATCCCGTTCGACCGTCCGACCTGGTGTTGGAGGGGTTCGTGGCGCTGGCGATCTCGACCGCCGCGTGGTGGGCGATCAAGGAGGTCTCCCCCGGCAGCAACTTCTCTCGGATCGGCTACTTCTCGAACCAGGTCCTCTCGGCGTGGCAGTCGGTCGCGCTGTGGACCGGGTTGGCCGTCGCCACC
>JBFJNI010000163.1:0-5732 GCA_041618235.1 Acidimicrobiales bacterium
CCGATGCATCGGTGCCGTCCTCGGCGCGTCCGGGCCACCGAACCGAGCGCCGGCGCCAAACCTGAGTCAACCGTTGTCAAGTTTCCTGAGTGGGGATAGGCTGCCCCCCATGGCGCTCGATCCGAAGACGTGGACCCTCAAGACCCAGGAGGCGTTCACCGCCGCCGTCGACCAGGCGAAGACCCTGAACAACCCCGAGGTGACCGCCCATCACGTGCTGTCGGCGCTCGTCCGCCAGGCCGACGGCGGCATCACGCTGCCCATCCTCGACAAGCTCGGGGCCGACGCCCGGATGGTCCGAAATGCGGCCGACGAGGCGGTGGCCAAGCTCCCCCAGGCCTACGGGGGCTCCGAGCCCCGGCTCTCGCGCGAGCTGCAGCAGGTCATGACCGAGGCCGAGGCGGCCAAGACCGAGCTGGGCGACGAGTACCTCTCGGTCGAGCACCTCCTGCTCGCCCTCACCGCGTTCATCCCCGCCGGGCCCGCCGGCCCGGTCACCAAGGAGCAGCTGCTCGAGGCCATGCGCGAGGTCCGCGGTTCGCACCGGGTGACCTCCCAGAACCCCGAGGACACCTACCAGGCACTCGAGCGCTTCGGCCGCGACCTCACCGCGGCCGCTCGTGCCGGCAAGCTCGACCCGGTCATCGGTCGCGACGAGGAGATCCGCCGGGTCATCCAGGTGCTGTCGCGCCGCACCAAGAACAACCCTGTGCTCATCGGCGAGCCCGGCGTGGGCAAGACCGCCATCGTCGATGGCCTCGCCCGCCGCATCGTCGAGGGCGACGTCCCCGAGTCGCTCAAGGACAAGCGCGTCGTCAGCCTCGACGTCTCGTCGTTGGTCGCCGGGGCCAAGTACCGGGGCGAGTTCGAGGAGCGGCTCAAGGCCGTGCTCAAGGAGATCACCGACTCCGACGGGCAGGTCATCACCTTCATCGACGAGATGCACACGGTGGTGGGTGCCGGCGCCAGCGAAGGCTCCACCGGCGCGGGCGACATGCTCAAGCCGATGCTGGCCCGGGGCGAGCTGCGCATGATCGGAGCCACCACGCTCGACGAATTCCGCAAGTACGTCGAGAAGGACCCCGCCCTCGAGCGGCGCTTCCAGCAGGTCTTCGTCGGCGAGCCGTCGGTCGAGGCCTCCATCGCCATCCTCCGCGGGCTCAAGGAGCGCTACGAAGTCCACCACGGGGTGCGCATCCAGGACGCCGCGCTCGTCGCTGCGGCCACCCTCTCCGACCGCTACCTCACCGGCCGCTTCCTGCCCGACAAGGCCATCGACCTCATGGACGAGGCCGCCTCCAAGCTCCGCATCGAGATCGACTCGCTCCCCACCGAGATCGATGTCGTCGAGCGGCGCGTCCGTCAGCTCGAGATCGAACGTGTCGCCCTCGCGAAGGAGACCGACGACACCTCGATCGCTCGCCTCGAGGACCTCGACGCCGAGCTCGCCAACCTCCGCGAAGAGCGCGACGGCATGCTCGCCCAGTGGGACCGTGAGAAGGCGGCCATCGGCGCCATCCGCACCCTCAAGGAAGAGCTGCAGGGATACGAAGAGCGCCTCGAGCGCGAGCAGGACCTCGAGAAGGCGGCCGAGATCCGCTACGGCAAGGTGCCCGAGCTCGAGCGGCAGATCGAGGACGCCACCAAGCACCTCGCCGAGCTGCAGTCCGTGTCACGCATGCTCAAGGAGGAGGTCGACGAGGAGGACGTCGCCGAGATCGTCAGTCGCTGGACCGGCGTCCCCGTCTCGCGCCTCATGGAGGGCGAGATGTCCAAGCTCGTCCGCATGGAGGACGTCCTCCACGACCGGGTCGTCGGCCAGGACGAGGCCGTCATCGCGGTCGCCAACGCCATTCGTCGCAGCCGGGCCGGCCTGTCCGACCCCAACCGACCCATCGGCTCGTTCCTGTTCCTCGGCCCCACCGGCGTCGGCAAGACCGAGCTCGCCCGCACCCTGGCCGACTTCCTCTTCGACGACGAGCGGGCCATGGTCCGCATCGACATGTCCGAGTACTCCGAGAAGCACTCGGTCGCCCGCCTCGTGGGCGCCCCTCCCGGCTACGTCGGTTACGACGAGGGCGGTCAGCTCACCGAGCTCGTGCGCCGGCGCCCCTACTCGGTGGTGCTGCTCGACGAGCTGGAGAAGGCGCACCCCGATGTGTTCAACATCCTGTTGCAGGTCCTCGACGATGGCCGCCTCACCGACGGCCAGGGCCGCACGGTCGACTTCTCGAACACCGTGCTCATCATGACGTCGAACATGCCCGGCGACCCGCGCGACCACCTCCGTCCCGAGTTCGTCAACCGCATCGACGACATCGTGCGCTTCCGTGAGCTCACCGAAGACGACCTGGCGCCCATCGTCGAGATCCAGCTGGCCCACCTCCAGCGCCGTCTCGACCAGAAGCGCATCGTCCTCGACGTGACCGGCGCGGCCAAGGTCAAGCTCGCCCACCTCGGGTACGACCCGGCCTTCGGTGCCCGGCCCCTCAAGCGGGTCATCCAGCGAGAAGTCGCCGACCGCATCGCCAGCGCCATCCTCGAGGGCCGCATCGTCGACGGCGACACCGCCACCCTCGACGTTGCTGGCGACGAGTTCACCCTCGGCACCACCCAGGCGGTCTGACCCCTCGGTTCAGAAGTCGTCGGAAACCTGACAAGTGCTGACAAACCCCGCGATGCTTGCCACAATGGTGCACACGCACTGAACGCGGATGTGGGGCTCGGAATGGACAAACGGACGATGGCGGACCCGTCGACCGAACCGGAGGTGGAGCCGATGCCGTCGGCTGACGACATCAGTGTCGTCTTCCACATGGACCCGCCCCCGCCACCGGCCGTCGTCCGCCGCCGCCCGTTCGTGCTCACGGCGCTCTGGGCCCTGGTGGTGTTCACCGGCGCTGCCGCGGTCCTCTTCGTGGTCCGCGAGGCCGCCGACACCGGACCACGCGCCGCGCAGGTGATCGAGGTCGGCGAGTTCCGCTCGCTCACCGACGGTGGCGAGCCCGTCGAGATGCGCTGCGATCGTCGCCAACCGAGTCTGCTGGGCTCGCCCTGTCTCCGCGAGCTCGAGTTCGTCGACACCGTCCTCGGTGGCCGCTCGTCCGTGCTGCTGGTGGGCAACGTCGCTTCGGCCCGGCACCCCGAGGGAGCGCTCCGCTGCGTCCTGCTGACCGGGGGTGAAGACGGGGCGCCCAGCACGGCCAGAACGGTCCGCTGTCCCGATCACGACTTCGTCCCCGCCGGCTGATTCCCGTCCGGCACGAAGTGCCAGGATGCGGACATGACCGACACGGGAACCACGATCGGCACCGGCGCCGGATCACCCTGGACCGGCGACGCCTGCTCGCTCGTCGACGCCTTCCGCTCCGGTGAGCGATCGCCGGTCGAAGAGCTCGATGCCACCCTCGCCGCCATCGACGCCAGCGAGCTCAACTGCTTCTCGTTCCTCGACCCCGAACGGGCGCGCGCCGCCGCCGCCGCGGCCGACGTCAGCCTCCCCTTCGGCGGCGTTCCCGCCGGCATCAAGGAGCTCGAGCCGGTCGCCGGCTGGCCCCACACCGAAGCGTCGCTGGTGTTCCGCGACCGCGTCGCGCTTCGCACCAGCACCGTCATCGACCGGCTGCTGAGCCGGGGTGGAGCCACGCCGGTCGGCCTCACCACGGCCAGCGAGTTCGGTGGTCTCAACGTCAGCGTCACCAAGCTCAACGGGGTCACCCACAACCCGTGGGCCCACGGCCGCACGGTCGGCGGATCGTCGGGCGGGTCGGCCGCCGCGGTCGCCGGCGGGCTCGTGAGCCTCGCCAGCGGCGGCGACGGTGGCGGATCGATCCGCATCCCGGCCGGGTACACCGGCCTGCTCGGCTTCAAGGGCACCTTCGGCCGCATCCCGCGCGGCCCGCACGCCTACTCGCGCCCCAACACCGTGGTCTTGGGCAACCTGGCCCGCTCGGTGCGCGACAGCGCCCGCTACCAGGACGTCTGCGGCGGTCCGCACGGCGAGGATCCCACGGCGCTCCCCAAGCACCCGGGCTTCGAAGCCGGTCTCGGCTCCCACGACCTGCGGGGCAAGCGGGTGGCGGTGGTCCCGTCGCTCGGTGGGGTCACGCTCGATCCGGGTGTCGAGGACAAGCTCCGGGCCGACGCCGCCGCCCTCATCGCCGACACCGGCATGGTGCAGGTCGACCTCGAGATCTCGCCGCCGAACCTCGCGGCGCAGTGGATGATGGGGAACCTGTCGACCCTGCTCGCCGACCTCGATCGGCGCTGGCCGTCCTGCGCCGGCGACCTCACCGAGGAGGTCGCCCTCGGGCTGCGACTGTCGACGTCGCTCTACAACCTCCACACCGCCGCCGCCGCCGAGCGCATGCGGATCGAGGCCAACGAGACCATGGCCCGGGCCTTCGACGAGGTCGACTTCGTCATCGCCGCCACCAACCCCGGCCCCGCCTTCCCCGCCGATGCCACGACGTCGAACCCCACCGACAGCTTCCTCGAGTGGGCCCAGACCAGCCAGGTCGCGGCCGGCGCGTTCCGTGGCATCCTCGGCGCCGTGCGGATGGTCAGCGCGTTCGCGCCCCGAGTGCCCAGCGCGCTGCTCGACCTCGCCGGCGACCAGTTCCCCGACCTGGTGAACATGGGCGGGTTGACCATCATCTCCAACATCTACGGCAACCCGGCGGTGTCGATCCCCAGCGGCACCCTCCGCGGTCTCCCCGTCGGCATGCAGGTACTGGGCCGCCATCACGAGGACGAGCTCCTCTTCGACGTCGCCCTGGCGGTCGAGCGCGAACGTCCGTGGCCCATGGTCGCCCACCAGCATCCGTCTGTCGTGAGTGACCACGTGGCGTAGGTCTCCGACACCATACGTAGGCAACGTCTGGGTCTTTTGTCCTAGTGACCGCCACGCAAGGTGACAGAACCGGAAGAAAGCGCAGCCTCGGAACCACGTAGAGTGGTCAGCGAGGCAGATGCTCCCTACCGTCAAGAGTGCGGGAGATGCCCGCTGCCCGATCGGGCGAGGACGGATGGAAAAAATGCAGTCGACACTGAAGGCCAAGGGAGTCGCCGGATTCGGGCTCCTCACCATGATCGTCGGGGCGCTGATCGCCGTCGCCCCGGCGGCACTCGGCGCCTCGGCCGGCGGCGGAACGGTCAACCCCGGTGGCAACGACAACCCGGCATGCGCAGACCTCGGCTACACGGTCGAGGCCAAGGATGACTTCGAGCGGTTCGCGCCCCACATCGGAACTGCCGATTCCGGCGCAGATCCCGACCTGCTGGTGGTCTACTCGCTCAACATCAACGGCACGGTGGACTTCGTCGTCGACCCGACCAGCGAGTACCTCGTCGCCGCAGTCATCATCAAGAAGGGCAGCGGGGCCAAGGACGGGGGAGCTCGCGTCTACGAGTACGACCCGGCCACGAGGATCGGGACCGGCCTGCAGACGATCCCGAACGGGGCCACCAGCTTCAGCCACATCACCTTCTGCTCCAACCGGTCGCTGAACACCACCACGACCGAGGCCCCGACGACGACCGAGGCCCCGACGACGACGGCCGCCCCGACCACGACCGAGGCCCCGACGACGACCGAGGCCCCGACGACGACGGCCGCCCCGACCACGACCCAGGCCCCGACGACGACCCAGGCTCCGACGACGACGGCCGCTCCGACCACGACGGCCGCTCCGACCACGACCCAGGCCCCGACGACGACCCAGGCCCCGACG
>JBFJNI010000164.1:0-5706 GCA_041618235.1 Acidimicrobiales bacterium
GAGTGTGACCCGCAGCCGTGAGCGCGCCGCGGAGTGCGCTGCCGATGAGTCCGGAGGAACCGGTGATTGCGATTTTCACGCTTGGTCACGCCCTTTCAGTGTTGATGTGCGTACGGTACCGGCAGGGGAAATGGATCAACTGGGAGGTATCGAGATCATGGTCAAGGAACTCAAGGAATTCTTGATGAAGGGCAACATCGTCGATCTGGCGGTGGCCGTCATCATCGGTGTCGCGTTCGGCGCGGTCGTCACCGCGTTCATCGACAACATCATCAACCCGATCATCGCAGCCGTGTTCGGCGAGCCCGACATCTCGGGCGTGCTGGCCATCGACCTCGGCGACGCCACGATGACCATCGGTGGGTTCCTGCAGCAGGTGCTCAACTTCATCATCATCGGCACCGTCGTGTTCTTCGTCGTGAAGGCGTACAACTCGATGCAGAAGCCGGACGAAGAGGAAGACGCCGGCCCGTCCGACGAGGTCGTGCTGCTCACCGAGATCCGCGACCAGCTGCGCAGCCGCGCCTGAGTCGTCACACGCGGGGTTGACCCGCACCATCTGCTGACTCCGGTCGGTCGCCGTCACACCCGGTGGCCGACCGGTGTCGCGTCTACGCTCCGGTCATGGCGAAGGACAAGGACCTCCCGGCAGAGAAGCCGCCCGGCGGCTTCCCGGTGGGGTTGGTCATCGGCGGCGCGCTGGGCGCCGCGCTGGCCCTGTTCGTGGTCCAGAACACCGCCACCACCCGGGTCGAGTGGCTCACCTTCGAGTTCCGCCAGCCCCTGTGGGTCGTCCTGCTCGTCACCGCCGCCGTCACGCTCGTCATCACCGAGCTGCTCGGCATCACCCGTCGTCGCCGCAAGCGCTGACGGATCCCCCTGACAGCCAACGGAAGAGTGTTCATGCGCAAGCTGTGGGTGTTGCTGGCCGTCGTCGTGGGGTTCGTCGCCGCCTGCGGGGGTGAGTCCGAGCTCGACCTGGTCTCCTCGGTCGCCAACGCGGCCGACACCACCCTCTCGGCGTCGTCGGCCCGGGTGTCGACCCACACCGAGATCGCCGGTCAGTCGACCGACTTCGAGGGCGTCTACGACTTCGCCAACCAGCGCGCCCGCCTCGTGGCCGACGGCACGAGCTTCGGCATGAGCGGCGAGACCGAGTTCCTCTACGACTTCGCCGACCGTCTCCTCATGTACATCGGTCTCCCCGAGGCCGAGGCGGCCCAGGTGGGGGCGTCGTGGCTCGAGATGGACCTGGGCGCGGCGATGGCCGATGCGGGCATCGACGCCGACCTGGCCGAGATCATCCAGTCGCAGTCGTCCGACCCCACCGCCGGCCTCCAGTTCCTGCGGGGCGCGTCCGAGGTCGTCGAGGTCGGCACCGAGGAGCTCCGCGGCGTCGAGACCCGTCACCTCGAGGTCACCATCGACCTCCAGAAGCTGGTCACCGAGTCGCCCGAGGCGATCCGCGACGACATCGCCAAGCTGGTCGATCTCTACAGGGTCGACACGGTCCAGATCGAGCTGTGGCTCGACGACGACAACCGCGTCCGCCGATTCGTGCAGGTCATCGACTACGACGACCTCGACATCCCCGGCGCCGACCAGGACACCCTCGCCGGCCGGTCGGTCAGCACCGACACCGAGTACTACGACTTCGGCGTCGCCACCGACATCGTGCTCCCCGACGCCGACGACACCATCTCGTTCCAGGAGCTCATGGCCCAGTTCGGCGGCTGAACGCCGGCGCTACCGCTGGGCGCGGTTGAAGAACTCGGCCGAACGGGCCAGCGTCTCGGCCAGACGGACGTCGTCCATGCGCTGCAGGGCGCTGGTCCACGTGCGCATGCCGGTCGGGTCGGCGCTGCGGCCGAGGAGCTGTTGGTACAACGAGTGGACCCGCTGCGATCGCGACTCGTACGACCCGTAGAAGCCCTCGGCGACCCACGTCCGTGAACGCCCCTGGCGCAGGTGCGTGACCCAGTTGTCGAGGCCGCGGCTGTCGGGTTCACGGTGCAGGATCTTGCGGTACAGCTCGGTGACGAAGCCCCGGTCGGTGCCGCCCGAGCGCTCGTAGAACTCGGGGCTGGCGTAGACCTTGGCGGCCACGTCGGTGATGCGGCCCCCGTCGCGCACGTAGCGGGTCCAGGTCGCCCGGCCGGTGGCGTCGGTGCGCCGGCCCAGGGCGGCCAGGTAGACGAGGTCGAGCTGGCGGGTGAGCCACTCGTCGGAGCGGGCCACGGTCGAGGTCAGCGTGGCCCGGGACACGCCGAAGTTCAGGTCGTTGGCCCAGAAGTCGGCCCATGCGTCCGATGGCTCCCGGCCGAGGAACTGGCGGTGGACGTGGCGGGCGTAGTTGCGCTGGGCGGCCACGGCTGCGTGGGCGTCGGGGCGGTCGAACACGCCGGTGGAGACGGTGGCGAACGCCGGCCGGTAGCGGGTCTCGCCGGCGGCGACGGCACCGGGCTTCATCGAGTTGTGGGACCACTTCACCAGCACCGTGCCCGCCGTGGACCAGCCGATCTCGTGGGCCAGGTAGCCGCCATAGGTGATCTCGTCCTTCGTGAGCGGCGCCGCATCGACGATGGGGCCGAGTCGGGCCCACGGCCCCCAGGGATTGAGTGCCACGTCGGCCTCGATGGTGCGGCCGGCGAACTCGCTGTCCTTGAACGACGCCGCCCAGCGCCCGTCGGGCAGGCGGGTGAACGATGCGTTCGACGGGGTGGGCCGGCGGTGGACCGGCACGGCGGCCGAGGGGGAGTTCGACCACCCGGTTGCGGTGCGATAGGTGAGCTCGAGCGGCGCAGCGACATGGGACCGGGCCAGGAACATGTGGCCGGGGTGGCCGGGCGCCTCGGTGGGCGTCCGTCCGAACCAGTAGAGGAGGTCGCCGACCCGCTCGACGCTCGAGCCCCAGTCGCGCGCCCGGTCGGGCATGGGCCAGCGGCCCTCGAAGGCGAAGGTGTGGGCGTCGAGGCGCACGACCTCGTGGCCGGCGCTCTGGAACCCGAACGCGGCGCCGGTGATGCGGACCTTGGTCATCACCACGTAGAGGTCGTCGCCGTCGACCCAGCCGTCGAGGGGCCAGTAGAGGTCGGCGTCGCCGGGCTTGTCGATGAAGTCGGCACGGGTGCGGAGGCTCTCGAGACACCCTCCGACCTGCACGAACGCGCTGTTGGTCGACGTCGCCCACCCGGCGGCGTAGCTGCCGTCGGCCTTCCGGGTGCCCCAGTCGGTGTCGCCCATGAGCCACAGCAGGCGCCCGTCGCCGAGGTCGACCTGCCCGGTGGCGTCGGCGCCCAGCCACGAGTCGTCGCGGTCCATGGTGGCGCGGTTGTAGTGCTCGGCGTCCGAGGGGTGGACGGCCCCGCAGCCGGGCTGGTCGGGGTCGACGCTGATCGGGCCGGTGCCGGCCGGCGCGTCCTCGGCGCCGGCCGCCGGCGCCATCCCCACCACGAGGCCGAGGGTGAGCGCCGCCGCACCGACGCGCCTGACCATCCGCAGTGGCGCGGTGGTGCCGATTGCTCCGAGTTCCGCCATGTGAGGAGGTCCTTCGCCACGCGCCGGCGTCGTACCTGCCCAGTCGCCGGGCACAGTCGCCGGGCACAGTCGCCGGGCACAGTCGGCAGCCAGGAGCCGCGACACCGTACGGCTAGGGTCTCGCCATGGCCGACGTCCCCATGCCACAGCTCGGTGAAACCGTCACCGAAGGCACCATCACCCGCTGGTTCAAGCAGGTCGGCGACTCGATCGCTGAGGATGAACCGCTGTTCGAGGTGTCCACCGACAAGGTCGATTCCGAGGTCCCGTCTCCCGTCTCGGGAACGCTGACCGAGATCCTCGTCGAGGAAGGCGACACCGTCGACGTCGGCACCGTGCTCGCGCGTATCGGTGATGCCGGCGATGCCCCGGCGCCCGCTCGTGCCGAAGAGCCTGCGGCCGAGCCACAACCCGCCGAGGCCCCCAAGGACGCACCGACGCCGGCACCATCGAGCTCACCAGCGCCTGCGTCCGGGTCGCACTCCGGTGGGTCCGTCGATCAGCAGGACCAGCACTTCGACATCGTGGTCATCGGCGGCGGTCCCGGTGGCTACGCCACCGCCCTCTACGGCGCCTCCGCCGGGCTGAACATCGCTCTCATCGAGAAGCACAAGATGGGCGGCACCTGCCTCAACGTGGGTTGCATCCCGGCCAAGGAGCTGCTCGAGACGGCGCACGTGTATCGCACACTGCAGCACGCCGCCGACTTCGGGTTCACCATCTCCGAGCCCGAGATCAACTGGGGCAAGACCCTCGAGCGCAAGCAGGACGTGGTCGACAAGCTGGTCGGCGGCCTCTCGCAGCTGCTCAAGAGCCGCAAGGTCACCGTCTTCGACGGCCACGGCAAGCTCGGCGCCGACCACGTGGTGTCGATCTCCGGTGGCGAGTCGGGCGACCTCTCGATCTCCGGTGACTCGGTCGTCATCGCCACCGGTTCGCTGCCCCGCACGATCCCTGGCTTCGACGTCGACGGCGAGATCGTGATGACGTCGGATGAGTTCCTCTCGATGGACCCGTTGCCCACGTCAGCCGTGGTGATCGGTGGGGGAGCGATCGGCTGCGAGTTCGCCTCGACCATGTCCGACATGGGCACCGACGTCACCATCCTCGAGGCCCTGCCCAAGATCCTCCCCGGCTGCGACGCCGACGTCACCCGCGCAGTGCAGCAGTCCTTCAAGAAGCGCGAGATCGACATCAAGACCGGCGTCGCCGTCACCGGCCACGAGCCGAAGAAGGGTGGCGGCACAACCGTCAGCTTCGGCGAGGGCGAGACCATCGACGTCGACGTTGTCGTCGTGTCGGTGGGCCGGCGGCCCAACACCGACGACATCGGCCTCGACGGCACCAAGGTCCAGCTGTCCGAGCGCGGCTTCGTCGAGGTCGACGAGCTCTGCCGCACCCCCGAGCCGGGTGTGTGGTCGGTGGGCGACTGCATCGCCACGCCGGCGCTGGCCCACATCGCCTTCATGGAGGGCATCGTGGTCGTCAAGGACATCCTCGGCGAGGACCCGCTGCCCATCGACTACGCCAACGTGCCGTGGGCCATCTACTGCCACCCCGAGGTCGCCTTCGCCGGCATGAGCGAGGAAGCGGCCAAGGAGGCCGGCTACGACGTCGTGACCTCGAAGCACCGCTGGACCGGTAATGGCCGGGCGATGATCGTCGGCGAGACCGAGGGTCTCGTGAAGATCATCGCCGAGAACCAGGGCGACGGAACCGGCGGCCGGATCCTCGGCGTGCACCTCTGCGGGCCATGGGCCACCGAGCAGCTGGGTCAGGGCTACCTGGCGGTCAACTGGGAGGCCACGGTCGACGACGTCGCCGCGTTCATCCAGCCGCACCCGACACTGAGCGAGCTGTTCGGTGAGTCGGTCCTGGCCATGACCGGTCGTTCCCTGCACGGCTGAGCCTGCCAGGCGGGGACTCAGGACTCCGGCGGGGCGGTGGGGACGTGGGCCGAGCCGCGGGCGACGCCGAACATGCCGGCGTCGGACGGTGTCGGTTCGCGTGTCTCCTGCTCGGGGTCACGCGGCGTCGGTGACGACGGATAGGTGTACGGCGCGCCCGGTGCCCGCAGGTCGATGACCCGCGCGATCGACTCGACGGCGTCGTCGGTGAGGTCGACGACCACGTCCGACCGTTCGTCGTCGGAATCGCCGGTGCGGTGGC
>JBFJNI010000165.1:0-5594 GCA_041618235.1 Acidimicrobiales bacterium
ATCATCGCCTCGGGCGACGGGCCGATGAAGACGACGCCCTTCTCGTTGATCTCCCGGGCGAAGTCCGGGTTCTCGGAGAAGAACCCGTAGCCGGGATGGACGGCCTCGGCGCCGGAGGTCTCGATGATCTCGAGGATCTTCTGGGTGTTGAGGTACGACTCGGCGGCGGTCGTGCCGCCCAGTGCGTAGGCCTCGTCGGCCAGGCGGACGTGGAGGGAGTCCCGGTCGAGGTCGGAGTAGACGGCCACGGACGTGACGCCGAGTTCCTTGCACGCCCGGATGACCCGGACGGCGATCTCGCCACGGTTTGCGATCAGCACCTTGGAAAACACGCCCTATGGTTATCGCGGTGGAGGGTCCTGAAGCCATTGCAGACGGCCGAGCCGGGCGGTTTTCTGACATTCGGTGGCTCGAAGCCACCGGATCGACCAACGCCGACGTGATGGCGTTGGCCCGCGAGGGCGAGCCCGAGGGCATCGTCATCGTCGCCGACCACCAGACCGCGGGCCGTGGCCGGGCGGGTCGGACCTGGTCCGCACCCCCTGGCGCCTCGCTGCTGTGCACGATCCTGCTGCGCCCGCCGGCAGGCGTCGCACCGCTGGTGACCTTCGCGCTCGCGGTCGCGGCGTCCGAGGCCGTCGAGGAGCTCGCCGGGTTCCGCCCCGGCCTGAAGTGGCCCAACGACCTGGTGGTCGAGACCGACGGCCGGACCCGCAAGCTCGCCGGCATCCTCGCCGAGGCCGAGTGGCCTGCCGGCTCGCACATCGCCGCCGGCTACCGCGAACCGGCGTCACACGAGCGCGCGACGGTCGCCGCCGGCATCGGCGTCAACGTCGTCTGGCCCGACTCGCTCCCGGACGATCTCGCCGAGATCGCCGTGGCCGTGAACCACGTGTCGGGCGTCGAGATCGATCGGCGGACGCTGCTCGAACGGCTGCTCGCCCGCCTCGAGGTGCACTACGCCCGGCTGGTGTCCGGCGACGTGGCCGCCGTGCTCGATGCCTGGCGGGCGCGGTCAGCGACGCTGGGCCGACGCGTCCGGGTCGACCTGGGCGCTGACGACGTCGTGGGCACGGCGATCGACGTGACCGACGAGGGCCACCTGGTGATCGAGACCCTCGATGGCTCGCGACGCACGTTGGCCGTCGGCGACGTCGTGCACCTGCGCCGAGCTGACTGACGGTCAGGCGCTGGCGCGCTTCATCTCGTACATGGCGGCGTCGGCCTCGGCGGCAGCATCGTTGAGACTGGCGGTGCTCTTCCGCAGCGAGACGCCGACCGCAGCCGAGACGCCGGCCGCGCCGAGCCGTTGGTGGAGCCGGGCGGTCAGGACCTGCAGCCCCGCCGCGCCGAGCTCGGGCAGGATCAGCGCGAACTCGTCACCGCCGATACGGAAGACCTGGTCGATCTCGCGTGTGACGTCCAGCAGCGTGGCGGCCGTTCGCCGTATGAGCTCGTCTCCGGCTGCGTGGCCCTGCACGTCGTTGACGACCTTCAGGCCGTCGAGGTCGACGATGGCGATGCCGGCGTGGTGGCCGAACCGGACGCAGCGGGCCTCCTCCATGCGGAGGGCACGCTCGTAGGCGCGTCGATTGCCCAGACCGGTCAAGGCGTCCCGGCGGGCGGCGAGCTCGGCCATCTGGAGGCGTCGCTGCATCCGGCTCCGCTGCAGGTCGAGCGACAGGGCCGATCCGAGGATGCGGGCGAAGGACTCGAAGAGCACCGAATTCGCCTGCAACCGGGACGGCGCAGGGTGACCTTCGGGCTGGATGCCGCACAGCGTCCCGAAGAGGCCGTCGTGGTCGGCCAGCAGCGGGTAGCCGACGTAGCAGCCGATGTCGATCTGCTGGCCGATCGGCGCGTCGGCGTAGGAGCGGTCGACCGCGGTGTCGGCCACGATCCGCGGCCGGCCCTCGACCATGCGAGAGCAGAACGAATCGTCCCAGCGCAGCACGTCGCCGGCCTTCACGCCGTAGTTGGGATCGTGGGCGGCGAGGATCACCCAGTCCTGGTCGACGACACGGGTCACCATCCAGGTGGAGACCGAGCACTCGGCCGAGAGGTGGTCGATCACCGTCTTGGCGATGCTCATGAAGTCGGCCGGAGCCTCGAGGTCGATCGACGCGCGCGGCGCGTCGAGCAGCCCCGGCGGGATGCGCTCGATGGTCTCGAGGATGGTGGCGGCCAGGCCGTCGTTGGCGATGACCTTCGAGACGGCGGCGTCGGCGCCCATGGCCAGGAGCTGGTCGAGCCGCTGCTCGGTCACCGAGCTGTAGAGGATGATCGGAGCGCTCGTCGCGCTCCGCACGAGCTCGAGCGTGTCGGCACCCTGCTGGTCGGGGAGGTCGAGGTCGAGGACGATCGCGTCGAAGACACCCTCGGAGATGGTCAGCAGGTCGAGCGTGTCATGCAGGTCGGTCGTGAGCTCGACGTGGATGCCGGCCGCCTCGAGGGCCGCCCGGGTCAGGAGCTGGAAGTCGGGATCGTCCTCGACCACGAGCACCGTGAAGGTTCCCGTGGCGGTGGTCATGATCGTCATGGTTTCGGCCCCTTGTCCCCGCGCATCGTCAGCGATGGGACGAGTTGTAGATCGGCGGCAGGGCGCACGACTTGAGCCGGGCGTTCTACGTGGCGAGCAGCTCGACCCCGCTGTCGTCGTGCCAGATGCCCAGCTCATGGCCGGTTTCCGCCCCCCATCGAGCCACGGCGTCCAGGATCGGGCCCTCGCTTCGGCGATCGGCCCCGTCGAGCAGTTCGTCGGCTGAACCGAGCCACTCGGGCTGCGTACCGGGGAGGTGGTCGAAGCGGGCGGCGCCCTCGGACCGCCGGTCCCGCCACCGGATCACCAGATGGTCCGGTGCGAGCTCGACGTCGATCTCGATGGTCGGCCGGGTCACGGGTCGACGTTCGAGGCGGCGAGCTCGGCGAAGGCGGCCTCGGCAGCACGGGTGTGCGGACCCGGCGCGTCGAGCACCCGACCGTCGATCCGGTGCAAGCCCTGGACGTCTCGGGTGGACGAGGTGAGGAAGACCTCGCCGGCGGTCTCGAGCACCTCGAGGGGCAGGTCCTCCTCGATGGCATCGGTGACCTCGAGGACGAGCTCGCGGGTCACCCCGGCGAGGCAGCCCGATGACAGCGGCGGGGTGAGGACGCGACCACCGACGACGACGAAGACGTTGGAGCCGGTGCCCTCGCAGAGTCGCCCGGCGGTGTTGCCCAGGATCGCCTCGCTGGCATCGCGCTCGCGGGCTGCACCCAACGCCACGACGTTCTCCGCGTACGAGGTCGTCTTCAGACCGGCGACGGCCGAGTGCTCGTTGCGCCGCCACGGCACGGTGACCGCGGCCGCTGTGGGCGGCCAGGGGTCGAGACCGTCGCCGGCGACGTAGACGGTGAGCGCTCCGGCATCCCGCGCCGAGCCCAGGGGTCCGGGGCCGCCGGTGACGGTCAGGCGCACCTTGGCGGGCCCACCGACGGCCTCGACGATCAGTGAGGCCACGGTCTGCATGGCCGCCTGCAGCTCGTCGTCGCGGCGATCGAGTTCGAGGCCGAGCCCGGCGAGGCTTCGCCGCAGTCGCCGGAGGTGGCGGGTCATCGCGAACGGCACGCCGCGCTCGGTGCGCAGCGTCTCGAACACGCCGTCGCCGACGGTGAGACCGTGGTCGAAGACGGGGACCGTCGCCTCGGCGGGGTCGAGCACGCGGCCGTTCAGCCAGACAGGGAACACGGCGGCACGCTAGCGGCACGCCTGCGTGTGGGATTCGCGCACTCCGTGCTCTCGCCGGTAGAGTGCGTGCACCGCGTCCCGGGTCGAGCTTGCTCCCCGGACAGGTGCCGGTCGTCAGACGGGCACCGATGCACGCCGCGGGAGGGTCGACCGGACCCGACGCCTCTCGGACTTCGTCACCAACGTGAGCTCGAGCGCCGCCACCACGTACGAAGCCGAATCGAGAGTCAGCAATGCCAACCACCTTCACCGACCTGGGCGTCCCCGCGCGCCTGGCCGAAGCCCTCGCCGACAACGGCATGACCGAGGCCTTCGAAGTCCAGGCCGCCACCATCCCCGACGCCCTCGCCGGTCGTGACCTGTGCGGCCGTGCGCCCACGGGCTCGGGCAAGACCATCGCCTTCGGCGTCCCGGTCATGGCCCGCGTGTCCAAGGCCAAGCCCGGCCGCCCGACCGCACTCATCCTCTCGCCCACCCGCGAGCTGGCCGACCAGATCCGCGACGAGCTGCTCCCGGTGGCCATCGCCGCCGATCGCAAGGTCACCGCCATCTACGGCGGTGTCGGCTACGGCGCACAGATCAACTCGCTCCGTCGTGGCGTCGACGTCCTCGTCGCATGCCCCGGCCGCCTGATCGACCACATCGACAGCGGCAACGTCAGCCTGGCCGACGTCGAGATCGTCGTCGTCGACGAAGCCGACCGCATGGCCGACATGGGCTTCCTCCCGGTCGTGCGCAAGCTGCTCGACCAGACCAAGAGCGACCGACAGACGCTGCTGTTCTCGGCCACGCTCGACGGCGACATCGCCGAGCTGACCCGCCGCTACCAGAAGGATCCGGCCCGCCACGAGATCGGCGACGCCGAGCCCGACATCACGGCGATGACGCACCACTTCTGGAGCATCCGCCACGAAGACCGGGTCGATCACGCCCGCGACGCGATCATGGCGGCCGGACCCACCATCGTCTTCACCCGGACGCGCCACGGCGCCGACCGTCTGGCCACCCAGCTCGCCAAGGCCGGCGTCACCGCAGCGGCCATCCACGGCGGCCGCAACCAGAACCAGCGCACTCGCGCGCTCGAGTCGTTCACCCGTGGCCAGGCCCACGCGCTGATCGCCACCGACGTCGCCGCTCGTGGCATCCACGTCGATGGCGTCGAGTGCGTCGTCCACTTCGACCCGCCCGAAGACGACAAGACCTACCTGCACCGCTCGGGGCGCACCGCTCGCGCCGGCGCCAAGGGCACGGTCGTGTCGTTCGTGCGTCCCGACAACAAGAAGGACGTCAACAAGCTCCAGCGTGACCTCGGCCTCAACGCCAAGTTCACCGACCCCGATGCCACCGAGCTGGGCGACGGCACCCGCCACCGTCCGGTGTCGAAGGCCACGGCGAGTCCGAAGTCGAAGAAGCCCCGTTCGAAGGGCGACGGTCGCCCGTCCCGCGACGACCGCCCGTCCGACCGTGGAAACGGCGCAGGCGCCGCGAAGGGCCCGGGTCAGCGTCCGCGCAAGCGCAACGCCAACCTCTACTCGTCCGACGATCCCCGCATCTCCAAGTGGGAAGCGCAGTACGGCGACCGCGTCCGTGACGGCGAGGACCGCGCGACGAGCGGCGACGCCCGTCGCAGCGGCGGTGGCACCAGCCGCCCGTCGTCCGACCGCAGCGGCACCGCTCGCGGTCGCGACGAGCGCAGCCGTGACGACCGGCCTCGCGAGGACCGGCCCCGCGAAGACCGTTCGGCCCGTCCGCAGGCGCCCGGCGGCAAGAAGCGCCACCGCAAGGGCCAGGGTGCGCCGAATGCGTCCGGCACCGGTGGTCGTGGCGCGGGCGGCGGCCGTGGCGGCCGTCCCGGCGGCCGGTCCCG
>JBFJNI010000166.1:0-5490 GCA_041618235.1 Acidimicrobiales bacterium
CTCGAGCGTCGCGGCACCCTCGACACGCTCATCACCCAGAACATCGACGGCCTCCACCTCGTCGCCGGCACGGCGCGCGAGCGGCTCGTCGAGATCCACGGCACGACCCGCGACTCGGTCTGCCTCGAGTGCGACGATCGGCGACCGATGGCCGACACCCTCGAGCGGGTGCGGGCCGGCGAGCCCGACCCGCCGTGCCTGGTGTGTGGCGGCATCCTCAAGTCGGCGACGATCTCGTTCGGTCAGGGCCTGGTGGTCGACGACCTCCGCCGAGCCGACGAGGCCGCCCGGCGCGCCGACCTCCTGCTGGCGGTGGGCACCACCTTGGGTGTGTACCCCATCGCCAACGTGGTGCCGCTGGCGAAGATGAAGGGCGCCGACGTCATCATCGTGAACGCCGGGCCCACCGAGATGGACGACCTCGCCGACGTCCGCCTCGAGGGATCGATCTCCGAGCTGTTGCCCGCCATCGTCCCTCGCTGACCGCCCGACCTCCTGATCACGCACGTACGGCGGCGAGGCCGATCGGCTCGGCGCGGGGGTCGCCAACCGCGCTGAGCTCGTCGAGATCGGCGAAGAACAGGTCGAGGAGCGTGGGGTCGAAGTGCGTGCCCCGCTCGCACTGCATGGTCGAGACGGCTCGATCGATGGGATAGGCGGGCTTGTACCGGCGGGCGGAGCTGAGCGCATCGAACACATCGGCGATGGCCACGATGCGACCTTCCAGCGGGATGTCAGCGCCGGCGAGGCCAGCGGGGTATCCCGACCCGTCCCACCACTCGTGGTGTGACCGGGCGATGGTCGCCGCCGTCTCGAGCAGCCGCGACTCGGAGCCCTGCAGGATCTCCCACCCGATCGTGGTGTGCTCGCGCATCACCGCGCGGTGGGCGTCGCTGAACGCCCCTCGGTGGGTGAGCACCTCGTCGGGGATCCCGATCTTGCCGATGTCGTGCATCGGACTGGCGAGGCGGATCTCCTCGACCCGCTCGGGCGGAAGGCCTGCCCGCCGCGCGAGGACCGCGCTGTATCGACTCATGCGCTCGAGGTGGTTCGCCGTCTCGGGATCGCGTCGTTCGGCGGCCAGCGACAGTCGCAGGATCGTCTCCTGGCGGCTGCGATGGACCTCTTGCGTCCGTGCTGACACGAGATCGGTGAGCTGCTCTCGGTGCCGGCGGTTGTCGCGCTCGAGGCTGCGCCACCGGGCGGCGTTGGCGATGTTCACCGCCAGTTCGGTGTGCTCGAACGGCTTGAGCAGGTACCCCTGGACCTGCGAGAACACGGTCCGGTCGGCGACGTCGGTGTCGTCGGCGCCGGTCACGACCACCGCGCCGACCACCGGATCCGTGCATCGGAATTCGCGGATCAAGTCGATGCCGTCGCCGTCGGGCAGGTCGACGTCGGTCACCACGACGTCGATGTCGAGAGCATGCGTCGCCCACGTGCGCCGGGCCTCGTCGGCATCTGCCGCGGCCAGCACCCGATGGTTTCGCGCCAACCGCCGGTGAACCGCGCGACGCAACGCGGGCTGGTCCTCGATCAGGAGTACGCCGATCATCGGTCGGCTCCGGCCTCGACGGCGGAGCCACGGACGGCATCGAGCAGGGTGTCGGCGCTGAACGGCTTGGGCACGAAGGTGGCGCCGCCCTCCACGAGGTGCTGGCGTTCGACGATCTCGCTCGGGTAGCCCGATGCGAACACCACCCGGACCGCCGGGTGTGCGGCGCGGACTCGGTCGGCCACGTCCCGACCGTTCAGCGAGCCGGGCAGCACCACGTCGGTCACCAACACGGTCGGGTGGAAGCCGTCCGCCACGATGGCGAGCGCCTCGTCGCCTCGGCCGGCATCGATCACCACGTGCCCACCGCGTTCGAGCAGCCGACGGGCGGACCGGCGCACCGCGGGCTCGTCCTCGACGAGCAGTACGCGCTCCACGATCGGGCCGCCGTCGAGCGATGGGCCCCGAGGCTGGTCGGCGGCCTCGGAGGTGACGACGCCGGACGCCAGCGGGAGCGACACGGTGACCGTCGTGCCTCGGCCGACCTCGGATTCGATGTGGACGTCGCCCTCCATGCGGGTGGCGATGCCGTAGACGATGGCGAGGCCGAGGCCGGTGCCGTCCGTCTTCGGTTTGGTCGAGAAGAACGGCTCGAACGCCCGCTCGGCGACGTCGGGCGGCATACCGACGCCGTTGTCGGTCACCGCGATCGACACGCGGTCGTCGTCTCGGGCGGTGGCGAGGAGGATGTGGTGGTCACCGCCACGGGCGGCGTCCCGCGCATTGACCACGAGGTTCAGGAGCACCTGTTCGAGCTCGCCGGCGTCTCCCAGCACCGGCATCGGTCGCTGGTCGAGCGCGACCTGCAGGTCGATGTTCTCGCTCACCGATCGGCGCAGCAACGGAGCGACGTCGTTGACGACGTGGTTGACATCGAGCAGCTCCCGCGCCTCGACGTCGCGTCGGCTGAAGCTGAGGAGCCGGCGGGTGAGGGCGGCGCCGCGTCGGGCAGCATGGCGGATCTCCTCGAGGTCCTCCCGCATCAGAGGGTCGGTCACGTCATCGGCGACCAGCTCGACGGTGGACGTGATGGCGGCCAGCAGGTTGTTGAAGTCGTGGGCGATCCCGCCGGCGAGCTGGCCGACGGCCTCCATGCGCTGGGCCTGCTGGAGGTCCGCCTCGAGCTGGGCGCGTGCGGTCGTCGCGGCCCGGGCTTCATCGAGCGCATCCAGCGCCCGGTCGCGCCGGCGCTGGGACACCAGGAGCAGACCGGCGAGGACGATCGAGAGGGCGGCGCCGGTGGCCAGCAGGACCCACGGGGCGACGACCTGTTGCACGGCACCGAGCACCTCGATGTACAGCGTCTGGCCGCCGAGCTCCGTGGTGGTGACGGCCACGGTGCCCGACAGGGGCAGATCCTGCGTCGACGCCAGGACCGCCGACGCCGGGTCCGGTCGGTCGGACACATAGACGGCGAAGTGATCGATGCCGTCGACGAGATCGACGATCGCGGGGCCGGCCGGGCCCAGGTCGAATCGACGCAGTTCGACGAAGGCCTGCTGGACGTCGCGCGCGCCGGCAGCGATGACCAGGCTTCGGTTGCGGTTCTCCAGGCCCAGGGTCACGAAGCCGAACTCGCCGGCCTCGGCGAGATCGGTGATCGTGGCGAGCAGCTCGGGGTCGTCGAGGAACTCTTCGAAAGCTGCTTCGGCGCCCGTGGGGTCGTCGCTCACCACGACCCGGACCTCGGGGGTCGGCTCCAGCGAGACCAGCGCCCGGTCGCCACCGGTCCCGTCGTCGACCCGGGCCCGGTAGATGGCCTCGTCGCCGTCGGTCGCCAAGGCGACGCCCACGGTCGAGGTGAGGTCGGTCTCGAACCCATTGGCCATCGACTGGATCAGCAGACCGAGCTGGGCGGCGTCGGCCTGGAGGTCGGAGGCGAGCGTCTCCTCGTCGGCGCGATGGATGCGATCGGCGGTCAGCGAGGTGAGCACGAAGCCGATGAGGAGGGCGAGCAGGGGCGCCCAGCAGCTGCGACGTCGTGCGGTCGGGGACGGGTGTGCCATGGACGAGAGGGTCGCAACGGCACATCACCACCGCTCCACGACTTCCTCAACGGACGCTCAATTCGTACAATCCGTGCATCGGGCGACGCGGAGTGTGGCGATGACGACAGCGAGTGGCGAGGCGGACCGCGTGCTGGTCGTCGAGGACGACCCCTCGGTCCAGCGGGTGCTCACCGAGCTGTTGCGCCGCGATGGGTTCGAGACCTGTGGCGTGCGCACCGGCGGTGAGGCACCCGCAGCCATCGCCGATTTCTCGCCCGACCTGGTCATCCTCGACCTGGGCCTGCCGGACATGAGCGGCTTCGACGTGCTCCGCGACCTGCGCGTCCACCACGAGTTCCCGCTGGTCGTGCTCTCGGGCCGGGCCGACGAGACCGACCGCGTCCTCGCGCTCGAGCTCGGCGCCGACGACTACGTCGTCAAGCCATTCCTCAACCGCGAGCTCGTGGCCAGGGTCCGGGTGCGACTGCGCCGTCCGCCGGCGTCCACCCGGCCAAGGGCCGGCGCGGGCGGACCATCGGTTGCCGTCGACGGCGACCTGGTGGTCGACCACGACGCCCGCGAGGTCACCCTCGAAGGTTCCGCCGTCGAGCTGACGGCGAAGGAGTTCGACCTGCTGGTCCACTTCAGCGGGTCACCTCGGCAGGTGTTCACCCGCGGTCAGTTGCTGGCGGCGGTGTGGCGGTCGTCCGGAGACTGGCAGACCGAGGCGACGGTCACCGAGCACGTCCACCGCCTGCGCCAGAAGGTCGGTCGCGAACGGATCGTCACCGTCCGCGGCGTCGGCTACCGGTTCGACCCCCGAACGACCTCGCCGACCACGGCCTGACGACCTGCTCCGGCGCGCCGAGCGCGCCGAGCGCGCGGGGAGCACGAGCCACCTAGGTTCTCGGCCATGCGTGCTGTCGTGCTGAACGGACCGGGCGATGTCTCGGTCGAGACCGTCCCCGATCCCGAGCTGAGCGGTCCCGACGGCGTCATCGTCCAGGTCGAGCAGACCGCCATCTGCGGCTCCGACCTGCACCTCTACCACGGGCACATGCCGGGCGCCGGCGTACGCCTCGGCCACGAATTCATCGGCACCGTCGTCGAGGCCGGCGCCGACGTCCGCTCGTTCCGCGGCGGCGACCGGGTGCTGGTGTCGGGCGTGATCGGCTGCGGAGCCTGCCGCGAATGCGTCGCCGGCTGGCCCATGCGCTGCCTGAACGCCGGCTCCAAGGTGTTCGGCACGTCGCTCGACCTCCACGGCGGCCAGGCCCAGGCCGTGGCGGTCCCGGCGGCAGAGACGTCGTTGCACCTGATCCCCGAGTCCGTCAGTGCCGACTCGGCCGTGCTGCTCACCGACATCCTCCCCACCGGGTTCATCGGTGCCCGCCGTGCCGACATCGAACCAGGGTCCACGGTTGCCGTCATCGGCCTGGGCCCGGTGGGCATCTGCGCCCTGCGATCCGCCGTGCTCTACTCGCCGGCCCGCGTCCTGGCCGTCGACCCGGTGGCCCACCGCCGGGCCGCCGCCGAGCGGTTGGGTGCCGAGGTCTTCGATCCGGGCGACGGGGGGGCGATGGCACAGCTGCTCGAGGCCACCGGCGGTCGTGGCGTCGACTCGGTCATCGAGGCCGTCGGCCACGACCAGACCATCAACGACGCCATCCTCAGCGTCCGCCCGGGCGGCACCGTTTCGGTCATCGGCGTGTCGACCAACCTCGCCCACCCCTTCCCGATGGCCATCGCCATGTACAAGGGCATCACGTTCCGCATCTGCGTCGCCGACATCCAGTCGACGTGGGACAACCTCATCCCGTTGGTCGCCGCCGGCAAGTTGCAGCCCGACGACGTCTTCACCCACCGCATGGGGCTCTCGGAGGCCACGGAGGCCTACCGGATCTTCGAGGCCCGCGACGACGCGGTGATGAAGGTGATGCTCGATCC
>JBFJNI010000167.1:0-5467 GCA_041618235.1 Acidimicrobiales bacterium
CCACCCGCGACCGCGCCGACCTCGTCCTGGAGAAGGGCTCGGACCACGACGTGCGACGGGTCCGCCTCCGGCTGCGCTGACCGGGCCGGCAGCTCACCGGGCGAGCTCGACGACCGCCCCGCCGCTGAGCCGGACGAGATCGGCCGGGGTGAGGCGGAAGACGTGACGAGGGGTACCGGCGGCGGCCCACACCGCATCGTGGGCGAGCAGATCGCGGTCGACGAAGGTGGCGAGCTGGGTCCGGTGGGCGAAGGGCGGGACGCCGCCGATGGGGTAGCCGGTGGCACTGCGCACCAGCTCGGCGTCGGCACGATCCACCGTCCCACCGCCACACTCCTCCGACAGGCGATCCTCGGCGAGACGGTTGTTCCCGGCGATCAACGCCATCACGGGCAGGCCGTCGACCAGGAAGACCAGCGACTTGACGATGGTGGCGACGGGCGCCTCGACGGCCGCGGCGGCGTCCTCGGCGGTCTTGGTCCCCTCGGGGTACTCGATGACGTCGATGGCGAGGCCGGCGGCAGCTGCGGCGTCGACGACGCGCTGGGCGTTGGCGTGCATGGCGACATGCTGCCTCCTCGTGCTGGTCCCGGTGCGCGCCCCGCAGGTCCCGGTGCGCGCCCCGCAGGTCCCGGTGCGCGCCCCGCAGGTCCCGGTGCGCGCCCGCACGATGCAAGACTGGCGGTGTGCGTGCGTGGACGGTTGCCGGAGGTCTGATCGAGCTCGACGGTCGCTTGCTGCTCGTGCAGAACCAGCGCCGCGACGGTTCGCTCGACTGGACCACGCCGGGTGGCGTCGTCGACCCGGGCGAGGGGCTCATCGAGGGCCTCACCCGTGAGGTCGAGGAGGAGACCGGACTGGCCGTTGAACGCTGGCAGGGCCCGCTCTGGCACGTCGAGGCCGAGGCGCCCGACATGGGCTGGACCCTGAGGGTCGAGGTCCACCGGGCGCTGGGCTTCGCCGGGTCGATCACGGTCGATGATCCCGACGGCATCGTGGTCGACGCCGCCTGGGTGGACCTCGACGGTTGCCACGAGTGCCTGGCCACCTCGTGGGTCCCGGCACGAGAACCGATGCTCGCCTGGCTCGGCGAACGGTGGACCGAGCCCCGGACCTTCCGCTACCGGGTCGAGGGCGACAACCGTGCGGGGTCCACCGTCGTCCGCCTCGACTGACGTGGCCGTCGACGGTGCGGCGCCCGCCGTCCGAACCATCCTCCACGTCGACATGGACGCGTTCTACGCGTCCGTCGAGCAGCGCCGCCGGCCCGAGCTCCGGGGCAAGCCGGTCATCGTCGGCGCCAGCGGACGCCGTGGCGTGGTCGCCGCGGCGTCGTACGAGGCCCGCGCCCACGGCGTCTTCTCGGCGATGCCGTCGCTGCGGGCGCAGCAGCGGTGTCCGCAGGCGGTGTTCATCCGTGGCGACCATGCGCTGTACGCAGAGGTGTCGGCCGGGATCATGGAGATCTTCGGCTCGTTCACCCCGCTGGTCGAGCCGTTGAGCCTCGACGAGGCCTTCCTCGACGTCACCGGCGCGGCTCGCCTCCACGGTGACGGCCCGACCATCGCCCACGCGATCCGGTCGGGGGTCCTCGAGGCCACGGGACTCTCGTGCTCGGTCGGGGTCGCGCCCAACAAGTTCCTGGCCAAGCTCGCCACCGAGCAGGGCAAGCCCACGGCCTCGCCCACCGGACCGATCCCCGGCGCGGGCGTCACCGTCGTGCGCCCGGGCGACGAGCTGGCATTCCTGCGTCCGCTGCGGGTGCAGGCGCTGTGGGGCGTGGGGCCACGCACCCTCGAGAAACTCCAACGCATCGGGGTCCGAACGATCCGTGATCTCGAGGCTCAGCCCCTCGCGATCGTCCAGCGGGCGGTGGGCGACGCAGCCGGTCTCCACCTCCACCGCCTCGCGCGGGGCATCGACGACCGACCGGTGGTCCCCGACTCGGCGCCGAAGTCGATCGGCCACGAGGAGACCTTCCTCGACGACCTCCACACCCACGATCGCTTGCAGGTCGAGCTCGTCCGCATGGCCGACGCGGTCGCCACCCGACTCCGGCGAAACGGACGTCCCGGGCGCACGGTGACCATCAAGGTCCGCTTCGGTGACTTCACCACGATCTCCCGCTCGGCGACCGTCGATCGCCCAGTGGATTCGGGGCCCTCCATCGTCCGTGCCGCCCGCGACCTCCTCGATCGCGTCGACGTCTCCCCAGGCGTCCGGTTGCTCGGGGTGTCGGTGTCGAACCTGGTCGACGCACCACCCGAGCAGCTGCGCCTGGACGTCGACGCCTCCGGGGCCGACGCCGACCGGCCGGGTGAGGTCGCAGCGGACGGGCCGGCGTGGACCGCGGTCACCGAGGCCATCGACGCCGTGCGAGCCCGTTTCGGCGACGGTTCGTTGGTCCCAGCGGTGCTGGCCGGCGACCGTCGAGGGCCCAAGCAGCGGGGCGAACAGCAGTGGGGACCCTCCGCGGTGCCAAACGAGAGCGACGCAACGTAGAATCGTGCACGTCCGGTCCCGCGTTGTCGGTCCGGACAGCGTGTGCGAAGATGACCCAGCGATGTCGGAGCCGGCCAGAAGGGGTAAGGCGTTGCCGCTTTCCGAGGACGAAGAACGCATCCTCAAGGACATCGAGCGGGAGTTCTACGAGAACGACCCCGCCTTCGCCCGTGAGGTCGGCGAGACCACCCTCTACCGCCACGCGTGGCGGAACATCAAGCTGTCGCTGGTCGGGTTCGTGGCCGGGCTCGGCTTGCTGGTCTTCGCTCTGTCCACGTCGTACCTGCTCGCCTTCGGTGGATTCCTGGTCATGCTGGCCTGTGCCCTCGTCATCGAGCGCAACGCCCGCAAGATGGGCCGTGCCGGGCTCGAGACGGTCACGAAGCGGATGCGGGCCGGCAGCGGCCTGCGCGAGGTGCTCGGTTCGTCGTCCGAGAAGATGCGCGAGCGCTTCAAGCGCGAAGAGGACTGACGTTCGCCGGACCGCAGCTCAGCGGTCGAGCAACCGTGACGGATGGAAGCGGGCCACGAACCGCTCGCTCGTGCTCATCGTCGCCGTCGTGCCGAGGGTGATCTCGTCGGCCAGGGCGAGTGCTTCGTCGCCGACCTCGGTGCCCACCGGCTGGGGTGCATAGGTGGCGTCCTGGACCGCTCCGGCGAGACGGGTGAGCGGCCCGCCCAGCGCGGGGAATCGCTTGCTGATCCGTGCCGCGACCTCGGACTGCGTCTCTGCGGCTCGCACCGTGACCCCCGCCCGGCGGATCGCAGCCAGCGACTCGTCCCAGGCCAGGGCCACCTTGGCGTCGGCCGCGACGGCCGCGTTGCGCCGGCGGCGGTGGCGCAGGCCGGTGACGGCCAGCACGGTGATCAGGTAGAGCGCGACCGCCCCGACGAGCACGCCGGCCGCGACGGCCACTCGGCCGAACCACGGGTTCGTCGAGGTGGTCTCCGGCCCGTCGGTACCGGGGTCGAAGTCCTCGAGCGGATCGTCGGGGTTGCGCGGCGTGGAGGTCGTGCTCGCCGACGCATCGGTGGACGGCGGCGACACGGTGGTGGTGGCCGTGGTGGGATCGCCACCGGACTGCACCTGTTGCTCGGGGACGCCGGTGTAGTTCTGGGCGAACGGTGCGCCGCGGCCTGGGGTCGGTTCGAACGCCACCCACCCGTACTCGCCCAGGTAGACCTCGGGCCAGGCATGGGCGTGCTCGCCCCGGACGCGGTACAGCGTGGAGTCGGCTGGCTCGGAGTTCCCAGGGGTGAAACCGACGGCTACCCGGGCGGGGATGCCGACGCTGCGGGCCATGGCGGCGAAGCTGCCGGCGAACTGCTCGCAGTAGCCGCGGCGCAGGTCGAAGACGAACTGCTCGATGGCCTGATCGCTGTGGCCGGCGCCGACCTCGAGGTCGTAGGTGAAGTTGTCGCGGAAGAAGTTCTGGAGTCGCAGTGAGGCCTCGTAAGCGGAGCCGGAGCCGGCGGTCAGCTCCTGGGCCAACTGCCGGACCGTCGCCGGGAACTCGGCGGGCAGGTCGAGGTACTGCTCCGCGATCTCGACGGGGATCTCCCGAGACGCGGTCGAGAGCGCCGTCGGGTCGAACTGGGGGAGCGCCGAGATCACCCGGTAGTCGGTGTTGTCCGAGGTCGGGACGTCGGTGTCGACGATGATCGTGCCGGAGACCTCGTCGTAGCGGACGTCCTGGACCACGCTGACCTGCCGCGGCTCGTACGCCGCCGGCAGCCAGATCTGGGCGAGCGCGGAGATGGAGTAGGTCTGCTCGAACTCGATGCGGTCGGCGGCGACCGGCACGCCGGCGTCGAGGTCTCTCGAGGTCTTCCCGTACGAGCCGTTGGACGACCAGATGCGCCCGTCGAATCGATCGAGCGAGGTGAGCCGCCAGTAGGCGCGTACGTCGCTGCGGACGCTGAACACCTCGACGTCGGCCTGGTCGACGAGCCGTGAGCGGATGTCGACGAGCGGGCTGATGGTGACGCGCGTGCCCGGCCCGCCGCTGCCGATGTCGGTGAGGGAGACGATGGCCTCGCTGCGCGCGCCGGGCAGACGGGGGCCGAGGATGGCGGCGACCGCGACGGCGACCAGCGCGAGCGCACCGCCGAGGAGGACCAGGGCGCGTGGCCCGGACGACCGGTGATCGCCGACCCAGGTCGCCGTGCGGCCGAGGCGGTCAGCCCTGCGCACGAGCACGAATGCGAGGACGGCGACGACCCAGAGCCCGCTGACGAGGACGCGGTCGACGTCGGCACCGAGGACGGCGGCGAGGATGAAGAGGGTGGCCGCCGGGAGCGTGGCCTCGATGGTGGCGTCGACGCGGAAGGCGGCCCAGTCGGCGATCACGGCGCCGATCCACACCGCACCAGCCGAGGCGATGAGGAAGCCGTCGAGCGCCTCGGTGGGGGCCTTGACGTCGGCGAAGGAGGCCTGGGCATCGGCGAGCGCGGTACCCAGCGCGTCGAACGAGGCGGAGGTGGGGAAGCCGTACGTGGTGGTGTCGCCGGCGTGGATCCAGGTGATCACCACCAGTCCGAGCACCAGCACCCCGAGGGTCGCCGGGAGCATGGGGACGTTCCGGCGGCGGAGGAGGGCGAGGGATGCGTGGGCGACGATCACCTGGAGGGCCAACGGCGCGAGCCACTCGGTGCCGACGAAGACCCGGCGGAGGCCGAGCACGGTGACGAGGCCGACGAGGCAGAGGGCGAGCTCGGAGACGGGGAGGAGCGGCAGGCCGGTGCCCGTGCCCACGGAGGACCGAGGTGGCAGCGCGGGGCGGTTGGCCGGATGGCGCGGTGGGGCGGTGGTGGCGGTCACGACGGGATCCCGGCAGCACCCGGGCGCCGGCTCCGGCGTCCGCCCTGGCGACCGCCACGACGTCCGGCGGGTGTGGCCTCGGTCCATGCGTCGGCGAACGACTCGTTCGGTGCCACGCCCAGGACCGCGGTGCGGCGGTTGGGC
>JBFJNI010000168.1:0-5228 GCA_041618235.1 Acidimicrobiales bacterium
CTCCTCGAAGAAGGCGCCGGCGGCCTGCTGGTAGCCGGCGAGGTCGGTCAGGGCCTGCTCGGCCATGGCGTCGTCGCCGGTGGCCTTGCCGAGGGTGTAGTCGACGAAGAAGCCGATGTGCTCGCGCCACAGGCCGAGGAAGGCGTCGCCGTTCTCGTCACCGGCGACCGAGGCGACGGCCTCGGACAGGGCGACGGAGTTCTCGTCGAGGGCGCCGACGGCGGCCTGCACGGCAGGCTGCTCGAGATCGCCACCAGCGTCCAGGGCGGTCTCGATCGCGATGCCGGCGAGGTACACGTGCTCCTGGAGGAGCGAGGTGAGGGTTGCTCGCAGGGTGGAGGCACCGTCGTCGGTGCTCGCAGCGACCACGTCGCCACCGGTGTCGGTGGTGGTGGTCGTCTGTTCGGTGGTGTCGCCGGACTGGGCGGCATCGCCGTCGTCGCTGCCGCACGCAGCGAACAGCAGGGTGCCGGCGAGGCCGGCAGCGATGAGCTTCTTGGGGGCTTGCATGATGGGGGACTCCGTTTGCAGATGGACAGAAGATCGAAGCGGGCCCTCGCTCTGGTGAGCTCCAGCAGGCTGCGCAACTGTCTGGTCTTCGGAGCGGACGGCGAACTGGATGGATATTCTTTGCCTTGACAACAATCACCCGTTCGGTCCAATCCCATTCGTGGCCCCGCTCCGTAGGTACTGGTGTGAACTCCTTCTTCGACCGCACTCCCCTCCGACTCCGACGTCTCGCCGGGGTCGCCATCGCCGGCGGGGCTCTGCTCCTGGGCGCTTGTGGCGATGGTGAACCGACCAGCTCTGACGACGGCGGTGCCACGTCCTCGGCCACCGTCGAGATCGAGCGGTCGCGGTTCGACCCGCTCGAGGTGACGATCGGTGCCGGCGGCACGGTCGACTTCGTGAACAAGGACCCGTTCGACCACACGGTGACGTCGGTCGACGGCAGTGTCCTGACCTACGACTCGGGGTCCTTCGGCCAGGACGCGACCTTCTCCCAGACCTACGACGACGCTGGCTCGTACGACTACTTCTGCAAGATCCACCCGACGATGCGGGCGACCGTCGTCGTCGAGTGACGCATCAGGCCGTGCGGGCGACGTACACGGTGTTCATGGCCGTCCCGCCCGTGAACGGGTTGGGGAACGTCACTTCGTGGGCCTCGCACGAACCGAAGACCTGCTCGACCACTGCGACGTAGTCGGCGTCGGGTGGATCGTCGGACCACAATCCGTAGACCCCGCCGGGGTGGAGGCGGTCGGCGAGGCGTCGCAGCCCGGACGCCTCGTAGAACGGCGCGTGGCTCGGGTCGAGGAGGTGCCGGGGCGTGTGGTCGATGTCGACCAAGATGGCGTGCACCCGCTCGGGGCAGCCTTCGCCGAACGATGCACCGTCGGCGACGAGCCCGAAGAAGTTGCCGTGCGAGTAGTGGCAGCGCGGGTCGTCGTTCAGCTCGCCCGACAGCGGGAGCAACCCGTCGGCGTGCCACTCGATGACGGCCTCGAGGTAGTCGACGACGTACATCGACCGCACCCGTTCGTCGGCCAGTGCGGCCCGAGCGGTGTAGCCCAGTCCCAGCCCGCCGACCACCACGTCGAGGCTGTCACCGTCGGCTGCCGCGAGTCCGAGGTCGGCGAGCGCCACCTCGGCCACGGTGAACAGACTGGACATCAAGAACTCGTCGCCCAGCTTCACCTCGTGGACGTCGACCTGCAGCGTGACGTCGAAGCGCCGGCGCACGCTGACCTCGCCGATGGGGGTCTGGCGCACGTCGAGCTGCTCGAACATCTTGCTCATCAGGGGCCTCCGGTCACGAGATGGCCAGCGATGCTTCCACGGCCTCGGCCGATCGACCGAAGCGCCAGATGTAGGTGAGGAAGGCGACCTCCACCGAGACGCCGACCAGCACCCGGAGTGCGGTGGGCAGCGGCGATCCGGTGACGAACCCCTCGATGAGGCCCGCGATGACGAACGTGCCCACGAGGCCGAGGACCACGATGACCGAGCGGCGACCCTCCTCGGTGAGCGCTCGACCGCGAGTGCGGTCGCCGGGGTCGATGAGCGCCCAGCCGAGCCGCAGGCCCGCACCGCCGGCGACGACGACCGAGGTGATCTCGAGCAGGCCGTGGGGAAGGATCAAGCCCCAGAACCGCGGGGCTTCGCCCACGGCGTGGAACAGGCCGCCGGCAACGCCGACGTTGGCGCCGTTGAACACGAGGATGGCCGCAGTGCCGACGCACCCGAGGATGCCGAGCGCGAAGGCGGTGATCGCCACCTGGATGTTGTTGAACGTGACCTCGGCGGCGAACTGTGCCGCCGGCGCCGACGAGTAGTACGACTCGAAATCCTCGGCCACGTACGCCGCCCGCACCGCCTCGGGCCCCGAGGCCTCGAGTGCAGCATCGGAGTTGGCGATCCACGTCCCCACGGCGAACGCCGGCAGGAGCGTGAGCACCGCGGAGGCCAGCACGAAGTACCGGATGCGCCACACGGCACCGGGGAAGGTGAAGAAGACGAAGTCGCGGATCGCCGAGCGGGCCGACGCTCGGGTGCCGTAGATGGCGGCGTTGGCGTCGGCCACCAGCCGGGTCAGCGTCGAGCTCAGCGCCGGGTCGGCGTACGTGGCTCGGGCGTGCGAGAGGTGACCGGACACCCGCTGGTAGAGGTGGACCAGCTCGTCGAGCTCGGCCGGCGCCAGGTTGCGTCCGCCTCGCCGGCCCCGCTTGGTGAGGAACGCGAGGCGGTCCCACGCCGGTCGGTGCAGGGAGATGTAGCGATCGACGTCCACGGTGCCCGGTACGGTAGCGACCCGTGGCGTCCCCCTCGGCCCCGACGCGCTCCCCGGCTCCTGGTCGGGGCGGCGCCGGCATCGTCACGCCCGAAGCCGTGCTCCTCGAGTTCGCCGAGGCGGGGCTGGGCAGTCGCTCGCTGGCGTTCCTGGTCGACCTCGCCGTCCGAGGCGCCATCGTGTGGGGCGTGCTGTTCGCCACGAGTCTCGTCGGCTTCCTGGTCGACGAGACGCTGGCGGTGGTGGTGCTCATCGGCACCGGCTTCGGTGTGCTCATCGTGTATCCCATCGTGTGCGAGACGATCTGGAACGGTCGGACCCCGGGCAAGATGGCCGTGGGGCTGCGGGTCGTGACCATCGAGGGTGCGCCCGTGCGGTTCCGCCATGCCGCCATCCGTTCGGCCTTGGGGATGATCGACTTCGTCGTCAGCGCCGGCAGCATCGCCATCCTCTCGGCCCTCGCCACGCGGCAGAGCCAACGCCTCGGTGACCTCGCTGCCGGCACCATCGTGATCCGCGAGCGCCAGGCGGGCGCGCACTCGCAGCCCATCGTCTTCCAGGCACCTCCGGGATGGGAGGGCTTCACTGCGTCGGTCGACGTCGCGGCCCTGGCCGACGAGGGCTACGTCCTCATCCGCTCGTTCCTGCTCCGGGTCCACGAGCTGCGTCCCGAGGCGCGCTGGCAGCGCGGCGTCGAGCTGGCGACCCTCGTGGCGTCGACGCTCGGCGTCGACGTCCCGCCGGGCGCCCACCCCGAGGCCTTCCTCGTCTCGATCGCCTCGGCCTACCAGGCCCGCCACGGCGGCCCGGTGGCGGCGGCACCTCCCCTCGGAGGGCTGGGTACCGGCACGCCGACGCCGGTGTGGAGCGAGGTCGCCCCCGCGCCGACCTGGGGCACCGGGGGCGCGGGGACACCGACGCCCTAGCCTGGACCGGTGGCCTACCTCGATCACGCCGCCACCACGGTCGTCCGCCCCGAGGCTCGCGATGCCATGCTCCCGTGGCTCGGCGAGCGCGTCGGCAACCCCTCCGGCGCGCACCGGCTGGCCCGCGACGCCCGTCGAGCGCTCGACGACGCCCGCGACGTCTTCGCCGAGGTCTCCGGCTTCGAGCCCGGCGACATCGTGTTCACCGCCGGTGGGACCGAGGCCGACGACCTCGCGATCGACGGCGTGCTCGACGCTGCCGTGGTGGCCGGCGAGCCCGGCCTCGCGCTGTGCCCCGCCACCGAGCACCACGCCGTGCTCCACACCATCGAAGCCCGCGGCGGACGCCTGCTCGAGGTCGACGCACACGGACGGGTCGATCTCGACCACCTCGCCGACTCGCTCGACGACGAGGTCCGCCTGGTGTCGGTGATGACCGTGAACAACGAGACCGGCGTCATCGCCGACCTCGCCGCCGTCGTGGCGGTCGTCCGCGAGCGCGCCCCACAGGCGGTCATCCACACCGACGCCGTCCAGGGCCTGTCGTGGCTCGACCTGCCGACCGCCACCGCCGGCGTCGACCTCCTGTCGTTGTCGGCCCACAAGTTCGGCGGTCCGCAGGGCGTCGGGCTGCTGGCGGTCCGTCCCGGCACCCCGCTCCGTCCCCAGCTGCTCGGGGGCAGCCAGGAACGCAGCCGTCGGGCCGGCACGCAGAACGTGGCCGGCATCGTGGGCGCCGCGGGGGCGGCCCGTGTCACGGTCGAGACCCGCGATGAGACCGTCGCCCGCCTGTCGACGCGGCGCGACCGCCTCGCCGACGGTCTGCACGATCGGATCGACGGACTCGTCGAGACCGCCGTCGGGCCGGCTCGCGGCGGCTCGCCCCGCGATCGCACCGGCAAGGTCGCCGGCAACTGCCACGTGTGCCTGCCCGGTGTCGAGGCCGAGGCGCTGCTCGTCCTGCTCGAGCAGCGCGACGTCCATGCGTCCGCGGCGTCGTCCTGCTCGTCCGGCGCGCAGGAGCCCAGCCACGTCCTCGCCGCCATGGGCGTCGACCGCACCCTCGCCCAGGGCAGCCTCCGGCTCAGCCTGGGCTGGACCACCACCGACGCCGACATCGACCTCGCCCTCGACGCGGTGCCGGCTGCCGTCGAGCGGCTCCGCCAGTTCACATGAGCCGATTCGAATGAGCCCCCGCACCCTCGTCGCCATGTCGGGCGGCGTCGACTCGTCCGTCGCCGCCGCCGTCCTGCAAGAGCGCGGCCACGACGTCGTCGGGGTCACGATGAAGCTGTGGGGCGGCGAGTCCGACAGCGGCTGCTGCTCGGTCTCCGACGTCGACGATGCCCGTCGCGTGGCCGACCAGCTCGGCATCGACCACCACGTCTTCAACTTCGGCGACGACTTCGCGGCCGACGTGATCGAGCCCTACGTCGCCGACCATGCCGCTGGCCGCACCCCCAACCCGTGCATCGAGTGCAACCGGCATCTCAAGTTCGACCGGCTGC
>JBFJNI010000169.1:0-5147 GCA_041618235.1 Acidimicrobiales bacterium
CCCGCCGCAAGGCGGGGGCACTTCTCTGTCACCCCCGCGTCACGAGGAGCCGACCATCACCGCCACCCCCACCACTGCGCCCGGCGAGACCCGCTGGAAGCGGGTCCTGCTCAAGCTCTCCGGCGAGGCGTTCGCCGGTGAGGTCGGGTTCGGCATCGACGGCGACACCGTCGGCCAGATCGCCGAAGAGGTCCTCGACTGCCGTCGCATGGGTGTCGACGTCGCCGTGGTCGTCGGCGGCGGGAACCTGTGGCGGGGCATGACGGGCGCGGGCAAGGGCATGGATCGTGCCCAGGCCGACTACATGGGCATGCTCGGCACGGTGATGAACGGCCTGGCGCTCCAGGACATCCTCGAGCGCAAGGGCCAACCAACCCGGGTGCAGACCGCCATCCACATGGCCCAGGTCGCCGAGCCCTACATCCGCCGCAAGGCGATCCGCCACCTCGAGAAGGGGCGAGTCGTGATCTTCGCGGGCGGCACCGGCAACCCGTTCTTCACCACCGACACCACCGCGGCGCTCCGAGCGGTCGAGATCGAGGCCGAGGCGGTCCTCAAGGGCAGTCACTCCGGGGTCGACGGCATCTACACCGACGACCCGCGCACCAACCCCGACGCCACCAAGATCGACCAGCTCAGCTACCTCGACGTCCTCAATCGGGGTCTCCAGGTCATGGACAGCACCGCCATCACGCTGTGCATGGACAACGACCTGCCCATCCTCGTGTTCGACCTGATGAAGACCGGCAACGTGCGGTCCATCCTGGGCGGTCAGGCGATCGGTACGCTGGTTTCGTGACGTACTGCCCCTCTCCGGCACGCCGGGGTGAACGATGAGCGACGAACTGGTGTCCATGATCCTCGAAGACGCCAGCGAGAAGATGCAGGCCTCGGTCTCGCACACTCGCGCCGACTTCTCGAGCATCCGCACCGGGCGCGCCGCCCCTGCGCTGGTCGAGAAGCTCCCGGTCGAGTACTACGGCTCCGACGTGCCCCTGCAGCAGGTGGCGGGGATCTCCGTCCCCGAGGCCCGCACCCTGGTCATCACTCCCTTCGACAAGATCGCGCTACCGGCCATCGAGAAGGCCATCCAGCAGTCCGACCTCGGCCTGAACCCGTCCAACGACGGGGCGGTGATCCGCCTCAACTTCCCGCAGCTCACCGAAGAGCGACGGCGCGACTTCGTGCGCATCGTCAAGCAGAAGGCCGAGGACGGCCGCATCCAGATCCGCAACCAGCGGCGAGCAGCCCGCCAGGAGCTCGAGGCCCTCGAGAAGGACGGCGAGCTGTCACAGGACGACCTCGCACGGGCCGAGAAGGAGCTCGACAAGGTCACCCACGCCCGCGAGGCCGAGATCGACAAGGCGCTCGACCAGAAGGAGCAGGAGCTCCTCGAGGTCTGAGTCGCCTGGAGGGAACACGCCCATGAACGACGACGAGATCCCGAAGCGCCCCGGCCCCGACGACCCGGAAGGCGTACGCATCATCGGTGCCGACGAGGCCGAGGCCGCGCTCGAGCGCGACGACGTCGCGCGCCGTCGGCGCCCCGACGAGCCCCGACCGGGCGACCGTCCCGGCGGCCCGCCGCCCGACGCGCCCGAACCCGTGCTGCGGTTCCCGCTGTCCTCGAGCGCCGGTGAGCCCGACGACGCGCCCGAGTTGCCCCACTGGTCCGATCCGCCCACCGGGCAGTTCGGCGCGGTCGGCGGAGGGCTGTTCGACGACGACGACATCGAAGCCGGATCCAGCGCCGACTGGTCGTCGATCACCGGCAGCACGCCCCGCTGGCGTGACGGCGACGACGCTTGGTCCGACGACGACGACGTCAGCAACCTCGGGGCCGACGAGACCCGCATCGGGGCCCTCGACGAGTCCGAGCGCCCTGATCCCGAGGACTTCTTCAGCTTCGACGAGCTCGACACCCCCGCCCCCGGCCGGTCGGTCTTCGCCGATGGCGACGTCGACCCCGACGGCTACGACGAGTACGAGGACGCGGCATACGAAGACGCCGGCTACGAAGACGACGGCGAGTGGGAGTCCGACGACGACGACGGCCCGCGCAAGATCGTCGTCGGTGGCGGCCGGGTCACGCCCGGCAATCCGCCTCGCCAGCGGGTCCGCCAGCCGGCGGCCGCGGCGGGCGCCGGTATCGGCGGCGACCGCGACATCGGTCAGGCCGCCATCGTCGGCGTCGGCTTCCTCGCCGTGGCCGCCATCCTCTTCTACCTCGGCCCGGCCACGGCCGCGCTGCTGGTCATCGCCGTCGTCACGCTGGCGTCGGCCGAGCTGTTCACCAAGCTGCGCGAGGTCGGCTACCAGCCGGCCGTGCTGCTCGGCATCGTCGCCACCGCCGGCATGACGCTCGGGGCGTACCACCGTGGTGAGGCCGCCATCCCGGTGGCCCTCGTGCTGGTGGTCGCCTTCTCGATGCTGTGGTTCCTGGCCGGCGCCGGCCATGGCCAGGCCACCCTCAACATCGGTGTCACCCTCTTCGGTGTGGCCTGGGTCGGCATGTTCGGCTCGTTCGCCACCGTGCTGCTGTCCATCCAGGGAGGCCCGGGCGTGGGCGACGCGGGCAAGGGCATCCTCTTCGGGGCCATCGTCTCCACGGTCGGCTACGACGTCGGCGGCTACTTCGTGGGCCGCAGCGCGGGCCGGTCGCCGCTGTCCGAGGCCAGCCCGAACAAGACCATCGAGGGCCTCGTCGGCGGGTGCGTCGCCGCGCTCACCGTCGCCGTCATCTACGGATTCCTGTCCGAGCCGTTCGGCTCGCTCGGCGACGGACTTGCGCTGGGTCTCACGGTGGCCGTGGCCGCGCCGCTGGGCGATCTGTGCCAGTCGATGATCAAGCGTGACCTGGGCATCAAGGACATGGGGGCGGTGCTGCCCGGCCACGGTGGCTTCATGGACCGCTTCGACGCCCTGCTGTTCGTGCTGCCCTGCGTCTACTACGTCGCCAAGCTCTCCGACTTCTTCGTCTGAGCGAACGCCCGAAGGGAATCTGGCGACGATCGACCCGCCACGGTTCCGACAGGAGACGCCAGATCCGGCGGGGTGGGGCGGTTCGACGCCAGTAGCCTGTGACGGTGGCGCTGACGACCGTCTCCATCGCCGGGTCCACCGGTTCCATCGGAACGCAGACCCTCGAGGTCGTGGCGGCCGAGCGCGACCGGTTCGAGGTCGTTGCCATCGGCGCCAACTCGTCGGTCGAGGCCCTCATCGAACAGGCCAGGGCGGTGGAGCCCAAGATCGTCGCCATCGCCGACGCCACCCGGGCCGCCGAGCTCGAGGCCGGCGTGCCGTCGGGTACCGAGGTCGTCGCCGGCCCGGATGCGCTCGCCTCCATCGCCGGTGTGGCCGACGTGTGCGTCAACGGCGTCGTCGGCTTCGCCGGGCTGCCGGTCACGCTGGGGACGTTGCAGGCAGGCAAGCGCCTGGCCCTGGCCAACAAGGAGTCCCTCATCGCCGCCGGCCCGGTCGTGCAGGCGGCCAGGGCGACGCCCGGCGCCGAGCTGGTGCCGGTCGATTCCGAGCACTGCGCCGTCCACATGTGCCTCCGGGCCAACGACGTCCCGGAGCGGGTCGAACGCATCGTGCTCACCGCCTCGGGCGGACCGTTCCGGGGTCGAACCCGAGACGACCTCTCCGAGGTCACCATCGCCGACGCCCTGGCGCACCCCACGTGGAGCATGGGCCCAAAGATCACCGTCGACTCGTCGACGCTCATGAACAAGGGCCTCGAGGTCATCGAGGCCCACGAGCTGTTCGGCCCTGCCCATGGGATCGACTACGACCACATCGACGTCGTCGTGCACCCGCAGTCGATCGTGCACTCGATGGTCGAGTTCACCGACGGTGCCACCATCGCCCAGCTGTCGATGCCGACGATGAAGCTGCCCATCGGCTACGCCCTGGCCTATCCCGACCGCGTCGCCACGCCGTTCGGCGCCATGGACTGGACCGCCACCGGCCGGCTCGACTTCGAGCCGCCCGACCGCGAGGCCTTCCCGTGCCTCGACCTCGCCTACCAGGCCGGCCGAGCCGGTGGGTTGGCCCCCGCCACGCTCAACGCGGCCAACGAGGTCGCCGTCGAGGCGTTCCTTCAGGAACGCATCCGATGGGTCGACATCCCTGACGTCCTCTCCGCGGTCCTCGAGCGCCATGATGGAGGGCACGCCGGCAGCCTCGACGACGTCCTGGAGGCCGACGCCAGCGCTCGCCGGCTTGCCGCCGAGCTCATCGACGAGAGGTTCTCCTCGTGACCGATCTGCACGAATCCACGCCGTTGCAGCCCCCGGCGCCCCCGAACGCGCCGATCACCAAGCACGCCCCGGACGCCGACGCCACCGGCACCAGCCCCATCCGGCTCGTGATCCTGGCCGGCCTGCTGGTGCTCGCCTTCCTCGGTGGCGGCTGGGCCCTGCCCGTCGTCATCCTCGGCGTGGTCGTCATGATCTTCCTCCACGAGCTCGGCCACTACCTCGCCGCTCGCATCGGGGGCATGAAGGTCACCGAGTTCTTCATCGGCTTCGGCCCCAAGCTCTGGTCGTTCCGCCGTGGCGACACCGAGTACGGCCTCAAGGTCATCCCGGCCGGCGCCTACGTGAAGATCATCGGCATGAACAACCTCGACGAGGTCGATCCCGCCGACGAGGACCTCACCTATCGATCGAAGAGCTATCCCAAGCGGTTCCTGGTGGCCGTGGCCGGGTCGGCCATGCACTTCACCCAGGCGCTCGTGATGCTGTTCCTGCTCTACACCTTCATCGGCGTCCCCGGCGGCTCCCTCACCGAGCTCACGGCGTGGGACATCGCGACCGTCACCGACGGAAGCGCCGCGGACCAGGCCGGCTTGCGTCCGGGCGACGAGATCCTGACCTTCGACGGGAAGGATGTCGGCTCCTACGACGATTTCCGCGTCGACGTCGCTTCGATCCCCGGCGAGCGGGTCGCGGTCACGTTCGAACGCGACGGCCAGATCCTCGAGCGCGACGTCACGATCGGCACCTGGGAAGAGGACCCGTCGCGTGGCCTGCTCGGCATCACGCCGGATGCCCTCACCACGACCAAGGGTCCCGTCGAGGCCGTGGGTGCATCGATCTCCGACTTCGGTGCCCAGACCTCGGCCACGCTCGGGTTCATGGGCA
>JBFJNI010000170.1:0-5109 GCA_041618235.1 Acidimicrobiales bacterium
AAGCGACCCCACGGCCACCGACACTGCGTCCGTCGACGACCTCCGCATCCGCCTGCTCGAGGCCGCCACCCGGGTCTTCGCCGCCAAGGGCTACGACGGCGCCCGCATCATGGACATCGTCCGCGAGGCCGGACTGTCCACCGGTGCCGTGTACGGGCGCTTCGCGTCCAAGGAGGCGCTGCTCCGCGAGGCCGTGATCAACCGCACCCGCGGGCAGCTCCGCGCTCCCGGCGGGGCGCTCCGCGTCGCCGATCTCATCGCCCGCGGCGCCACGCAGACCACCGGGTCGCTGACCGACGACGAGGCCGTGCGTCTCGAGGCCTACGTGGCGGCGCGACGCGTGCCCGAGGTCGCGGCGGCCATCGCCGAGGCGTCCGAGGCGTGGCGTGACGCCGTCCAGCCCCTGGTCGACGCGGCCGTCGCCGACGGCTCGGTCGCGTCGGGGGTCGACCCCGAAGCGGTCCTCTACCTGGTCCGCACGCTCCACCTCGGCCTGCTCGTGCAGCGGGCCGCCGGCTCCCCCGCCCCGGACGACCGCTCCTGGGATGCCCTCGTCCACACCATCATCGACAGCTTCGGTGCCGAACACGCTGGTGACAGCGGCGGCCACCGGGAAGGAACCCCATGACCACCACCGAACCCACCGCGCCACCGCTGCCCGACGACGCAGTCGTCGACGAGTCGATCAAACTCATCACCGACAACGCGCAGCGCATCTTCACCTGGAGCTACGAGCGCGACCGCCCCCAGCTCGTGACGCTCTACAACAAGGCGATGGCCTCGCAGTGGAACTCGGTCACCGAGCTCGACTGGGACACCGACGTCGACGCCGAGCGGCTCGTCGAGACCTCGCCGCAGCAGAACGCCACCGTCGAGGTCGCCCGCGCCGCGGCGCAGGTGCCCGGCTCCCCCTTCGCCTCGTGGTCCGAGAAGGAGTTCACCCAGCTCGGCATCGAGTCCCTCAAGGCCCAGCTCTCCCAGTTCATGCACGGCGAGCAGGGGGCGATGATGGTGGCGGCCAAGATCGTCGAGACCGTCCCGTGGATCGACGCCAAGTACTACGCCGCCACGCAGACGATGGACGAGGCCCGCCACACCGAGGTCTTCGCCAAGTACCTCGATCTCAAGCTCGGCGAGCAGTACCCGATGAGCCCGTTCCTCGACGAGCAGATCACGGCGCTGCTCGAGGACAGCCGCTGGGACATCGCCTACCTCGGCATGCAGATCGTCATCGAGAGCCTGGCGCTGGCCGCATTCGGGTCGATGCTGCGCGCCACCGAGGAGCCGTTGCTCAAGAAGCTGCTCCGCTACGTGATGAGCGACGAGGCCCGCCACGTCGCCTTCGGTGTGCTCAGTCTCTCGGAGTTCTACGCCGAGCTCTCCGACGCCGAGCTCAAGGATCGCCAGGAGTTCCTCGCCGAGAACACGCTGCGCAACCGGTCACGGTCGGCCACCCCGGAGATCTGGGAGCGTATGGGTGTCGACTTCGACGCTGCGCTGCCGTCGCTGATGGAGGGCACCCAGAAGGTCGACAAGAGCCTGTTCAAGAGCTTCCAGCAGGGCTTCTTCGCCAAGCTGGTGCCCAACGTCCGCAAGCTCGGGCTGCTCGACGCCAACGACGGCCACCTCCGGACCCTGTGGGGCGAGGCCGGCCTGCTGCAGTGGGAGTTCGCCGACGACACCGGCTCGGACTACGAGACCTACGACGCGGTCGCAGCCGACCGTGCTGCCGCGGCGGCCACCGCCTCGTGAGCGCGTCGTCCATGGATCGCACCCTGCGGGGCAAGGCCGCGGTCGTCGGCGTCGCCGATGCCGTCTCCCCCACCGGTCAGCTCGAGCTCCGCGGTCGGGCACTCGAGGCGCAGATGGCCAAGGAGGCCCTCGCCGACGCCGGGCTCACCCTGGCCGACGTCGACGGCGTGTGCCATCACCAGTCGTCGATGCTCTTCGCCGAGTACCTCGGCATCGAGGCCAGGTTCACCGACTCGACCATGACGGGAGGGTCGGCGTTCGAGGTGTACCTCGAGCACGCGGCCTCGGCCATCGCCGCCGGCGTCGCCGAGTGCGTCCTCGTCGTGTTCGCACAGACTCCCCGAGCCGACCGCGCGGCAGCGAAGGCCGCCGGCGGTGGCGGTGGCGGACGGCCCGGCGGGTGGGGTGGCCCCAACCCGATGATGGAGTGGGAGATGCCCTACGGCATGCAGATGCCGAAGGGGGCATACGCGCTGGCGGCCAGTCGACACATGGCCACCTTCGGCACCACGTCGGAACAGCTCGCACAGATCGCGGTGAGCACCCGCGAGTGGGCGATGAAGAACCCACGGGCCAAGCACCAGGACCCGCTGACCATCGACGAGGTGCTCGCCTCGGAGATGACGGCGTCCCCGCTGCACAAGCTCGACTGCTGCCTCGTCACCGACGGCGGAGGGGCCTTCGTCGTCACCAGCGCCGAGCGCGCTCGTGACCTGCCGAAGCCTCCGGCGTACGTCCTGGGCGCCGCGACGGCCAACAGCCACATGATGATCAGCCAGATGCCCGACCTCACGACCACGCCGGGCGCCGTGAGCGGCCCGCACGCGTTCGGCATGGCCGGCATCACGCCCGACGACGTCGACGTGTTCATGGGCTACGACAGCTTCACCATCACGATGCTGCTGCACCTCGAGGACCTCGGCTTCTGCCCCAAGGGCGAGGGTGGCCGGTTCGTCGAGGACGGCGTCCTGGGCCCGGGCGGTGCGCTCCCGTCGAACACCAACGGCGGTGGGCTCTCCTACACCCACCCCGGGATGTACGGCATGTTCCTCGTCGTCGAGGCGGTGCGCCAGCTCCGGGGCGAGTGCGAGTCGCGCCAGGTCGAGGGCGCCGAGATCGCCGTCGCCCACGGCTCCGGGATGGTCCTGTCCTGCATGTCCACCGCCGTCCTCGGCACGGAGGCCACCCTGTGAGCGAGATCACCCGCACCCGACTCGAGCCGCCGGTCACCGAGACCACCCAGGAGTTCTGGGATGCCACACGCGACGAGCGCCTCCTCGTCCAGTGGTGCGCCGACTGCGCCGCACCGATCTTCTTCCCACGTGAGGTCTGCCCGACCTGCCTGGGCACATCGCTCGGCTGGCGTGAGGCCGGCGGCGGCGCCGAGGTCTACGCCGTCAGCGTGCAGCATCGGCCCGCATACCCGACGCTGGCCGACCGCGTGCCCTACGCCGTGGCCCTCGTCGACCTCGACGAGGGCATCCGCATGATGACCAACGTCGTGGGGTGCGACCCCGACGACGTCGTCGTCGGCCAACGGGTCGAGCTGTGTTGGGAGCCGCTGTCCGACGGCCGCAACCTGCCCCAGTTCCGACCGGCTCCCTGATCGGTGGTCGGGGGACCATGAGCGTGACGACCGCAGAACACAAGGCCGAGCTGATCGCGCAGGGGCTGGTGCTCACGTGGTGGGCCGAGCAGATCCCCGACCGGCCGGCGGTCATCAGCGAGCACGGCGAGCGGACGTTCGCCGAGCTCGACGCCAACGCCAACCGACTCGTCCGGGTGCTCCGCGACGCCGGTCTCGAGGCCGGCGACGGCGTGGCACTGCTGTGCCGCAACCGGCCCGAGTTCGCCGAGGTCGTGGCGGCCTGCGCCCGTGGCGGGTTCCGCCTCACCACGGTCAACTGGCACCTCACCGGCGACGAGGCCGGCTACATCGTCGACGACTGCGAAGCCCGTGCCCTGGTGGCCGACGCCACACTCGGGGTCGCGGCGAAGGGCGCGCTCGACACGGCGCCGAAGATCGACGTCTCGCTGGCCGTCGGCGGCACGATCCCCCACTTCGGCGACTACGCCGCCGCGGTCGGCGCCGCGTCGCCCGAGCCGCTGGCCGACCCGGTGCCGGGCAGCACGATGCTCTACACGTCGGGCACCACCGGCCGGCCCAAGGGCGTGCGCCGCCCGGCGCCGACGAAGGGCCTCCCGGTGGCCAACATCTACGGCTACGACGAGGGTGCCGACGACCTCCACCTCTGCACGGGCCCGCTGTACCACGCGGCCCCGCTGGCGTTCTCGCTGAACATCCCGTTGGCCCTCGGCGCCGGTGTGGTGCTGATGGACCGGTGGGACGCCGCTCACGCGCTCGAGCTCATCGAGCAGCACGGCATCACCCACACCCACATGGTCCCCACCATGTTCCACCGCCTCCTCTCGCTCCCCGACGAGGTCCGCAGTGCAGCCGACGTCAGCTCGCTACGGCACGTCCTCCATGGCGCCGCGCCCTGCCCGGTGCCCATCAAGCAGCGCCTGATCGAATGGCTGGGTCCGGTGGTGGTCGAGTACTACGCCGCCACCGAGGGGGTCGGGTCGTTCGTGGACTCGGCCACGTGGCTCGAGCGACCGGGCACGGTGGGCAAGCCGGTGGCCGACGACCAGGTCGTGATCGGCGACGACGACGGCAACGTGCTGCCGCGCGGGGAGGTCGGTCTCGTGTACCTCAAGGCGCCCGCCGGCGCCCGCTTCGAGTACTTCAAGGCCGAGGACAAGACCCAGTCGTCCTACCGCGGCGACCACTTCACCCTCGGCGACGTCGGCTACATGGACGCCGACGGCTACCTCTACCTCACCGACCGGAGCGCGAACCTCATCATCTCGGGTGGCGTGAACATCTACCCGGCCGAGGTCGACGCCGTGCTGCTCCTCCACCCTGCCGTCGGCGACGTCGCCACCATCGGCGTGCCCGACGACGAGTGGGGCGAGACCGTGCTGGCCGTCGTCGAGCCCCAGCCCGGCGTCGAGCCCGACGACGACCTCGCCGCCGAGCTCCTGCACCACTGCCGTGCCCAGCTGGCGCACTTCAAGTGCCCGCGGGCCGTTGCCTTCATCGACGAGCTCCCCCGCCAGGACAACGGGAAGATCTACAAGCGCCTCCTGCGCGACCGCTTCCGCCCCGCACCCTGACGTCCACCGCTAGGTTGCGCCAGCCATGGCCCTGACCGACCGCTGGGTGGCGATCCCCGCCGACGACGACCTGCGCCGGACCTTCGCCGAGCCCGGGCTCGACGAACGCGGGTGGGAGCCCATCACGGTGCCGGGGCACTGGCGCTCGACGCCGGCGTTCGCCGACCACGACGGCCC
>JBFJNI010000171.1:0-4991 GCA_041618235.1 Acidimicrobiales bacterium
ATGATCCCGCCGCGCACCGAGACCGCCGACGGGTTCGAGCTGCAGTTCGGCACCAACCACCTCGGTCACTTCGCCTACACCGGCCTCGTCATGGACCGCGTCCTCGCCACCGCCGGGTCGCGCATCGTCAACGTCTCGAGCCTCGCCCACCAGAGCGGGCGCATGCGGTGGGACGACCTCCAGTGGACGCGCGGCTACAGCCGATTCGGCGCCTACGGGCAGTCGAAGCTGGCCAACCTGCTCTTCACCTTCGAGCTCCAGCGTCGTCTCGCCGCCGGCGACCACCCCACCGAGTGCCTGGCCGCCCACCCCGGGGTCTCGGCCACCGAGCTCGGACGCTACGTGCCCGGCGCCAACCTCCCTGGTGTGAAGCAGGTCGTGGGCACGATGCTGTCGTTCACGACGCAGTCGGCCGCCGGTGGGGCCCTGCCCTCACTGCGGGCCGCGACCGATCCCGAAGCGACCGGCGGCCAGTACTACGGGCCCGACGGCATCCGCGAGATGCGCGGCAACCCGGTGCTGGTGCTCCCCGCCAAGCATGCAGTGCGCGAGGCCGACTGGACTCGACTCTGGGAGATCTCCGAAGAGCTCACGGGAGTCACCTTCCCCGTCTGATCGCGCGACGCGATCTGAGAACGGGAACGGGTGCCGATTGCGGCATCTTGTCGCCCCGTCTGCTGGTCCGTAGCTTGCGGTGATGGGCCACGATCACGGACACGATCACGGCGCAGGCGCGCTGCGGGCCGGCGCTCGCCACCAGAAGCGTCTCGCCATCTCGTTCGTCCTGATCGCCGTCTTCTTCGTGGTCGAGGCGGTCGCCGGCTTCCTCACCAACTCGCTGGCGCTGCTGTCCGATGCCGGGCACATGCTCACCGACGTCGTCGGCCTCGGTATGGCCCTCGCCGCGATACAGCTCGCGAACCACCACGAGCACCGGGCGGACTCAGGTGCCGGCAACCGGCACACCTTCGGTCTCTACCGACTCGAGATCCTCGCCGCGTTCGTCAACGCGCTGCTCCTCATCGGTGTCGCGGCCTACGTGCTGATCGAAGCCGCCCGGCGGATCACCGAGGAGCCCGAGGTCCAAGGCGTCCCGATGCTCATCGTGGCGACCCTCGGGTTCGCGGTGAACATCGTGGCCTTCCTGCTGCTGCGTCAGGGGGCCAAGGAGTCGATCAACGTCGAAGGTGCCTACCTCGAGGTCCTGGCCGACACGCTCGGGTCGGTCGGCGTGATCATCGCCGCCGTGCTGCTCGAGGTCTTCGGATGGACCTGGGTCGATCCGGTGGTGGGCGCGCTCATCGGCATCTGGATCGTGCCCCGCACCCTTCGCCTGGGTGGCAAGGCGGTCCGGGTGTTGCTGCAGTCGGCGCCACCCGGACTCGACGTCGACGAGATCCGTGCCGCCCTCGCGGCCATCCCGCAGGTCGTCGACGTCCACGACCTCCATGTGTGGACCCTCACCTCCGACATGGAGAACGCCACCGCCCATCTCGTGGTCGATCCGGGCTCCGACAGCCACGGCGTGCTCGACCAGGCCCGTGCGCTGCTCCAGGACCGCTATCAGATCGCCCATGCGACGCTGCAGGTCGAGCCCTCCGATCACCGGGGGTGCGACGAGCTCGAGTGGTGAGGTTCAGTCGGCGAGGGGGATGTCGATCTCCACCAAGGCTCCGCCGAGCGGACTGTCGCCGAGCTGCAACGTGCCACCGGCACCCTCCGCGAAGCGAGTGGCGATGTCGAGCCCGAGTCCGGTCGACCCCCGCCCGGAGACCCCCCGGTCGAGTGCGCGTCCCGGATCGGCGACACCACCGCCGGCGTCGGAGACAGCGAGCCGTGCCCGCCCCTGACCGACCTCGAGGGCGACTTCGTAGGCGGTGCCCGGGGGAGTGTGATCGTGGACGTTGCCGATCAGGGCGTCGAGGACGGCGACGATCTCCTCGCGCTCACCTCGAACCGGCGCCCGCTCGCCGACGACGCGACACGACCACGCTCTGCCGTCTTCGTCCGCGAGCGCGGACCAGAACTCGCTGCGATCACGGACGATCTCCGCCAGGTCCGTGATGGCGACCACCGGCGCGTCGTGGAGCGGACGTCGCGCGGCGTGCACCAGCGCGGTGACCGCAGACTCGAGGCGGTCGACGTCGTCGAGCACGGCCGCGACGCCGCTTGCTTCGGCGTCGAGGCGTAGCGCGGTCATCGGGGTCCGCAGTCGGTGCGAGAGGTCTGCGACTCGTTCGCGCTCTGCGGCGAGGAGCTCGTCGATGCGGTCGGCGAGCAGGTTGAGCGCTCGCCCCGCGTCGGAGAGCTCCGGTGTCGGACTCGTGGGCGCACGGATCGTCGCGTCCCCGCCGGCGAGCGCCCGCGCCGTCGCAGCGAGTTCGGACGCATCCCTCGTGAGTGACCTCGCGAGGCGATCGGCGACCAGGGCCGCGCCGATGATCAAGACCAGCGCCACGCCGGCGAGCGCGAGCCACGCGCTGGTCACTCCGCTGCGACGGAGCGCCGCCGGCACGCGGGCACGGATCACGGCCACGACGTCGTCACCGAGGACCACCGGCGAGAGCACCTCGATCGTGCCGTCGACCTCTCGCGTGAACGAGACCTGGGCTTCGCGGGCCAGCGCGATCGCGTCGTCCTCGTCCTCCTCCGCCCCCAGGACCGTGCCGTCCGGCAACCAGACGCCGAGTCGGTCGTCGGCCCCGGTCTCGGTGCGCTGGACGGCAGAGCGGATGAGGTCCGGGTCGTCGGTCACGGCGAGGACGGGTGCGAGCGCGGCCGCATCGCGCTCGGCGGCGGAGACCGCGCGGTCCTCGGCCACGGTTCGCACGAGGAGGGCGAGCGGGATGGCGAACGCCACGACGACGAGGGAGCTGGTTGCCAGCACCACCGCGAGCAACCGGCGCCTCATCGGCGCAGGAGCTCGAGCTTGATGCCGACGCCGCGCACCGTGTGCAGGAATCGGGGTTCGGCCGCGGTCTCGCCGAGCTTGCGCCGCAGCCACGACAGGTGCACATCGACCGTCTTGTCGCCGCCGCCGTAGGGCTGGTGCCAGACCTCCGCGAGGAGCTCGCGGCGGCTGACGACCTCCGGGCTCCGGGACGCGAGATGGGCGAGAAGGTCGAACTCGAGACGGCTGAGCTCCAGCGTGGCTCCTGCGAGCTCCGCCACCCGGCGCTGCGGATCGACGTGGAGGTCGCCGATGATCATCGGTCCGGCGGAGCCGTCGGCGGGTCGGCGCCGCAGCACCGCGCGGATCCGGGCGCCGAGGTGCTCGCCGGTGAACGGCTTCACCAGGTAGTCGTCGGCGCCGGCGTCGAGGAGGCGGACGATCTCCCGGTCGTCGTCTCGGGCCGTGGCGATGATGATCGGTACGTCGGTCACCCCACGGAGCATCGCCAGGACCTGGCTGCCGTCCAGGTCGGGAAGCCCGAGATCGAGCACCACCACGTCCGGTTGCCACTCGACTGCCGCCGTGAGGGCCGCTGCCCCCGTGGGTTCGGTCCGCACGGCATGTCCCGCGTCGGTGAGGGTGCGGCTGATGGCCTCGCGGATGGGTTGGTCGTCGTCGACCACGAGCACCGATGCCATGGCGGCAAGGTACGTCGACGCTGCCGACCGTGGGTCCACCGAGCCCCGGGCTTCACCTGCTCTTAGGGTTTCCTTGGCCGCAGAACGAGCTTCGGTGATCGAGGATGGGACCATGTCTCGACTCCGCAGTCGCGCCGTTCTCTACACGGCTGCATGGGTCGTCGCCGCCGTGGCATCGGCGCTCGTGGCCTCGCAGGGCGTCGCGCTGGTGGGACGGCAGGTGACCGATCGCCGGCCCGCCCCGCTGAGTACGACAGAGATCGAGGACGAGTTGGCCGCGCTCGAGCAGGCGAAGGCGTCGACCACCACGGCTGCGGTCACCGCCAGCACCTCCACGTCGTCGACCACATCGATCGTGCCGACCTCGACCGAGGCCACCGTTCCGTCCACCCGGCCGCCGTCCTCCGGTCGCTCGTCGACGACCGCCGTCACGTCGCCCGGGTCGTCTTCGACCTCGGCACCTCCTGCGCGGACCGCGACGAAGGCCGCCGAGACGCGGACCTACAACCTCGAGGGTGGGACGGTCTCGCTCCGCTTCACGAGCAGCGGCGTGACCGTCGTGTTCGCCAACCCCGCAGCCGGGTTCGACGTCGAGGTCGAGCCGGAGCACGTCAACGGCGTCAAGGTCGAGTTCGAGAGCGAGACCCACCGGAGCCGTGTCGACGGCTGGTGGGAGGGCGGCCCCGTCGATCGGATACGCGAAGAGGACCGCTGATCCTTCACCTCGTCTTCACCTCCGACGGAGGTGTCGTTGCGACACCCGATCGGATGATGGATCCATCGCATCCGATGGAAGGAACCCCATGAACCGCTCCACCACTGTTCTCGTCGCCGGTGTCGCCGCTGCGGTCCTCGTCGGCGGCAGCGTCGCCGCGGCCGGCCGGACCCTGGTGATCGATCCCGCACGGTCGACCAGCTCGACGACTGCGGTCGGCGAAGACAGCACGTCTGGCTCCACGACGACCAGCATCTCTGGCGCGGCCGAGCGCGCGTCGGACGACGAGACCACCACCACGTCGACGTCGAGCACCACCGTGCCCACGGGTGTCGCCTCCGCGCCGCCCGGCAGCTCGGTGGCCGTTCCCCGGCGTGGGGTGGTGGACGCCGCCGGCGCGGGAACGGTGGTGTACGAGTTCGACGGGACCACGTTCACCCTGATCGGTGCCGACGCCCGGCCCGGCTGGCGCACGGAGATCGAGGCGGCCCGCGGGCCCGAGATCGACGTCGACTTCCGATCGGGGACCCGTCGGGTGCAGGTCGACATCGAGATCGAGGACGGTGCGGTGCGCGAACGGGTCCGGGTCCGGGACGACGCCACCGACGAGCGCACCGAGACGATCACCACCGCTGGTGGACGCACCGTGACGACCGTCGATGACTCGTCGGGCCGCGATGACGAC
>JBFJNI010000172.1:0-4857 GCA_041618235.1 Acidimicrobiales bacterium
CTGTGTCGGTGGTGAGGCTGATGAGGAGTTCTTCTTCTTGGGCGAAGTGGAGCCGCAGGATGGCGTCGAGGGCGTAGAGGAGGCGTCGGGTCTCGCTGCGATCGGTCGGGTCGAGGTGGTGGATGGTGGGGTCGGTGACGACGCGGTCGAGGAGGGCGGTGAGGTGGAAGATCTCTTGGTGGGCGCGGCTCATGGATGCGAGAGGGTCCTCCCCGGCGAGGGCAGCGGCAACGTCGGGGTAGATCTCGGTCTCGTCGAGTCGTTCGTGCGGGAGGAGGTCGGAACGGATCCGTTCGCTCAGGTCGCGGAGCGCGCGCATCGCTTCGTCGTCGGGGAGTTCGTCGAGCGTGGTGGCCGTGGTACGAACGTCGTCGAGGAGGAGGCGGAGCGGTCCGTGGCCGCCGGCGAGTTGTCGGGCCCAGGTGTCGGGGATCGTGAGCGGACGCGTCTCGGCGTGGGGGCGGCGGAGTGCCCGGAGCGCGTTGGCGATGGCTGCGACGTCGATGACTTCCTGGATGATTGCGCCGGCGATTGGCGGGATCAGTCCGGCGGCGGCGAAGCCCATGCCCGTGAATGACAGACCCATGCCGAGTAGGACGCTTTGGCGGGCGATCGTCCGAGCACGTTGGGCGGTGGTGATCCCTGCCGCCAGCCGGTCGAGGCGATCGACGATCAGGACGACGTCGGCGGCCTCGGAGGATGCGGTTGCGCCGCGTGCGCCCATGGCGACACCGAGGTCGGCGGCTGCGAGGGCGGGGGCGTCGTTGACCCCGTCTCCGACCATCACGGTGGTACCCGCGCGGGTCGTCGCCTCGAGGCGGACGACGTCGACCTTCTCCGCTGGCGAGCGGTCGGCGTACACCTCGTCCACACCGAGGGAGCGGCCGATGGGATCGGCGACGTCGAGGTGGTCGCCGCTGACCATCACGATCCGATCGACTCCCGAACGCCGGAGCGCACGCAGGGCACGGGGCGTGTCGGTGCGCAGCTGGTCGGCCAGCAACAGGAGCCCGGCTGCGGTCCCATCCACCATGACGGCGACGCTGCTGGCGCCTTCGCGTCGCGCCCGTCGCTGGCCGCCGTCGAACCAGTCAGGCGTTGCTCCTGGCAGCACTGCGGAGATCGAGCCGACCTCGACGAGGTGTCCGTCAACCGTGCCCGCGACGCCTGAGCCGTGGTCTTCGTGCACCGACGTGGGTTCGGACAGGACGAGTCCGCGGGTGACGGCCTCGGTGACGAGGGCGCCGGCGAGGACGTGGGGAGACGCCTGCTCCACCGATGCCGCCAGTCGAAGTACCTCGTTCGGGTCGAACTCGGGCGCAGCGACGATGGCACCCAGTCGGGCGCGGCCGGTGGTGAGGGTTCCGGTCTTGTCGAAGAGCACGGTGCGGGTGTCGGCCATTGCTTCGAGGGCGCCCCCGTCCTTGACGACCACGCCCTGTCGGGCTGCTCCGGAGATGCCCGAGACGATTGCCACCGGCGCCGCCAGTACCAGGGGGCAGGGGGTGGCGATGACGAGGACGGCCAGGGCTCGAACCATCTCGCCGCTCCACAGCCACGCTGCGGCGGCGGTGCCGAGGACGACGGGGATGAACACCAGCGCATACCGGTCGGCGAGACGTACGAACGGGGCCCGGTCGACGCCGGCAGAGCGGACGAGTTCGACGATGCTCGCGTACGCGCTGTCGGCAGCGGCAGCGTCAGCCCGCATGGTGAACGCACCGCCAGCGTTGACCGATCCGCTTCGAACCGGCTCGCCCGGATCTCGCTCGACGAGTCGGGCCTCGCCGGTCAGCACCGACTCGTCGAGCACGGCCCCATCGGTTGTCGCGCCGTCGACGGGGACGACCTCGCCGGGTTTGACCAGGAGCAGGTCCCCGGCGGCGACGTCGTCGGCGGGGAGGTCGTCGTAGCCGCCTTCGCGTCGGCGGTGGGCGATCTTCGGAGCGAGGGAGAGCAGCGCCGACAGCTCACGTCGGGCCCGTCGTTGTGCGTACTGCTCCAACGCGTCACCGGAAGCGACCATCAAGGCGATGACCACCCCCGCCAGCAGCTCGCCGAGTCCGAGCGCGCCGACCAACGCGAGCAAGGCCACCACATCGACTGCGATCCGTCCCTCACGTAGGCGCGTGACGGTGACGGCGACCAACTCGACGCCGACCGCCACGATCGCGGCGCCCCACGTCATGTCCGCGAGGACAGCTGCCCCGCCGATCGCGGCGGCTCCGCCGATGCTGAGCATCAGCACGACGAACGGCAACAACGCTCGCCGCACGCGTCCGAACCAGTTCACCCGCTGATCATGCAGCTGCGTGTCGTGCTGAGGTAGGGGCGTTGGTCACGACGATGCTTCTGACGCCAGCCGTCTTCGTCGGGTTCGGGGACCGGGGATAGATTCCGGCGCCATGAGCACCCGCCCGTTCAAGATCCTCGGCCTCCAGCAGATCGCCATCGGCGGCCTCGACCTGCCGGCACTGCGCGGCCTGTGGGTCGACACGTTCGGCGTCGCCAAGGTCGGCGACTTCGAGAGTGAATCCGAGAACGTGCGCGAGGACATCCTCCGCCTCGGCGACGGTCCGCACGCCGTCGAGATCGACCTCATGGAGCCCATCGACCCGGAGGGGCGTCCGAAGGTCCACGATCCCAAGCTCAACCACATCGGCCTGTGGGTCGACGACATCCACGCCGCCGTCGACTGGCTCACCGAGCAGGGCATGCGCTTCACGCCGGGAGGCATCCGCAAGGGTGCGGCCGGCCACGACGTCGTGTTCGTCCACCCCAAGGGCAACGACGAGTTCCCGCTCTCGGGCGAGGGCGTGTTGATCGAGCTCGTCCAGGCCCCGGCGGACGTGGTCGCCGCCCTCTCGTAACGGCGCCTCAGACCCAGCGGCTGCGGATCGTGCCGACGGTGGGCTCAGCCGGTGTGGAGATCGGCGATCCAGGGCACCAGGACCTCGAGCCAGCGCGACTCGTTCTCCCGGTGGGTCCAGTGGCCGGCGCCGGGGATGACCTCGACCTGCGGTTCGGCCCCCGGTGCGAACGCGTCGGCGACGTCAGCGAAGGCCGCCACCGTCGCCGGGACGTCGCCGCCGGCCACGAGCAACGCCGGCGTCTCGAGCTGCGACGCGCCGCCACGGCTGGGGGCGAGTGCCCGGTAGTAGTTCAGGGCGCTGTCGAGGACGCGGGGGTCACGGAACGCGTCCTTCGCCGCCGCCACCGCCGCCTCGCGTTCGGGTCCGTCCCAGCCGGGAGACCATCGCCGGTACAGGCGGTCGACGTGGGCGAAGCCGCCGCGGGTCATCGTGCGCGGTGCCCACGGCATCTTGAGGCCGAGGAAGTGGCGAGCGCCCCACGCCAGTGCGGGGGTCGGTCGCACCGTGGCGGGGTGCGGGATGTCGACCGCGACGATGCCCCGCACCCGCTCGGGCGCCAGTTCGGCCACGCCGTAGGTGATGGCCGCGCCCCAGTCGTGCCCGATGACGGTGGCGGTGTCGAGGCCGAGCGCGTCGAGCAGGTCGAGGCCATCGCGCGCGAGGTCGTCGGCGCGGTAGCCGAGGCCGAGGACGATGGTGTCGGGGTGGTAGCCGCGCAGGTACGGAGCGATGGTGCGGTAGCCGGCATCGACCAGCGCGGCCCGGGTCGCGTTCCACGTCTGTGGGAGGTCGGGGAAGCCATGCCACAGCACCACCGCCGGTCCCTCACCGGATTCGAGGTAGCGGTACTCCCGCCCGTTGGCCCGGGCGGCGTGGACCGCTTCGGCGGGGTCGGCTGCGGGCACGTCAGCTCCTCGTGAACCCACGTCAGGTCCCGGTGAACGCGGCCGGGCGGCGCTCGAGGAACGAGGCCACGCCTTCGCGATGGTCGTCGGACTTGAAGCACTCGCCGAGCGCCATGACGTGGCGGCCCATGTGGTCGCCGACGTCGGCGGTCAGGCCCGCCATCACCAGTTCCTTGATGCGGCGCTGGGCGAACGGCGAGCCCTCGAGGATGGCGTCGGTCATCGTGCGCACCGCGTCGGTGAGCGCCTCGGGCTCGACCACCTGGGTGACGTAGCCGAGGCGCAGCGCTTCGGCGGCGTCGACGAACTCGCCGGTGTAGAGCAGACGGAGCGCGTCGGGCATGCCGACGATGCGGGGGAGGAGCCAGGTGCCGGCGCCGGTGTCGGGGACGAGACCGCGGTGCACGAAGTTCCAGGCGAACCGGGCGCGGGTCGAGGCGATGCGGATGTCGGCCTGGGTGGCGAACTCGCTGCCCATGCCCACCGCCGGACCGTCGATGGCGGCGATGACCGGCTTCGGGCAGGCGGTGACCGGCCACCACACGTCGTGCTCGTCGGCCTCGCCACGCACGCCACGCGTCTCGCCGGGGATCGTGGCCAGGTCGGCGAGGTCGGTTCCGGCGCAGAACGACCCGTCGGTGCCGGTGATGACGACCACCCGACAGGCGTCGTCGTCGCCCGCGGCGCGCACCGTCTCGATGAAGCGTCCGAGCATGGCGTAGGTCATCGCGTTGCGCTTCTCGGGACGGTCGATGGTGATCGTCCCCACCCCGCGCTCGTCCACGTCGTATCGGATCACCTGGTCGAGGTCCACCGTCATGCCGGTGACCGTAGACCGATCGGACGATGCGGCGTTCCCGTGACGGCGCCGGTGCGGTTCCGACGGCGTGCCCGCAGTGCGCATCCGGCAACATCGGGGCATGCCCCAGCCCGGCGCCGGCCGATTCGACGAGATCACCGTCGACGAGCTGCGGGCGCGCGGTGGGATCAAGTGGACCCGGTTTGGCGACGAGACGATCGGCGCGTTCGTGGCCGAGATGGACTTCGGTCTGGCGCCCTGCATCGCCGACGCCCTGCGC
>JBFJNI010000173.1:0-4842 GCA_041618235.1 Acidimicrobiales bacterium
GCCCCGCCCCGGTCGCCTCCACCCCCGGGAATGTTCGGGCACGCGCGTGCCCGAGGCCTGGAGTTTGACCGGGTTCAGGCACGGGGTGCTCGAGAACGCCCGGGGCCGCCGTCCCAGAGCGTCGGAGCGCTCTAGCGTCGGCGCATGGCCCGCCGCCGCCTCGCCGTCGCCCTGATGATCCCGCCGCCGGTGTCGGTGGAGATCGACGGCCTTCGCCGTGCCCTCGGTGATCGTCAGCTCGGCCGCATCGATCCGCACATCACGCTCATCCCGCCCATCAACGTCCATGACGACGACCTCGCCGACGCACTGGCCGTCGTCGATGCCGCTGCGTCGGCTGCGTCGTCCATGGATCTCACCATCGGCCCGGTGGCCACCTTCGCCGAGGACTCGCCGGTGCGGTTCCTCTCGGTCGACCCGTGGGAACCCGTGGCCTCGCTCTACGAGGCGTGCTGGACCGGCGTGCTCGATCGCGAGCGCAAGCGCCCGTTCCATCCCCACGTCACCATCGACATCGCCGGCTCACCGACCGACGGGCCCGACCCGGCGGTGGCGCTGCTGGCCGAGTTCGTCGTCGAGGGGCGCATCGACCGGGTCGCCGTGCTCGAGCACCCCGAAGCCGCCCGCCACTGGGACACGTACCTCTCGTATCGCCTCTGAGGCCGCGGACGTCCGGGGGTCAGAAATCGACGCTGGAGAAGCCGGCCAGCTTGTCGATGCGGTGACGGGCGTTGACGAGACGCACGGTGCCCGACTTCGACCGCATGACCAGCGACTGGGTGGTGGCGCCACGGCTGTCGTAGTGCACGCCCTGGAGCAGTTCGCCGTCGGTGATGCCGGTGGCGGCGAAGAAGCAGTTGTTGCCGCGGACCAGGTCGTGCTGGGTGAGGACGGCGTCGAGGTCGTAGCCCGCGGCGATGGATTCCTTGCGCTCGGCGTCGTTGCGCGGCCACAGCCGACCCTGCATCGCACCGCCCATGGCCTTGACGGCTGCGGCGGTGATGACGCCCTCGGGCGTGCCCCCGATGCCGAAGAGCACGTCGGCGCCGGACTCGGGCCACGCGGTGGAGATGGCGCCGGCGACGTCGCCGTCGGGGATGAGGCGGATGCGGGCGCCGGCCTCGCGCACCTCTTCGTTGAGTGCGGTGTGGCGGTCGCGGTCGAGGATGACGGCGGTGATGTCGCGGACCGACTCGCCCTTGGCCTCGGCGATCGCCTCGAGGTTCTCCGTTGGCGACTTGGTGATGTCGATGGCGTCGACCGCGTCGGGGCCGACGGCGATCTTCTCCATGTAGACGCAGGGCCCCGGGTCGAACATCGTGCCCCGCTCGGAGACCGCGATGACGGCGATGGCGTTGCCGCGGCCGAGGGCGGTGAGGGTGGTGCCGTCGATGGGGTCGACCGCGATGTCGGTCTGCGGCGGGTTGCCGTCGCCGATGCGCTCGCCGTTGAACAGCATGGGCGCCTCGTCCTTTTCGCCCTCGCCGATGACGACGATGCCGTCCATCTGGATGGAGCCCAGGATGATGCGCATCGCGTCGACCGCGGCGCCGTCGGCGCCTTCCTTGTCGCCTCGACCCATCCACCGGCTGGCGGCGAGCGCCGCAGCTTCGGTGACACGGACGAGCTCGAGGGCGAGGTTGCGGTCAGGCGTCTCTTGCGGCATGGATCGGCACCGTACTCGCGCTGCTCGCGAGGGAGACAAGTACCTCGGTGGGGTCAAGTCGGGGCGCCGACGTGCCGATGTTCGAGCACGGCACCAAGGACGAGCGCCGTGGAAGGAACGGACGGAATCCCCCATGCTCAACACGAAGCGCCCGGCACCGGTGTCGACCTCGACCCTGCCCGCCCTGCTGGCGGCCATCGGCGACTCACGCCGCGGGATGGGCGACGTCGCGAGTGTCGTCGCCTCCGATGCCGGCCTGGCGTCCCGGGTGCTGGCCGTCGCCAACTCGGCGCAGTACGCGATGTCCCGATCCGTGGTCGACCTGCGCCAGGCCATCGTCCTGGTGGGGACCTCGATGGTCCAGACCCTCGCCATCGCCGGCGCGGCGACGCTGCTCGACGGCGAGGGTGAGATGGCGCACCGGCGCGAGCACGCGCTCGACGTGGCCTGCGTCGCGCAGCGCATCGCCCCGATCGTCGGCGCCCGCCCGTCCGACGCGTTCGCCGCGGGTCTCCTGCACGACGTCGGCGAACTGCTCCTGTCCCAGGCCCATCCCACCACCTACCACCAACTGTTGCTCGACGATCCCGACCACGCCACCCAGCTCAAGACCGAGAAGGCCGCCTACGGCATGGACCACGCGCTCCTCGGTGCCGAGCACCTGCTCGACTGGCGGATCCCCGACGTGATCGCCGATGCCGTGGCCGACCACCACGACCCGCTGCCGTGGTCGGACCCGGCCACGCTGGCCGTGGCGGCCGCCGACGAGCTGATGCACGCCGATCCCGGCCGCCGGCATGCCCTGGACCTGCTCCAGCTCGAGCTGACGCCCGAGCTCGTCGAGTCGATCGAATCGGATCGAGACGAGCTCGAGACCATCCTCGGTCGCTGACGCTTCCCTGGGAACGGGGTCGAGGTCGTAGCCTGCGGTCGTGCTCAACACCCCCGGCGAGGACGACCACGACGGCGATCTCGAACTCGACTTCGACGACCTCGAGGGCGGGCCGCCTGCACGCCTGCCCGCAGAGCCGTCCGGCGACGCCTCGACCGAGCGCGCGTCGTCCGGCGAGCTCGACGACTGCCCGCCGCTCGACGACGATCGTGAGCAGGTCGGATACGAGCTCTACGAGTGGGATCCCACCGAGCTCGACGAGCTCGACGACGCCCTGCACGAGCTCGGGTTGCCACACGAGTGGGTCAGCGACGGGTACGAGGTCGTGGTCCACGAGGACGACGAGGCTGCGGTCGACGCGCTGCTGCCCACGATCCGGTTCCCCGACGAGCTCCCCGCCGAGGACGACGACGGCGACGACACCGACATCGAGGTGCTCAGCGCGCTGTTCGTCTCGGCCGACCGGATGCAGAAGGACCCGACGGGCGAGGCGGTGAACTCGTTCCTCGACGCCGCCGAGCGCATCGGTGAGCGCCCCCCGTACGGCATCGAAGCCGCGGAGTGGACCAAGGTGGTCGAGGTCGTCGACGAGCTCATCGACCTGTTCCATTCCGCCGGTCCCAAGGGCGAGATCCAGACCCTGGCCATCCAGCTCCGCCAGCGCATCCGCCCGCTGGTCTGAAGGCAAGACCGGGCACCGCTCCCGATAGCGTCGGTCCATGGACGCGCTGGCCGAGCTGCAGATGCACCACTCGCGCCCGTTCGCGCCCACCCGCCGGCTGGCCCTGGGCGACAGCCACCTGCCGGTCGACCCCGCCCCTGGCCCCGGTGGGATCCTGCTCGGTGGCGTCATCGCCAACTACCGCAACGAGCTCGACGAGGAGTCCTTCGAGAACCTGCTGCGGCTCACGATGCAGGTCCAGGAGGGCCAGCGCATCGTCCAGCCCCGGCTTCGGCACCGGTTCCAGGAGGACCGCCACGGGCTGACCCGCTCGCGCGCCCGGCTCCGCAAGGTCGGCGACTCGCTCACCATCGACTTCGACAACAGTGGCACCGGCCTGCAGATGATGATCGCCGCCGTGTACACCGCCGGCGCGCTGGCCCCCACGGCTCGGCGTGCGGTCATGGACGCCATCCGCAAGGGGATGCGGTGGAGCGGCGGCGTCGACCGTGCCCTGTTCGCCCATCTCTCCGGCTTCAGCTCCAACCGCGACTGGGACGCCAAGGTGTACGAGGACCCGGTGCAGTGGGCCCTGCAGGTCCTCGGCATCCAGGCGTCCAGCAACGGCTCGGTCCACCTCCCCGACCGCAAGGTAATCCAGGGCCGGTTCCGCGACCAGCTCCGGGCCGCCCACCCCGACCACGGGGGCGCCACCGACGACGCCGCCCAACGGATCAACGACCTCACCGAGGCCCGACGCATCCTCCTGCCATGACACCCGCACGCCGTCCCCGCACCCGGCCCACCGGCTTCCTCGTCACCCCGGGCGCCAGCGCCGACCGCGACAACCGCACGCTCGTCGCGCTCGACGCCGGCCTCGACATCCCCGTCGAGCGCGTCACGATCCGATCCCGTGCCGCCCGCAAGGTCCATGCCCAGCTGCGCGACGACATGGGCGCCTTCGCCGACCGGTTGGGCGAGGACCCGTCGACGCTGGTGATCGGTGGCCGCTCGTTCGGGGGGCGCATGTGCTCGATGCTGGTCGCCGAGGGTGAACCGGTCGCCGGGCTCGTGCTGCTGAGTTACCCGCTCCACCCCCCGGGCAAGCCCGAGACGTTGCGCACCGAGCACTTCGCATCCATCGACGTGCCCGTGCTCTTCGTGTCGGGTACCAAGGACCCCTTCGCCACGCCCGACGAGCTCGAGCACCACGCCGCCGAGATCCCCGGCCCGGTCGAGCTGGTCTGGCTCGAGGGCGAGCCGCACTCGCCGCGCGACGACGCGGCCGTGGTCGCGGCCGTGGCCGAGTGGATCGGCCGGCGCTGATCAGCCGCCTCGGCTCCGCCGGTCGAGCTCCTGCTGGATCTCGTCGGAGACGTTGACGACGGCGCCGCGGTCGCGCAGGGCGAACAGGTCGGCGACCGTGGCGGTCTCCCAGTCGACGGCATCGACCTGCTCGCGAGAGAGATCGATCTGCGTGGCCGGCGGGGGATAGGGGTCCTCCTGCTCGGCGTCCGGTGACTCCTGGCAGATGTCGTACGACGCGAGGTCGGGGTAGCGGTCCATGAGCGCCGGCCCGACGAGACGGGCGAGGACCAGGAGATTGTCGGCGTAGTCCTCGAC
>JBFJNI010000174.1:0-4800 GCA_041618235.1 Acidimicrobiales bacterium
GAAGCACGGTGTGCAGATCGAGCTCCCGCCACGCGTGCGCGGCAACGGGCCGTTCTGGACCGGATGGGACGGCGGCTGGCCCACCCCGCACACCGAGGACCTCGTCGAGGGTCTCGCCGACGGGATCTCGTCATGGGCGCCGTGAGCCGGATGCGCTCCGGTGTTCAGGGCGCGAGGCGCTCGCGGACCCAACCGCCGACACCGTCCGGGCGGTAGCGCACCCGGTCGTGCATCCGGTCGGGCCGGCCCTGCCAGAACTCCCACTGATCGGGAACCACCCGGTAGCCACCCCAGTGCTCAGGCCGGGGCACGTCGCCGTCGGCATGCGCCGCGTCGACCTCGGCGAAGCGCCGCTCGAGCTCGGCGCGGTCGGCGACCACCTCGGACTGGGGTGACGCCGCGGACGCGACCTGCGACGGGCGCGGCCGCGACCCGAAGTACACGTCGGACTCCGCAGCATCGACCTGCACCACGGTCCCGCGTACTCGCACCTGGCGATGCACCGGGAGCCACAGGAACAACAGCTCGGCGACGGGCGCCGCCGCGAGCGCGCGGCCCTTGGCCGAGCGGTAGTTGGTGAAGAACACGAGGCCCCGCTCGTCGGCCCCACGCAGCAGGACCGTGCGGGCCTCCGGTCGACCGTCGGTATCGACCGTGGCCACGACCATGGCGTTGGGCTCGTCGAGGAGGGCGGCGACCCCGTCGAACCATCGGCCGAACTGCACGACCGGGTCCGGATCGGCATCGCCGACTCCGAACCCCGTGGTCTCGTACTGGATCCGGCGCCGGGCGAGCTCGTCGTTGTCCACGACGTCGATGTCTACCTCCTGCCTACGGTTGGGGGCATGCAGGATCGCGGCCAGTACGACGAGCTCACCGGTCTCCGGGTCACGATCGCCGGCGGCATCGCCCGTGTCGTGATCGACCACCCGCCGATCAACTTGTTCGACCTCGAGCTGATGCTCGCCTTCGACCGGCTGAGCCAACAGCTCACCGAGGACGACGACGTGCGCGTGGTCGTGGTCTCGTCAGCCGATCCCGACTTCTGGATCGCCCACGCCGACGTGTCGATGATCCTCTCGCTGCCGCGCGACCAAGGCGACGTCGCACCCACCGAGCTCAACTTCTTCCACGCCATGGTCGACCGGTTCCGCACGATGCCCAAGGCGACCATCGCGGAGATCGCCGGCACGGTCCGCGGCGGGGGCGCCGAGCTGGCGGCGTCGTTCGACATGCGCTTCGCCGCCCGCGAGACCGCCGTGCTCGGCCAGCCCGAGGTCGCCCTCGGCATCCTCCCCGGCGGCTCGGGCACCCAGCGCCTCGGGCGTCTCGTGGGCCGGAGCCGAGCGCTCGAGATCGTGCTCGGCTGCGGCGACGTCGACGCCACCACGGCCGAGGCGTGGGGCTGGGTGAACCGATCGCTTCCCACCGCCGAGCTGCGCGCGTTCGTCGACAACCTGGCCCAGCGCATCGCATCGTTCCCCGCCGCCGCCATCGCCGAGGCCAAGGCCGCCGTCCTCGAGGCCGAGCCCGACCCCGTGCCCGGGCTGCTGGCCGAGGGGCAGCGCTTCAACCGCCTCCTCGGCGAGCCCGAGGCCATCCGTCGCATGGAGCGATTCCTCGAGCTCGGCGGCCAGACCCGCGACGTCGAGCGCGACATCGCCGGCCTCTACGACCGGCTGGGGTGAGTTCTCGGTTCTGAGTCGGTGGGCGGTCGGTAAGAGAGGCCCCCATGAACGTTGCTGCCCAGATGCTCGATGCCCGGCCCGACGAGCGTGGTGTCGACCACGCCCCGCTGGCCCTCGCCATCGACGGTCTGCACGACGTGGTGAGCGCCGCCAGCACCTGCGCCGACGTCTTCCTCTCCACCCCCGTCGTCGACGGCGGAGGGGAGTGCATCCAGGCCTGCCTCGATGCCGCCGACATCGCCGGCACCACCGTGAAGTTCCTGTCGCGCACCGGACCCACCGTCACCGGGACCCGGGCGCTGGTGAACGCCACCGCAAAGATCCTCTCCGAGACCTCGCAGGTCTGCGCCGAGCACGGCGCCGACCACAAGCATGCTCGCATCTGCGCCGACGTCACGGCCCGTGCCGAACAGGCACTCGCCGGCCTCTTGACGGCCGTCGCCGCAGCAGAGTCGGAATCGTAGGCTGCCCGTACCTGCGATTCCTCGTGCCCCCGCCGCTTGCGGCGGGGGCACACTTCTTTCTCGGGTCAGGAGAACGCGGGATCGTCCCGGATCGCCCACAGGGCCTCGGGATTGGCCAGCGCCTCGGTGTTGCGGACCTCGCGACCGTTGACTGCGTCGGACACGGCCAGCTCGACCAGCTTCCCGGACCGCGTGCGGGGCAGCTCGTCGACCGCGACGATCAGCCGGGGGACGTGGCGGGGCGAGCAACCCGAACGCACGGCATCGGCGATCTCGGCCTTGAATGCGTCGTCGAGCGCCACGTCGTCGTCGAGCACGACGAGCAACACGATGCGCACGTCGGTGCCGCCGGCGGCGTCGCGGATCTCCTGGGCGAACACCAGCGACTCGGCGATGCCATCGAGGCGCTCGACGACCCGGTAGATCTCGGCCGTGCCGATGCGGATGCCGCCGGGATTGAGCGTGGTGTCGCTGCGGCCGTGGATCACGATGCCGCTGTGCTCGGAACCGTCGTGCGCGGTCCACGAGGCGAAGTCGCCGTGGTGCCACACCCCCCGACCACCGTTCGCCGAGGCGAAGCGCTCGTAGTAGGCCGCGTGGTAGCGCAGGTCGTCGGGGTCGTTCCAGAAGCCGAGGGGTTGGCTGGGGAACGGACGCACGCAGACCAGCTCGCCCCGCTCGCCGGCCGGTAGCGACCGGCCCCCGTCGTCCCACACGTCGACCGCCATGCCCAGTGCCGGACGCTGGATCTCGCCGGCGTACACGGGCGACGTCGGGTCGCCGAGCACGAAGCAGCCACAGAGGTCGGTGCCGCCGCTGATCGACGCCAGGTGCACGTCGTCGGCCACGGCCTCGTAGACCCACGCGAAGCGCTCGGGGCTGAGCGGCGAGCCCGTGCTGGCCAGCGTGCGCAGCGACGTCAGGTCGTGATGGTCCCGGGGCCGGTAGCCGACGTTGGCCAGGGCATCGAGGTACTTGGCGCCGACGCCGAGCATGTCGACCTGGTGCTCGTCGACCAGCTCCCACAGACGACCCGGGCCGGGATGCATGACGTTGCCGTCGACGCAGACGATGGTGACCCCGGACGCCAGCGCGGAGACGAGCCAGTTCCACATCATCCAGCCACAGGTCGTGACGTAGAGCAGCCGATCCCCGGACGAGAGATCGCAGTGGAGCCGGTGCTCCTTGGCGTGGGTGATCAGGACCCGACCGGTGGCGTGGACGATGCACTTGGGCTTGCCCGTGGTGCCGCTGGAGTAGAGGACGTACCACGGGTGGTCGAACGGACGCTGGTCCATCGGCGGGGGCGTTCCGCGATGGGGAGCCAGGAAGGCCTCCCAGTCGTCGCCGAGGACCACGGTGCGACGCAGCGTCGGGAGGCCGGCGACGATCTCGTCCCGGACCGAGCGCCGGTCGTGGTGCGAGCCGCCGTAGTCGTAACCGTCGACTGCGAACAGCACGACGGGTTCGATCTGGCCGAAGCGGTCGAGGACGCCGGCGGCGCCGAAGTCGGGGCTAGTGCTCGAGAACACGGCACCGATGGAGGCCGCGCCGAGCATGGCGACCACGGCCTCGATGCCGTTGGGCAGCCACGCCGCGACGCGGTCGCCCTCGGCCACGCCCAGGTCGGTCAACGCCGCGGCCATCGCACCGACCTCGGCGGCGAGGCCGTCCCACGAGATCGATCGGGTGCCCTGCTCGTCGACGGCGACGATGGCGTCCCCGTCGCCGGTGTGGCGCAGGACGTGCTCGGCGACGCTCAGGGTGGCGTCGGGGAAGAAGCGGGCGGACTGCATGGTGGCGCCGGGGGCCAGCACCACGTCGCCCGGCTCGCCGACCATCCGGCACTCGTCCCACATCGTGCGCCAGAACGCGTCGGGGTCTTCGACCGAGTGGCGGTGGAGCGCCTCGTAGCCGTCGATGCCGAGGCGATCCATGAGGCGAGCGAGGCGAGTCCGCTCGACTCGCTCGGGTGACGGGGTCCACAGCGGCTCGGTCATGTCGGCTCGCTCACGTCACGGTGCTGGGATGTGGGTGGCGCCGCCCATCCGCGGGCGCAGGACGGCGGGGATCACGATGCTGCCGTCGGGTTGCCGATGGGTCTCGAGCACGGCCGCCACGGTGCGGGGCCAGCCCATGGCCGACCCGTTCACCGTGTGGCAGATCTCGGTGCCCTTGGCGTCGCCCCGCTTGAAGCGGACGTTGGCCCGCCGGGCCTGGTAGTCGGTGAACCAGCTGACCGAGCTGACCTCGAGCCACTCGCCGACGCCCGGCGCGTACGCCTCGATGTCCCAGGTCCGGGCCGACGATCCACCGAGGTCGCCGGTGCACAGATCGAGGATCCGGTAGGTGAGGCCGAAGTCCTGGAGGATGGACTCGCTGCGGGCGAGCACCTCCTCCTGGAGCGCGACCGCCTGCTCGGCGCCGTCGGCGTATCCCATGAGCTCGACCTTGTCGAACTCGTGGCTGCGGAGCAGGCCGCGGGTGTCGCGGCCGGCCGATCCTGCCTCGCGACGGAAACACGACGTATAGGCCATGAAGCGCATGGGCAGGGCGGCGTGGTCGAGGACCTCGTCGGAGGCCATCGAGGTCAGGGGGACCTCGGCGGTGGGGATGGCCCACAGGTCGTCGCGCTCGATGTGGTAGCC
>JBFJNI010000175.1:0-4779 GCA_041618235.1 Acidimicrobiales bacterium
CAGAGCGAGCCATGGAGGCTCCCCATCCGGAACGCACCAGCGGCGCCATCGCGCCACTCGGCGAGCAGGAAGCCCAGTGGCGCTCGGCACTTCCCGAGGCAGGCCTCCTTGAGGTTCGTGAACTGGTAGGCGCCGGCGACCACCAGCACCGGGCCGGCCAGCCATCGGCTGGTTGCGACGCCTCCGGCGTCGACGAGGGTCGCCTGGTGCAGTGCCCACTGAGCACTGGTGGCGATTGCCGCGAACCCGCTCCACGCGAGCAGGTAGCCGCCCACGAACGACGGCGTCGAGCCCTGCAGGCCGCGGCTGGCGGGGCCGATGGTCCTGCCGTACGCGCGGATCATCGGCGTGGCTGACGGGAGCATCATCGCGGCCATCATCACCGCCCACATCGTCCACATCAGGACGACGTCGTGGCCGGTCCAGGCCGAGGTCATGGGCATGGCGAGCAGGGGTCGGGACGATGCCTCTCCCATCGCGGCCATGCCGTCCATCGAGCCCATGGAGGCCATCTCGCCGCGGAGCAGGAAGAGGTAGGCCCAGCACGCCGCCGTGACGAGCAGGAGCGCCGCGGCGATCCTGCCCGTCCGGTCGACGGGCTCCGAGGAGATCGTCGTCGTCGACATGATCAGGCCTGGTAGGCGAAGGGCGCGAAGAATCCGTTGCGCTCCGACAGCTCCCACTCGTAGCCGTGGTCGGCGTAGTGGAAGTGGTCGGATCGTGACGTCACCAGGTCGAAGCCGGGACTCACGGCCAGGGGATGGTTGGCGACCATCACCTGGGCGCCGCCCTGACCGCCGATGGCCGTGATCTTGACGTCGCCCAGTTCGCCGATCCGCAGCGCGCACGAGGAGTCGTCCCCGTCGAACTTCATCGGGACCGAGGCGACGCCGATGACCTCGCCGATGTGGGACGCGAGCACCGCGGGATGTCCGCCAGCGGCACCGGAGAACACCGCGGTGAGGGCGCCGGTCTGCGCCTCGGTCGCCCGATCGTCGAGGTAGAGCGCGGCCCGCCACTGGACCTGGGCCATGTGCCCCGGCGAGTGGACGGCGAGCGCAACGTTGAGCCCGTCGATCGAGGTGCCCTCATGGTCGCCGCGCTCGATGTGCCAGGCGACGAGTGCCGTGCATTCGCCGTTCGTCGGTGGACTGAGGAAGACGCAGGGGCATGCGGCCTCGCAGTTGCATGCCTCGAAGTACGTGCCGGAGACGTTCCAACTCATGATGACCTCCGTGGTCGTCGGGGTCGCTCGGGGATTCGGACGACCGGTGGGTCGATCATCCCGGGAGGCCCTTGCAGCAAAGGTGCAGGCAGAATGCGCAAGAAGGCGAACTCTGCAAGCGGGCTGCAAGGCCGGTGCGGGACACTGGGCAGGTGACCGCGACCACGTCGCTCCGCGTCCTCGGGGGCATCGAGGTGGATGTCCGCGGTGAAGGGCGCCCCGTCGGCGGCCCGAAGGCCCAGCAGCTGCTCGCCGTGCTCGTGGCCAATCGGGGTCGGCCGGTCAGCACGGCCCGGTTCATCGACTCGCTGTGGGGGGAGGACCCGCCGCCCTCGGCCACGGCCACCGTGCAGAGCCAGATCTCCCGAGTCCGGTCGGTGCTCGCGCCTGGATTTCGTGTCGTGCTGACCTCCGGCGGGTACCGGTTGGACATCGAGGACGGCGAGGTCGATGCCGATCGGTTCGAGGGCCTGCTGCAGCGCTCACGCACCGAGGAGCCATCCAACGTGGTGTCGCTCCTCGACGAGGGGCTGGCGCTGTGGCAGGGAGAGGCGTTCGGTTCGTGCGCCGACCTCGCCGAGGTCAGAGGCGAGGCGCTTCGCCTGGAGGAGCTACGACTGGCGGCCACCGAAGCATGGGCCGAGGCCCGCCTCGCCACCGGCGACCCCGCCGCCATGGTCGGGGAGCTCGAGTCGCTGGTCGAGAGCCACCCGCTCCGCGACTGCTACTGGCGGCTGCTGATGTTGGCTCTGCATCGGTCCGGACGCCAGACCGAGGCGCTCCGGCGGGCTGCCGAGCTGCGGGAGCGGCTGGCCCACGACGTGGGCCTCGTACCGTCCCGAGCAGTGGTCGAGCTCGAGGCCCAGATCCTCGCCGACGATCCTGCGCTCCTCGCTGTGGCGGGTCACGCGCCGACCTCTCGGCGCACGGGGGCGAGCGCGCCACAGTTGCTCGGGGCGACCTCGTTCGTCGGCCGTGACCCCGAGGTGGCCGCGGTCGTCGATGTCGTCAGGGACCAGCCTCTGGTCACCATCGTCGGCCCGGGCGGGGTCGGCAAGACGCGGCTGGCGATGCGGGTGGGGGCGATGGTGATCGACCGAGTCGAGGACGGAGTCACCGTCGTCGAGCTGGCTCCCCTTCGAGACCCGGGCGGCGTGGCCCAGGTCATCGCTGCGGCCCTCGACATCCAGCCGCGCCAGTACCGAACCCTCGAATCCACCATCGAAGACCACCTGGCGGCCAGCGACCGCGTGCTGGTCCTCGACAACTGCGAACACCTGACCGAAGCCGTCGCGCCGTTGGTCGACCGGCTGCGTTCGGCATGCCCCCGGCTTCGCGTCCTGGCGACGAGTCGCGAGCCCCTCGGCCTCGCCGGCGAGTACGTCAGCGTGTTGGCGCCGTTGAGCTTGCCCGATCCGACGGCGGTGACTGCACGCGAAGTCGCTCGCTCGTCCGCCGTCGAGCTGCTGCTCGCGCGGGCGGAGGCGTCAGCGCCCGGCTTCGTCCTCGACGACGACAATGCCGTAGCGATCGCTGCCATCTGCCGTCGTCTCGACGGTCTCCCCTTGGCGCTCGAGCTCGCGGCGGCCCGTCTCCGGACGATGGGTGTCGAGGCGCTGGCCGAGCGCCTCGTCGAGCGGCTCGGGCTCCTCGACCAGACCCAACGCGGAGCCGACGGCAGGCAACGCACGTTGTTCGAGCTGGTCGAGTGGTCGCACGCGCTCCTCGCGCCGAACGAGCAGGAGCTCTTCGATCAGCTCTCGGTCTTCGCCGGCGGGTTCGACCTGCCTGCGTCGCAAGCCGTATGCATCATCGGAGCGGCCGATCCGCCTGCGGTCGACACCCTCGCCAGCCTGGTCGACAAGTCGATGGTGCTGCTCGCCGACCCGGATCGGTCCCGGTACCGCCTCCTCGAGCCGCTCCGAGAGTTCGGCGTCGATCGGCTCCGTGCGCGCGAGGGACTCGTTGGCGCCGAGCGACGTCACCTGGATTGGTACCTCGGTCTCGCCGAACGCGGTGGCGTCGGCCTCGACGGACCGGACGAGGCCATGTGGTCGGACACGCTGGCGCGAGATCACGACAACTTCCGTGCCGCCCACCTGGCGGCCGTACGTATGGGCGATGCGGACAGCGCCCTTCGCATCGTGTGTGCGCTGCGCGAATACGCATTTCGACGGATCCGGTACGAGGTCACCAGCTGGGCCGAGGTGTCGGCGAGTCTCGAGGGTGCCGCCGGTCATCCGGCCCTCGCTGACACCCTCGGTGTGTCGGCGTACGGTCGATTCGTCCGAGGGGACATGGATGCGGCCATCGAGCTCGCCAGGGCAGCACTCGTCAGCGGCGATGGCGACGCACCGGTCCTCTCTTCGAGCGGGCTGCCCGAGCGCGTCCTGGGGAACGCGCTCTTCTACCTCGCTCGGATCAGCGAGGCGCTCTCGTGGATGGACCGCATGGTCGAGGCGACGCGTCGATCGGGTGCCCCGGCTCCTCTCGCGCACGCGTTGTACATGCGCTCCGTGGCCGAGACGAGCGTCGGCAATCCTGTCCGGGGGGCGGTGCTCGCCGGCGAGGCGAAGGCCGCCGGTGCGAGCACCGGCTCACCGACGGCACGGGCCCAGGCCGATTATGCGCTCGGCCTGGCGCTGGAGCGCACCGATCCCGCCGACGCCCTTGCATGTCTCGAACGGGCGGGCTCAGTCGGTGCATCGGCCGGGAATCGCTGGATCGAGGCCTTTGCGCTCACCGAGGTCCGCTGGCTGCAGGCTCGGCACGGCGAGCACATCGCCGGTCTGATCGGCTACGTCGACATCGTCGACACCTGGTATCGAGGCGGCGACTGGGCGAACCAATGGCTCTCGCTGCGCCGCGTGCTCGGCACATTCATCGAGCTCGGGTTCCACGAACCGGCTGCCGTGTTGCACGGTGCGCTCTCCGCAGTGGGAGCGGCGCATGCGCTGCCCTTCGAGCCGGTCGATGCCGACGAGCTGTCGCGCAGCGTCGATCGGCTGCGGTCGGAGCTCGGCCCATCGGCGTTTGTTGCTGCGGTCCGCCGTGGCGCGTCGATGCAGGACACCGAGATCGTGGCCTTCGTGCAACGCGAAATCCGGACCATCACCGACAGCGGATGATCGCCTCGTCAGCCACGAGCGGGAAGGAGACGCTCGCTCATCGGCTCGTAGTGGTCGAACGTCGCTCGGAAGCGCCCCCGGCCGTGGGTCATCGACCGGAGGTCGATGGCGTAGCGGGTGAGCTCGGCGGTGGGGACGAGCGCGGTCACCGTGGTCTCGCCCGGACCCGGACCGGCGGCCGTGCCGGTGACGTGGCCGCGCTTGGCGTTGAGATCGCCCAGCACGTCGCCTTGGAGATCGTCCGGCACGATGACCTCGACTGAGGAGATGGGCTGGAGCACCACGGTTCCGGCGGCCGCGACGGCTTCGCGGAACGCGAGCGACCCGGCCATGCGGAAGCTCATCTCGTCGGAGTCGACCGAGTGATGCTTGCCGTCATGGAGCGTCGCCCGGACGTCGACGACCGGATGGCCGTGCTGGCCGCCG
>JBFJNI010000176.1:0-4694 GCA_041618235.1 Acidimicrobiales bacterium
GCGGAGACGCTGGACGTCGGCCCACGGCATGAGCGCGCCAGCCACGCGCATCCGAGGGCCGAACTCGGGCGCACCCGCGACCAGGATGCGGACGGTCGAGCCGTGCCAGCCATCGACGAGTCGGTCGAGTCCGCCCGGGCACCAGGTGTCGCCGTTCACCACGACCACCGCTCGTCCGGCGATCCAGTCGCGCAGCGGCGCGAGGGCGCCGGCCGTGCCGAGCGCCTCACCGTGCTCGACTGACACCCGCACCCGGCCGTCGAGGTGGTCGACGAGCATCGGCTGGGATTCGTGGGCGTTCACGGCCAGATGGTCGGTCACGGAGCCGAGCCGCTCGAGCGCGTGGTCGATGAGCGGGACCCGATCGACGGGGCACAGCACCTTGGGTCGTTCGATGGTGAGTGGGCGCATGCGCACACCCGATCCTGCACCCAGCGCGACACCTGCGAGACTGTCATCCATGGAGACGCGCCGGTGGATCAATCACTCGCTGCCCCAGACGCTGGGCAATGCCGTGCTGCTGCTGTACATCAGCGGTGGCTTCGACATCCTGTTCGGTCTGGGCAGCCTGTTCATGGTCATCGGAATCGCCAAGGTGATCGGAGGCTACGGCATCGCCAACGAGCAGAAGTGGGGCTACCAGGTCGCCGTCGGAGCAGCGGTGTCGCCCTTCGTCATCCGTTTCCTCTTCTACGGGATCGACGGCGTGCTGGGCGTCAACATCATCTCGCTCCTCTTCGAGATCGTCCTCGTCGCCCTCCTCCTCCATCAGGACAGCCGCAACCACCAGCGCATCTGGTTCTCCTGACCTGCCGACGTCCGGGCCTTCCGGACGATTGGGGCACCCGCCGACGGCCCGAATAGCTTCGGCGCGAGTCCGTTCCACAGGGGGAAGTGCAGCGCAATGGAGTTCAACCTCGCCGACGTCTTCGAGGCGGTCGCCCGGGCCGTGCCCGACAACGAGGCCATCGTGTGGGGGAAGTCGCGCTTCACCTACGCCCAGCTCGACGAGCGGGCCAGCCGCCTCGCCAACGTCCTCGCCGGCGCCGGCCACGGCGCCCGTTCCACCCGCGACGGCATCGGTGGCCACGAGACGCATCTCGACCACGTCGCGGTCTACCTCTACAACGGCAACGAGTACCTCGAGACGATGCTGGCCGGCTTCAAGGCTCGCGTCGCCCCGTTCAACGTCAACTACCGCTACGTCGAGGAGGAGCTCCGCTACCTGCTCGACAACTGCCAGGCGAAGGCCATCGTGTTCGACGGTCGGTTCTCCGAGACGTTGGCCGCCGTGCTCCCCGACCTGCCCGAGCTCACGACGTTGATCCAGGTCGGTGACGAGCCCCTGCTCGCGGGGGCGGTGGCCTACGAGGACGCCCTCGCCGCCGCGTTGCCGACCCCGCCCGCCGTCGACCGCTCCCCCGACGACCTCTACATCCTCTGCACCGGTGGCACCACCGGCATGCCCAAGGGCGTGCTGTGGCGACAGGCCGACATCTTCGTGGCGTCGCTCGGCGGCCGGAACTCGGCCACGCGTGAGGAGTTCACGTCGCTCGACGAGATCGCAGAGAACGCCGTCGCCAACGGCGGCCAGAAGATCCTCCCCGCCCCGCCCTTCATGCACGGCGCCGACCACTGGCTCGCCTTCAACGCGTTCAACACCGGCAACACGGTGGTCATCCAGGACGAGACCACCCGACTCGAACCCGCCGAGGTGTGGGAGCTCATCGAGCGCGAGCGCGTCAACGTGCTGCTCATCGTGGGCGACGCCTTCGGCCGCCCGCTGGTCGACGCCGTCGAAGCGGGTGCGTACGACACGTCGTCACTCCTGGTCATCGTGTCGGGTGGCGCGCCGTTGAACTCGACGCTCAAGGATCGCTTCCTGGCCCAGCTGCCGTCCACCATGATCATGGACGCGGTCGGGGCGTCCGAGACCGGCTCGCAGATGAGCCACGTCTCCGCAGCCGGAGCGAAGGCCAAGACCGGCACGTTCACCCCGGGCCCGGGTGCCGCCGTCGTCTCCGCCGACCTGTCGACGGTCCTCGAGCCCGGTCACGAGGGCGACGGCTGGTTGGCACAGCGCGGCCGCGTGCCCCTCGGCTACCTCGGTGATGCCGAGAAGACCGCCCGCACCTTCCCGGTGATCGAGGGCACCCGCTTCGCCGTCCCCGGCGACCGCGCCCGGCTCACCGCCGAGGGGGAGATCGAGCTGTTCGGTCGCGACTCGGTCACCATCAACTCCGGTGGTGAGAAGATCTTCGCCGAGGAGGTCGAACAGGCGTTGGCCCACCATCCGGAGGTGTTCGACGTGGTCGTCGCCGGACGCCCGTCCGAGCAGTGGGGCAACGAGGTCGTGGCGGTCGTGCAGTTGCGCGACGGCGCCACGGTCGATGAAGCCACTCTCCGCGACGAAGCCGCCAAGCACATCGCCCGATACAAGCTGCCGAAGGCGTTCGTGTTCGTCGACTCGGTCGTCCGTTCCCCGGCCGGGAAGGCCGACTACCGCTGGGCCAAGGCCCAGGTCGAGCACGGCTGAGCACGTCCAGGTCATGCACTTGCACCAGTCGGCGCGAGTCAGGTTCTGTGGGTCCAGCCCAGCCACTCAGCCGAAGCGGAGCAGCTCGATCTCGTGTCCCTCGGGGTCGGCGACGAACGCGTAGCGGCCGCCGCCACCCTCGGCGTCAGTGGGTTCGGTGACCACCGATCCGCCGCACGCCACGGCGTGGGCCACTGCCGCGTCGACGTCGACCGTCGACAGGCCGATGGGGCCGTGGGCGTCACCGAGCGTGTGCGTCCGTCCGTCCTTGTACCGGACGAGCACGAGGGTGAACCGCTCGCCGGGGATGGTGAGCATGGTCTCGTCGAGCTCTTCGTTGTCCAGCGTCATCGTGATCGAGAAGCCGAACGCCTGCTCGTAGAAGGCGACCATCGAGGCCATGTCGGCCACGTTGAGCTTGGTGAAGAGGAAGTGCAGCTTGAGGTCCGCGATGTCGGCTTTTCCGGAGGCGGTCACAGCGGCAGCTTCCCCGTGGCGTTCTTCACCGTCTTGTTGTCCTTCCAGTCGGAGATGGTGCGCTCGGCGATCCGCCACTGGTGGACCTCGTCGGCACCGTCGGCGAATCGTGCCCAGCGGGCTTGCTTGAGCATCTCACCCAGCGGCGTGTCCGAGCTGTAACCGAGCGCGCCGTGGACCTGGATGGCGCGGTCGATGATGCGCCACAGGGAGTTCGCCACGAAGTGCTTGGCCATCGACACCTCGGGACGGAAGTCGACCACCGACGGGTCGTTGCCCGACTGGTCGATGAGCGACGCAGCATGCAACACCATGAGCTTGCTCTGGTACAGCTCCATCGTGGAGTCGGCGATCATCCACTGGATCCCCTGCTTCTCCGCCAGGATCGAGCCGTGGGCATACCGGTTGAGCGACCGGTCGACCATCATCTCGAGCGCGGTCTCGGCCTGGCCGATCCAGCGCATGCAGTGGGCGAGCCGAGCGGGGCCGAGTCGGTACTGGCCGAGCAGGTGACCCTGGCCCTGACCGCCGAGCATCTGCGACTCGTGGACGCGGAGATCGGTGATCTGGATCTCGCAGTGGTTGTGCGACCCCGACATCGTCTCGATGTCGCGGACGATCTCCCAGCCCTCGTGCGGGAGGTCGATGATGAACGCCGAGTTGCCGGCGCGAGGGTTGTCGGGATTCTCGTCGGTGCGGACGATGAGGATCGCGAACGTGGCACCAGCGGCACCGGAGATGAACCACTTGTGGCCGTTGATGACCCACTCGTCGCCGTCCTTGTACCCATGGGTCTGGATCAGCGTCGGGTCGGAGCCGGCGACCTCGGGCTCGGTCATGGCGAAGCACGACCGGATGGCTGCGGGGTTGCCGTTCTCGTCGATCTGGTAGCCGTCGCACAGCGGCTTGAGGTACTTCTGCTTCTGCTCGTCGGTGCCCCAGTGGAGCAGCGTGTGCATGTTGCCCTCGTCGGGCGCCTGCGCGTTGAGCGCCGACGGGCCGAAGCGCGAGCGGGCCGCCTCGGCCGACACGGCGGCCATGGCCACGTGACCCAGACCCATGCCGCCCCACTCCTTCGGCATGTGCGGCAGCCACAGGCCGGCATCCTTCGCCAGCCCACGCATCTTGATGTAGTTCTTCACCAGGACGTCGCGGTCGCCGCCGGCGTCTTCGATCTCCTGCTCGAGCGGTTTCACCTCGTTCTGGATGAAGTCGCGGACCTTGAAGCGGATCGCTTCGACCTCGGGCGGGAACGTGAAATCGATGGCCATGGCGGCCAGTCAACCCAGACTTGACCGGTGGGTCAAGTCTCGACGGCGAGGGTGCGCGGGAGGCGTGTCCGGTCGGATCAGGCCGCCATCCCCGAGGCGGTCGGGCGACCCCTCGGCCGGTGGGCGGGAATCACGACTGCAGCCTCTGGCCCGACGGCGTCCGCCGCCCGAGCCAGCAGCCCGAGGCCGTCGCACCCGGGCAACCTGGCGATCGTGCGGTCCATCGAGCGCAGCCGCGCCGCGGCGCCCGGGGTCCCGAGCAGATGGCGGAAGATCACCTCGAACTCGTCGGGTCGCTTGAAGCCCTCTCCGACGCCGACCGGCGTCCATGCACGCCGGAGCAGGCGAGGAACGACGCGACGAGCCAGACGGCTCTCGGCCAACCGCCATTCGGCCTGGAGGTAGTAGAA
>JBFJNI010000177.1:0-4678 GCA_041618235.1 Acidimicrobiales bacterium
CTGCATCGCAGCTTCCAGGACGCCCGCCTGTTCCCGGCGCTCACCGTCGAGGAGAACCTCATGGTGGCGCTCGACCGCCACCTGGCCGTGCGCAGCGGCGTCGCCGGCGCACTGCGGCTCCCCAACGTCCGCACCGCCGAGGCCAAGCTGCGCAAGCGAGCCGACCGCCTCATCGGCATGCTCAACCTCGGCCCGTTCCGCGACAAGTTCGTGCGCGAGCTGTCCACCGGCTCCCGTCGGGTGGTCGACCTCGCGTGCGTGCTGGCGTCGGACCCGACCGTGCTGCTCCTCGACGAGCCGTCCTCCGGCGTCGCCCAGCGCGAGACCGAGGAGCTCGGCCCGCTGCTCAAGCGCATCAAGTTCGAGGCCAACTGCTCGATCCTCGTGATCGAGCACGACATGACCCTGATCTCGTCGATCAGCGACGAGCTCATCGCCCTCGAGACGGGGCGCGTGATCCTGCGCGACACCCCCGAAGCCGTCCTCGCCAACCCGCGTGTCGTCGAGTCCTACCTCGGCAACACCGAAGCGACCATCGCCCGCACCGGCCCACGCGCCGGCTCCTGAAGGGACCATCCCCATGGCACAACCCACCACCCGCAAGCGCCGAGCTCCCCGCCGGGCCGCGCCCGCCGCAGCCGCGTCCAACGGCGCCACGCAGGCCGGCGACGGCAAGCTCGACACCGATCGGTACAAGGAGCTCTTCGACCGCATCACCGGGAACGTGAACCGCACCATCCACGGCAAGGAGGACGTCGTCCGCCTCGCCATGGTGGCGGTGTGCGCATCCGGCCACGTGCTGTTCGAGGACGTGCCCGGCGTGGGCAAGTCGATGCTGTCCCGTGCGCTGTCGCTGTCGATGACGGCGAAGTCGAGCCGCATCCAGTGCACGCCCGACATGCTCCCGGGCGACATCACCGGTTCGTCGATCATCGACACCTCGACGATGGAGTTCCAGTTCCGGCCCGGTCCGGTCTTCTGCAACATCCTGCTGGTCGACGAGGTCAACCGCGCCACGCCCAAGACGCAGTCGGCGCTGCTCGAGTCGATGGCCGAGCGCAACGTCACCGTCGACGGCGTCACCCACCACCTGCCCAACCCGTTCCTCGTGCTCGCCACGCAGAACCCGGTGGAGCAGGCCGGTACGTTCCCGCTGCCCGAGGCCCAGCTCGACCGCTTCCTGTTCAAGCTGACCATGGGCTTCCCCGACCTCGAGGCCGAGCGCAAGGTCATGCGCGGCAACCTCATCGGGCTCGAGGTCGACGAGACCCAGCCGGTGTGCGACACCGAGGACATCGTGTGGATGACCCAGGCCGCCAGCCGGGTGAAGATGTCCGAGCAGGTCGAGACCTACATCCTCGAGATCGTCCAGGCCACGCGCAACGACGGCTCGCTGCTCATGGCCGCGTCGCCTCGTGCCTCGATCTCGCTCGGCCGTGCGGGACGCGCCCTCGCCGCCGCCGACGGCCGCAACGAGGTCTACCCCGAGGACATCAAGGCGCTGCTCCAGCCGATCCTCGCCCACCGCCTGCTCCTCACCCCCGATGCGCAGCTCCGTGGCGAGACCGTCGACGACGTCCTCGAGCGCATCATCTCCAAGGCCCGCCCGCCGCTCGGAGTCGGTTCCGCCGCATGACCGCCGTGCGCGCCGTGACGGCGCGACGTGCGGCGGCGAGAGCCGAACGGGCCGAGCAGCCGCTGCGACGCGCCCTGGCGACGATCACCGATCGTTCGGGCATCACCGCGTCCGGGCTCATCCTCGCCGGCGTCGCGGTCGGTGCCTGGATCCTTGGTTACTGGGTCGCGGGCAAGCCCATGTACCTGCTCGCCTACGGCGCGCTCGCCGTGTTGGGCCTGATGTGGTCGGTCGGTCGGCGGCCGCTGCCGCTCGAGGGCCACCGCTCCGAGCTGCGCGCTCGTCTCGTCGAGGGCGAGGCGGTGTCGGTCGAGGTGTCGCTCACCGCCCGACGCACGCTGTCCAACATCATCCTCGAGGAGAAGCTGCCGCCCATCCTCGGCGACTCGGCACGCGTGCCCATCTCCACGGTCGAGGCCGGCGACGGCGTCACCCACGGCTACGAGCTCACCGCGTGGCGCCGCGGCGCCTACCAGCTCGGCCCGCTGGTGGCTCGCTGGGGCGATCCGTTCGGCCTCACCGAACGCCAGCTCGTGCTGGCCGAGCCCTACGAGATGCTGGTGCACCCGGCGGTCGAGCCGGTCACCGATCGGCCGCTCACCCGTCTGTGGGAAGACCCGCCGCAACGCCCGCCCGTGTCGCGTCCGTGGCCGATGGGCATGGAGTTCTACGGCATGCGCGACTACGTGCCGGGCGACGACGTCCGTCGCATCGTGTGGCGCGCCTACGCCCGCACCGGCCGCCTGCTCGTGCGTGAAGCCGAGCAGGGGATCACCGACAAGGTCGTCATCCTCCTCGACACCGACGAGAAGACCCACTCGAAGGGCGCGGTGTCCGAGTCGTTCGAGGCCGGCATCCGCACCGCCGCCTCGCTCGGTGTCCATCACCTCTCCGAGGGGTACTCGGTCACGCTCGAGGGAAACAACGGCAACATCGCCGGTCCCCTGCGCGTCGGCCGGGCCCGCATCGAGCTGCTCGACCAACTGGCCCGCACGGAGCGCGACAAGGGCGACCTGTCCACCGCACTCACCCGGCTGGCCCGCACCATCCCCGCCGACGCCCACGTCGCCGTCGTCACGCCGCTGCTCGATGCCGCCGCAGCCGCCAGCCTCAAGCTGCTCACCGCCCGCGGCCGGTCGGTCATCGTGGCGGCGCTGATGTGGACCGACGACGCGGTCGACACCCTCGGCACCGCGTCGACGCTGGGCGTGCAGGTCGTCGAGATCGGCCCCAACACGCCCCTCACGCGGGCGTTCGCCCACGGCGTCGGAGCCGGCGCATGACCGTCACCGACGATCCCCGCCTCGACAACGGACCCGACACCGACGACGAGCCCGCCATCCCCATCACGTCCGGCGCGCTCGCCGCCGACGACGCGGCCCGGCTCGCCACCAGCGCCTCCACGTCCGCCGACCAGACCGACCCCGACGCCGCCGACGACGAACCCGTCGCCTCGTTCGCGTCGATGCTGCGGCCTGCGCTCGCCGCCGGACTGGCCACCTCGGCGGCCGGACTGGTCGTCGGCGGCATCTTCGCCTCGTGGCTCGCCCGCGGGCTCGGCGTGTTCGCCGCCGCGCTCGGTGCCGGCTGGGCGCTGTACGCCGCCCGCTCGCCCCGAGCGTCGGTGGCCCAGGGCGTCTTCCCGCTGATGCTGCTGCTGGTCTCGGCCCTGTCGCTGGTGACCGCACCCGGCGGCCCGGGCGAGCTGCCCACGCTCGTCGGCGACGCCATCGACGCCGGCCGTTCGATCCGGCCGCCCGTGCCGTTCGATCCCGGATGGCGCGTGCTCATCATCATGGTGATCGGCACCATCGGCTTCGCGGCCGCGTCGATCGGCATCACCTATGGCCGGCCCAAGCTCGCCATCGTCGTCCCGCTCCCGCTCGTCGGCCTGGCGTCGATCACCCAGCCCGAGTCCGAGCAGTTCATCGCCGGCGTCTGCGCGTTCCTCCCGGTGCTCGCCGCCATCGGCGTGCTCTTCGGCGGCGACCAGGACGACACCGGCGAGCTCGACCGCAGCTTCGAGGCCAAGCGGCTCGTCCGCGGCCTGATCGCCGGCATCCCGCTCGTCGCGGTGCTGGTCGCTCTGAACAGCGCCAGCTTCCTGTTCCCCGAGCCGGTCTTCGACCCCGACGACAAGCCGCAGAAGCCCCGGGCCGCGCCGCTGGCCGCGGCCGAGGACCGCGTCCTGTTCGAGGTGAGCACCGGCGCATCGTTGACCGGGCCATGGCGCGTCGGCGCCCTCGACGTCTACGAGGACGACAACTGGCTCATCCCCGGCTTCAACCAGGACCGCCTCGTCGAGGTCGGCGACGACGGTGCCATCACCGACCTGCGTGCCGGCGACACCCAGCTCTCGGTCACCATCACCGTGCGCGATCTCGGCGACAGCGCGGTGCTCCCGTTGCTCGGCGGCACCACCCAGGTCGCCACCGACGCCGACGTCGTCTACGACCCCCGGATGACCACGTTGCGCGTGCCCAGCGGCCGCGCACCGGCCGGCCTCGTCTACACGCTGCAGCTCCCGGACTACCCCAGCGCCGAGCAGCTCGAGGCGGTCGACCGCGAACCCGGGTCCGAGCTCAGCGACCAGCTCCTGGTGCCGGAAGCGCCCGACGAGGTCCTCGACCTGCTGGCCCGCGCCCCGTCCAACCCGTGGCTCCGCCTCGACCTGCTGCGCAACGAGCTGCTCTCGGTGGTCACCGTCAGCGGCGCCGGTGCGCCGGTCGCAGTGCCTCCGTCGAAGGTCGTCGAGCTGTTGTCGGGCGAGACCGGCACGCCGTTCGAGATCGTGGCCGCCGAAGCGCTGCTCGCCCGCTGGGCCGGCGTGCCGTCGCGCATCGGGTTCGGGTTCGACGGGCTCAACGTCGAAGACGAGCTCTCGACCGTGCGACCCCGCAACGCCGCCCAGTGGCTCGAGGTGTGGTTCGAGGGCTACGGCTGGGTGCCGCTCATCGGTGCCCCCGCCAAGGCCGAGTCCTCGCTCGACTCGGACCCCAATGCCCGCTACAACCCCACCATCGAGCCCAGCTCCGACGTGGC
>JBFJNI010000178.1:0-4673 GCA_041618235.1 Acidimicrobiales bacterium
CGGCGGACGACGAACCTGGGTGCGGTGGCGCTCGCGGCGGCACTGGTCGCGGCGGCGTGCACCGAGAGCGACCTCTCCCTCGAGCGATCGATCGGGGCCACGACCTCGACGACGGCGCCCGACGCCGCCGGGCCCGAGTCCGAACCGGAGACCGGGGTGATGGGTGGCGCCGGCGTCGGCGACCCCTACTACGCCGACCTCGGCAACAGCGGCTACGACGTCATCAGCTACGCCATCGACATCGACTGGAACCCCGACCAGGCCGCCATCGACGCCGTCGCCACCATCGAGCTGATCCCCGACATCGACCTCGACACCTTCAACCTCGACCTCGTCGGCCTCGACGTGTCGTCGGTGCACGTCGATGGCTCGCGGGCGGGCTTCCGGCGCAGTGGTCGCGAGATGACCGTCGATCCCGGGCCGGTGCTGACCACCGGCGAGACCTCCGAGGTCGTCGTCACCTACTCGGGTAGCCCGCAACCGGTGCAGGTCGGTACCGATGTGTTCCGGGTCGGCTGGCACACCGACGGGCGCGACGCCTTCGTGGTCTCCGAGCCGGCCGGCGCGGCCACCTGGTTCCCGTCCAACGACCACCCTGTCGACAAGGCCACCTTCCGCTTCGAGCTGACGGTGCCCAGCGACCTGAAGGCCATCGCCAACGGCGTCCTGCGCTCGGTGACCCAGGACGGCGGTCGCACCACCTACGTCTACGAAGCGTCGGACCTGATGGCCACCTACCTGGCGTCGGTGGTCATCGGCGACCTCGTCTTCATCGACGGCATCGCCCCCAACGGGATCCCCCTCCGCAGCGCCTACCCGTCGAGGTTGGCCGAGGCGGCGAAGCTCGACTTCGCCCGTACCGCCGAGATGATGGGGGTCTTCGAGCTGTGGTTCGGCCCGTACCCCTTCGAGGTCTACGGCAACGTCGTCGTCGACGAGATCCTCGGCTTTGCCCTCGAGAACCAGACGCTGTCGCTGTTCGGCTCCGACTTCGTCACCGGCCTCGCCCAGGTCGACACGGTGGTGGCCCACGAGCTCGCCCACCAGTGGTTCGGCAACGCGGTCAGCCCGTCGACGTGGCGCGACATCTGGCTCAACGAGGGCTTCGCCACCTACGCCGAGTGGATCTGGTCCCAGTCGTCGGGCGGGCTCACCATCGACCAGTTGGCGTCCAACGCCCACCAGTTCTCCGACTTCGGCGTGCCCCCGGGCGACCCCGGCCCCGACGAGCTGTTCCAGGCCACCGTCTACATCCGCGGCGGCCTGGCCCTCCACGCGCTGTCGAAGACCATCGGCGACGAGGCGTTCAAGTCGCTGCTGCCCCTGTGGGTCGAGACCTACGGCGGCGCCACGGCGTCGACCGCCGACTTCCAGGCGTTGGCCGAGGCGGTGTCGGGCCAGGAGCTCGACGAGTTCTTCGCCGCCTGGATCTACGGCGCCGACCTCCCGCCCCTGCCCGCCGGCTGACGCTCAGGCCCCGTCGGCGGTGTCGCGAGCCTCGGTGCCGACGTCGGGCTCGATCGCCTCGCGTTCGACCAGGTCGGGCTTCGCGTCGACCGCCTCGCCGTCGAGGCCGTCCTCGGTGTCGGCGCTCACGAGGTAGACGCGCAGCGCCCCCTCGATCGGTGGCTTCTCGGGTGCGGCGGTGATGACCTGCGGGCCGTCGGGCGTGACGACCATCAGTGCGGTGGCCTCGGCGAGGCGGTCGGAGTCGAAGGTGTCGGGGCCGACGGCCACCAGGCGGCTGCCCTCGGCGACCCTTCGCTCGATGGTCTCCTGGGTGCAGGCCTTGCCGAACGGTCGGCGGGCGATGACGGCGGCGTGGGCGGATTCGGCCGACTCGAACTCGGTCTCGGTGCGGGGCAGGAAGAAGACGTTGGCCCGGCCGACGGTCTCGGCCGCCCGCTCGATGCCCACGATGTTGAGCTCCTGGAAGCGCGAGGTGGCGATGGCCACGGCGACGCCGACGCTGTCGAGGGCCAGCTCGAGGTCCTCGGAGTCGAGCTTGCCGGTGTAGGTGAGCACGCCCCGCGACGACGCCTCCATGGCCTCGAGCGGGTCGGTGGTGACGACGAGGGTGGGGACCTCGTGGTCGGAGAGCCAGCCGGCGAGATCGATGACCCAGTCGGGGCCACCGATGAAGGCCACGCCGCGCGGTGCGGGCCGAGCGACGCGGAAGCGGCTGGCGCCGAGGCGTGACGCGATGGCCGAGAACAGCACGGTGGTGACGATGACGATGAACGTGACCGGTACGAGCGCCTCGACGGGCTGACCGGCCTCGTCGAGCTCGATGGCGAACAGGGCCGAGACCGCGGCCGCGACGATGCCGCGAGGGCTGAGACAGGCGAGGTAGGCGCGCTCGACGAAGCTGAGCCCCGAGCCCACCGTGCTGGCGTAGACCGCGGCGGGGCGGGCGATGACGATGAGCACCAGCGAGAACGCGATGGACTGGGGCAGGAAGTCGACGATCTGGTCGAGGTCGATGCGGGCCCCGAGGATGATGAACAGCCCGGCCAGGATCAGGCTGCCGAGGTCTTCTTCGAACTCGCGGATGTGGCCGATGGGGGCGTAGCGCTGGTTGGCCAGGGCGACGCCCATGACGGTGGTGGCGAACAGCCCGGCCTCGGGGCGCACGATGTCGGCGACGGCGAACGCGGCCACGACCATGGCCAGGGTGAACGGGTTGTGGAGGTTGTCGGGCACGAGGTGCCGGTTGAACAGCAGCGTGAGGATGCCGGCGGCGAGCAGGCCGGCCACGGTGCCGGCCACGGCGGTGGTGAGGATGCGTTCGATGCCTGCGCCGGCGCCCTCGTTCTCGATGACGGCGTCGAGCACGACGATGGCCAGCGTGGCGCCGATGGGGTCGATGAAGATGCCCTCCCAGCGCAGGATGCCGTTGACGGGCTCACGCACCCGGGCGAAGCGCACCAGCGGCAGCACCACGGTGGGGCCCGAGACGGTGAGGATGGCGCCGAGGAGGATGGCGGCGTTGCGGTCGATGTCGATGAGCAGCCAGGCCGCGATCGCGCCGATGACCCAGGTGACGGCCACGCCCACGGTGATGAGCCGGATGATGGGCCCGCGTCCGTGACGTTCGAGCTCGGCGAAGCGCAGCCCGAGCCCGCCCTCGAACAGCAGGATGCCGACGGCGAGGGACACGGCTGGGAACAGGAGATCGCCGAGGAGCTCGTCGGGCTCGATGATCTCGAGCACGGGGCCGGCGACGACGCCGCCGAGCAGCAACAGCAGGATGGCGGGGACGTGGATGCGGCTGGCCAGCAGCTGCGCGCCCACGCCGACCACGACGACCGCGGCGAGGCCGATGCCGAGATCGCCCTCGGTGGCGGCGAGCAGCGGGATCGGCTCGAGGATGGCGGCTGGGAACATCAGGGGAGGAGGCTACGAGGTGTCATGCGACCTCGGTGTCACCGAGCACCGCGGCCAGGCATTCGTCGATGGTCTGGTGCCGGAAGCGGAACATGGTGTCGGTGAGGACGGTGGGGATCACCCGCTGCGATTGGTAGAGGAGCGCCTCGGTGAGCTCCTTGCCCAGCAGGGCCATGGGCCCGATCTTGGGGATGGGGAGCAGCGTCGGCCGGCCCAGCTCGCGGCCGAGCGCCTTGGTGTAGTCCTGGTTGGTCACCGGGTTGGGTGCGGTGAGGTTCACCGGGCCCGAGATGTCGTGTTCGAGCAGGTGGCGGATGGCGGCGACCTGGTCGTCGATGGAGATCCAGCTCCACCACTGCTCGCCCGAGCCGAAGCGTCCGCCGATGCCCAGCTTGAACGGGGTGAGGCTCTTGGCCAGGGCACCGCCGTCGGCCGACTGGACGATGCCGGTGCGCAGGAACGCGGTGCGGATCCCGGCGTCGATGGCCGGCTGGGCCGCCGCCTCCCAGGCGACGCACACCTCGGCCAGGTAGCCGTCGCCCGGGGCGGAGTGCTCGGTGAGGACCTCGTCGCCGCGGTCGCCGTAGTAGCCGATGGCCGAGCCCGACAGCAGGACCCGGGGACCGTCGTCGAGGTCGGCCAGCGCCTCGGCGAGCAGGGTCGTGCCCTTGGTGCGGCTCTCGAGGATGACGCGCTTGCGTTCGTCGCTCCAGCGCTGGTCGCCGATGCCGGCGCCGGCGAGGTGCACCACGGCGTCGACGCCACGGAGCTGGTCGGCATCGAGCTCACCGGCGGCGGGGTCCCACCGGATCTCGCCCGGCCCGGGCTCGCTGCGCACGACGGGCACGGGAGTGTGACCCGCAGCCGTGAGCGCGCCGCGGAGTGCGCTGCCGATGAGTCCGGAGGAACCGGTGATTGCGATTTTCACGCTTGGTCACGCCCTTTCAGTGTCGATGTGCGTACGGTACCGGCAGGGGAAATGGATCAACTGGGAGGTACCAAGATCATGGTCAAGGAACTCAAGGAATTCTTGATGAAGGGCAACATCGTCGATCTGGCGGTGGCCGTCATCATCGGTGTCGCGTTCGGTGCGGTCGTCACCGCGTTCATCGACAACATCATCAACCCGATCATCGCGGCGGTGTTCGGCGAGCCCGACATCTCGAACGTGCTGGCCATCGACCTCGGCGACGCCACGATGACCATCGGTGGGTTCCTGCAGCAGGTGCTCAACTTCATCATCATCGGCACCGTCGTGTTCTTCGTCGTGAAGGCGTACAACTCGA
>JBFJNI010000179.1:0-4646 GCA_041618235.1 Acidimicrobiales bacterium
GAGGGTGTCGCCATCCTCATCGGCGACCTGGCCCACGTGTACGCCGACCTCATGCTGCGCGACGCCCCACGCGACGTCCTCGCGGTCTGGGACGAGCTCCGCATCGAGCTCAACGTCGGTCAGTACCTCGACATCCTCGGCACCGCGCGGGGCGACACCGACCCCGCCGCCGCCCGCCGCATCGCTCGCTACAAGTCCGGCAAGTACACCATCGAGCGGCCGCTCCACGTCGGCGCGGCGCTGGCGAAGCGCTTCGGCGAGCTCGAGCAGCAGCTCTCGGACTACGGCGACCCGCTCGGCGAGGCCTTCCAGCTGCGCGACGACGTGCTCGGCGCCTTCGGCGAGTCCGACGTCACCGGCAAGCCGGTGGGCGACGACCTGCGCGAGGGAAAGCCGACGCCGCTGCTCGCCGCCGCCAGCCGCCGGGCCGACCAGTCGCAGGCGCAGGTGCTCAGCCGCATCGGCGATCCGGACCTGACCGACGGCGACGTCCTCGCCATCCAGGAGGTCCTCCACTCGACGGGCGCGGTCGACGCCATCGAGGACGACATCGAGCGCCTGACCAGCAGCGCGCTCGAGGCCATCGGCCGAGCCGACATCACCGAGGACGCCCGCACCGCACTCGTCGACCTCGCGCACTTCGTCGCCTGGCGGGAGAGCTGACGTGCGCGTCGTCGTCGTCGGCGCCGGTCTCGGAGGCCTGAGCGCCGCCGCCCACCTCAGGGGCGCGGGCCACGACGTGCTCGTGCTCGAGCGCGACGACGTCCCTGGCGGTCGCAACGGTCTGCTCGAGCGCGACGGCTACCGCTTCGGCACCGGGCCCACGGTGTTCACCATGCCCGACCTGCTGCGGCAGGCGTTCGAGGCGCTCGGTTCGGAGATGGACGACTTCGTCACGCTGAAACCCGTCGACCCCATGTACCGGGCCAGCTACCACGACGGCTCCGAGATCCGCGTCCTCGCCGGCCGCGACCGCATGACCGAGGAGATCCGCCAGACCTGCGGGCCGAAGGAGGCGGCGGCGTTCGGCCGCTTCGCCGACTGGCTGCGCGAGCTCTACGAGGTCGAGCAGGCCAACTTCATCGACGCCAACTTCGACTCGCCACTCGATCTCGCCTGGCCGCTCGGCCCGGCACTGCGGCTGGTGAAGCTCGGCGGTTTCGGCAAGCTCGGCAAACGGGTGGCCTCGTACTTCGACGACCCCCGGTTGCAGAAGCTGTTCTCGTTCCAGTCGATGTACGCCGGCCTCGCACCGTTCGAGGCGCTGGCCCTCTACTGCGTCATCACCTACATGGACACCATCGAGGGCGTCTACTTCCCCGAGGGCGGCATGCACGCCGTGCCGGTCGGGTTGGCCCGGGCCATCGAGAAGGCCGGCGCCGAGATCCGCTACGGCGTCGAGGTCGACCGCATCGTCCTCGCCGAGGGCACCAGCGGGCGCGTCCGCGGCGTGCACCTGTCGTCCGGTGAGTTCGTCGAAGCCGACAGCGTGGTGTGCAACCCCGACCTGCCCGTCGCCTACCGGACGCTCCTGCCCGGCCTGAAGCAGCCCTTCGCCGTCCGGCACGGGCACTACTCCCCCAGCTGCGCGCTGTGGCACGTCGGCGTGAAGGGCGACCTCCCTGCCGGCACCGCCCACCACAACATCCACTTCGGCGAGCAGTGGGACGAGTCGTTCCGCGACCTGCTGCAGCGCGGTCAGTTGATGAGCGACCCATCGGTCCTCGTCACCGTGCACAGCCTCGATGACCCCACGGCCGTGCCCGAGGGCAGCCACTCGCTGTACGTGCTCGAGCCCACGCCCAACCTCGACGGCGCCATCGACTGGTCCCGCGAGCGCGACCGCCTCCACGACTCGCTCCAGCAGCGCCTCACCGGCTTCGGCTACCCGGTCTCGGCCGAGCAGATCGAGGTCGAGGAGTTCGTCGACCCCGCCGACTGGGAGCGTCAGGGCATGGAGCGGGGCACGCCCTTCGCGTTGTCGCACAAGTTCCGCCAGACCGGACCGTTCCGCCCCAACAACGTCACCAAGCACGCACCCGGATTGGTGTTCGTCGGCTCGGGCACGCTTCCCGGCGTGGGCGTCCCGATGGTGCTGGTGTCCGGGAAGCTCGCCGCCGAGCGCGTGGGGCAGCTCGACCGATGAGCACGCCCGCCCGCCCGACGCTGGAGCAGAGCTACGAGCACTGCCGGCAGCTCAACAAGAAGAGCGGCACCACCTACTACTGGTCCACCACGGTGCTCCCGAAGGTCAAGCGCCACCACGTGCACGCGCTCTACGGGTTCTGCCGCTACGCCGACGACATCGTCGACGATCCCATCCCCGGACAGCACGGCGACGTCCCCACCGACGTGCGGGCCAAGGCGCTGGCCGACTTCGGCAATCGGTTCTTCGACGACCTGGAGGCCGGCGACTCCGACGACCTGGTCATCAAGGCCACCGTCCACACCGTCCGGGCGTTCCGCATCGACCCCGAGTGCATCCGCCGGTTCCTGGCGTCCATGACCATGGACCTCACCGTCGAGACCTACGAGACCTACGACGACCTCCTCGGCTACATGGATGGTTCGGCCGCGGTCATCGGCGAGATGATGCTGCCCATCCTCGAGCCCACCGATCCGGCGGCCTACGGCCCCGCGCGCGAGCTCGGCAACGCGTTCCAGCTCACGAACTTCCTGCGCGACATCGACGAGGACCTCGACCGCAACCGCATCTACGTGCCCCAGGAGGACATCCGTCGCTTCGGCGCCGAGTCCGCGTTCGAGACCCGCACCGCCACACCCGAGTTCCGCGAGCTCATGCGCTTCGAGATCGCCCGCACACGCGAGCTGTACCGCATCGCCGACGCCGGCATCTCCTACCTGCCCGAGCGCTCGGCCCGCTGCATCCGCGCCGCCCGCATCCTGTACTCGCGGATCCTCGACGAGATCGAGGCCATCGACCTCGACGTGTTCTCCCAACGTGCCAGGGTGCCCACGTGGCAGAAGCTCACCACGGCCGGACGGGCGCTGATCCTCGGTCGATGACCGGCGCGACGCGGGCCGCCCTGGCGGCCTTCGGGGTGATGGCACTGACGCAGATCGCCGTGCCCCTCACCGACGACGACGCCACCCTCGAGTGGCTGTCGTCCCTGGTCGTCGCCGCGTTCTTCGCGACGTCGCTGGCCCTCGCCGTCCGGGCCTGGGGTGCGCGTCGGGCGGGACTCGCTGCGTTCTTCACCGTGGCCGCCACGCTGGTGGCCGAGCGGATCGGCACGACCACCGGCTTCCCCTTCGGTGACTACGACTACACCGGCGCCCTCCGGCCGGAGGTCGGCGGCGTCCCGCTCATCGTCCCGCTCGCGTGGTTCGCCATGGGCGTGCCGGCGCTCGAGGTCGGGCATCGCATCACGAGGTCACCGGTCGGACGGGTGCTGCTCGGCGCCGGCGCCCTCACCGCCTGGGACCTCTTCCTCGATCCACAGATGGTCGGCAACGGCTACTGGGAGTGGGCCGCCGCCGGCGACTACCAGGACATCCCATGGACCAACTACGCGGGCTGGCTCGGCCTCGGCGCGGTCGTCCTCGCCGTCCTCGACCGCATCCGACCGCCGGCGCCGGCCGACCCCTGGCTGCTCGCCCTCTACACGTGGTGGGCGGTCATGAACACCATCGGCTTCGTGGTGTTCTTCGGCGAGCCCTTCGCGGGCCTCGTCGGCGGCATCGGCATGGGCACGTTCACCGCGCTCGCCTGGTCACGACGTCCTGCCACCGCGCCGACGCCGGTGGCCGCCCGTGGCTGAGGTCGTCGTCGTCGGCGCCGGCGTCGGCGGCCTCGCTGCGTCGATCCACCTATCGGCCGCGGGCCACGACGTCGTGGTCCTCGACCGCCTCGACCGCGCCGGCGGCAAGCTGGCCGAGCACCGGGCCGCGGGCTTCACGTGGGAGACCGGACCGTCGCTGTTGACGCTGCCGCAGGTGTTCCGCGACCTCGCCACCATCGCCGGCCGCGACCTCGACGATCTCGTCACGTTGCGCCGCCTCGATCCGATCTGCCGCTACCGGTTCCCCGACGGCACCGGCTTCGATCACCGGGCCGACGCCGACGACGCCGCGGCCGCTGTCGAGGCGTTCTCGCCCGGCGCCGGCGATCAGTGGCGTCGCTTCCAGGACCATGCCCGCACCGTGTGGGAGGTCTCCGAGCGCAGCTTCTTCGCCGGTCCGATGGCGTCGCCTCTTCGATTGCTCCGGCGCATGCAGTCGCCCCGGGACCTGCTCGACATCGACCCGCTGGTGTCGCTCCACCGACGGGCCGAGTCGAGCTTCGACGACCCCCGCCTGGTGCAGTACGTCGACCGCTACGCCACCTACTCGGGCTCCACGCCGTTCGAGGCGCCGGCGACGCTGTCGTGCATCCCCCACGTCGAACAGGAGCTCGGCGCCTGGTACGTCGACGGCGGCCTGGGCCGGCTGGCGGATGCGCTCGTCGACCTCGCCACCGGCCTCGGTGTCGAGATCCGCACCGGCGTCGAGGTCACCGCCCTCCGCCACGCCGAGGGTGCGGTCGCCGGCGTTGCCCTCTCGACGGGCGAACACCTGAGGGCCGACGCCGTCGTCGCCAACGGCGACGCGCTCCACCTCTACCGCGACCTGCTTCCCCACCCGAA
>JBFJNI010000180.1:0-4557 GCA_041618235.1 Acidimicrobiales bacterium
GGGTCCGGGTCGGGATCCGGGTCCGGGTCGGGATCCGGTGGGGTGCTGGCGTCGCACAGCTCGGCGACGAGGCGGTCCGCCCGGGCGAGGCCGTGGCCGTAGGCATCGTCGCGACCTGCGGCGCCGAGGTCCTCGGCGGTGGAGTACAGCGCGTCGCGCACCCGGACCGCTGTGGTGCCCTCGGGCGCACAGCCCAGCGCCAGCGCGAGCACGCCGGCCACGTGCGGCGTGGCCATCGACGTGCCCGACAGCGACGAGTACGACGTGTTCGAGCCGTTGTAGGTCGACAGCACCGACGAGCCGGGCGCTGCGATGTCGAGCTGGGGCCCGCCGTCGGAGTAGCTGGCCCGGTTCTTGCTGGCATCGAGTGCGCCCACCGCGATGGCGTTGTCGTAGGCGGCAGGGAAGTCGACCGAGTTGTCGCCACCGTCGTTGCCGGCGGCGGCCACGACCAGGACCCCGTGGTTCCAGGCGTAGTCGACGGCGTTGCGCAGGGTGGTGGAGCCGCCGCCGCCGAGGCTCATCGAGATGACGCCGGCGCCCTGATCGGTGGCGTCGACGATCGCCTCGGCGATGTCGCTGGTCGATCCCGAGCACGTGACCGTGAGGAAGAGCCCCACGGGCGACAGGACCTTCATCGGCAGGATCGTGGCCTGCGCGACGCCGGCGACGCCTCGACCGTTGTCGGTGGTGGCGCCGACGGTGCCGGCCACATGGGTGCCGTGGCCGCAGTCGTCGTTGGGTGTGCCGTCGTTGTTGCTGTAGTCGTGGCCGGGCCGGAGTCGGGACGGCTCGAAGTCCTCGTGCGTCGAGCGCAGGCCGGTGTCGAGCACGGCGACGGTGACGGTGTCCGAGCCGAAGCCGACCGCATCCCATGCGGCGGGCAGACCGAGCATGGCCGGGCCGTACTGCTCGCCGTACCGGTTGTCGTCGGGGAGGGCCAGTGCTCGGAGGCGGACGTCGGGTTCGACGTAGGTGACGCCGGGGAGCGCCTCGAGGACACCGGCAGCGACGCCGAGCGGCGCGTCGACCGTGGCGACGCCGAGCGCGGGGATGACGTCGACGACCGTGAGGCCGGCGAGCCAGTCACCCGGATCGGGCAGCGCGTCGTCGGCGAAGCCGAGGTTGATGCGGCCCTCGAGCAACGGGCCTGCGGACGCGGTCGCTTCGGAGTCGGCGGCGGCGCCGGTGGTGAGACCGCCGGCCAGGAAGAGGGCCGCAGCGATCGCCGAGGCCCGTCGGATGCTGAGTCTCATGATGTTCCCTCGTGGTCGGTTCCCTTGCGGGAGGAGAACGGACGAGGAGACAGGACCTTGCGGTCGACCTCAGGATTCGTCGTCTTCGGCGGCCGCAGCCGGCCCGTACGGACCGGGAACCGGTGACCGCGCCCTGGCACCTGGCGCGACGGCCGCCGCACGCGTCGCCGCCTTCTTGGCGACGCGTGGCACCGCCCTGGCCACGTTGGCGACGTCGGTGGCGTTGGGGATGCGACGTCGCCGGCGACGGAGTTCCTCGGTCTCCACGCCGGTGTTCTCGGACGCGATCTCGTCGAGCGATGCGAAGGTGGCGCCAGTGGCGACCGGGATGAAGTGGCCCCGGTGCTCGTCGTCGGCCGCCTCGCGCTGGAACAGTCGCACGACGACGACGACGCAGAACGCCGCGGCCGCCACCAGCAGGATCTGGAACAAGCCCTCGGGCCCGGAGACCGACATGATGACCGAGGCCAGGATCGGTCCCGACGCGGCACCCAGACCGTTGAAGGTGATGAGGCGGGCGCCGGCCGAGACCATCTTGTGGGGTTCGATGTAGTCGGCCATGTGGGCGAACGAGAGGCCGTAGAGCGAGAACGCTCCGGCGCCCAGCAGCAGGCCGGCACCGAGGACGACCGGGAGGCTCTCCATCAGCGTGCCCGAGATGCCGATGGCCGATCCGACGACGACGAGCCCGCCCGCCGCGCCGAGCACGATGCGGCGGTCGGTCCGGTCCGACCAGTTGCCGAGGGGGATCTGCCCGACGACCGCGCCGATGAGGATCGCGGCGACGAACTGCGACGCCCCGCTCACACCGAAGCCGGCGCGGATGGCGTAGACCGCGCCGAAGCCGAGGGCGCTGCCGGAGCCGAAGCCGGACATGGTCGAGCCGATCAGACCGAGGGGGGCGGCGCGGAAGGCCTCGCGCACCGAGATGGCGACCGAAGCTTCGGGGACGGGGGCCTCGTGCGGTGCGAGGGCGATGGGCACCGCAGCCATCGACAGCGCCACCGAGCCGACGACGAACAGCACGAAGCCGGCGGAGTCCGCGACGTTGAGCATCAGCGAGCCGACGGTCAGCCCGGCGGTGACGACGGTGTTGTAGACGGCGAGCAGCGTGGCCCGGGTGCGCACGGTCGACACGTCGTTCAGCCACGACTCGCTGACGACGAACAGACCGGCGATGCACACGCCGGTGACGAAGCGGAGCACCAGCCAGGGGATCGGGCTCACCCAGACGCCGTGCACCACGACCGCGGCCGACGCCGTCGAGGCCAGGGCCGCGAAGACCCGGATGTGACCGACGCTGCGGATCAGACCGGGCACCCAGGTCGAGCCGGCGACGTAGCCGAGGTAGTAGAGGCCGAGGATCAACCCGATCACGGTCGAGTTGAACATCGCGGCGTCGGCCCGCACGCCCAGCAACGAGCCCTGCAGACCCGACCCGACCATCAGCAGCAACACCGAGGCGAGCAGGGGCCACGCGGTGAGCACGACGCGGGACAGCGGCGGCGGCGCAGGCGCATCGGTGGCGAGATCGACGGTGGTCACTCCTTGCACTCTGGATGGCGAACCGACACATCGACAACGTCGACCCCGTCGCCCGCCCCCGGCGAGGTGGCTCCGACGGGGAGGTCGTCGTCGGGTGGGCACGTCGCCCAGACCGACGGTTCGCCGCAGCCCTCGCAGCGGTACTCACGCTTGCGGAACGGATGGCGACACGACGCCGGGACGCCGGGCGGGTTGGGCGGCCGCCGGGGCGGTGGCGTCACGTCGGCGTCCTCACGACGGCGCCAGGGCCACGCGACGAGCCCACCGCCGACGCGGGACGAGCACCAGCACCGCGACGCCGACCATGACCACGCCGTAGAGCACCAGGGGCAGGTCGGCGACGACGGCGCCGTAGCCGCCCCAGACCAGCCCGTCGAGACCACAGACCAGATAGGTGCCGGGCGCCAGCGCCGTGAGGTCGTCGGATCGCCACGCTTCGACCACCTGGGGCAGGAACTGCACGGCGACGGTGAGGGCGAGCACGGTGCCGAGTGCGGTCCATCCGAGGACCGTGGCGACCCCCGCGAGCCCGACCCCCGCACCCGCCGCCGCGCCGATGCCCCGTCGGTTGCCGCCCTGCACGAGGAGCGTGGCGATGATGGCGTAGCCGATCACGTAGGCCAGCGACAGGACGATGACCGGAGGCAGGCCCTGGCCGAACCCGTACGCCATCCAGCCCGTGTTGATGGCCAGCCCGAGCCAGGCGGTGGGGCCCGAGACGCCGGCGGTGGATCGAGTCCGCAGCAGCCGCACGATCTGCGGCACCGGTTGGGTCAGCGCCAGGACCACCGCCAAGACCGTGAGGGTCGACTCGAGCATCGGGACAGTCTCGCGCCGCCCTCAGCCGCGGGCGAGGCGAGCCAGCAAGGGGATCGACGCGATCTTCTGCGGGGTCAGCTCGTCCCAGCGGATCTCTGCGGGCGTGCGGTCGCGGGCGGGGCACTCGATGACGCGGTCGGGGGTGACGATGAGGTCGAGGGGGAAGTCGTGGCCGGTCTGGGGGATCTCACCGGTGTTCCTCACCTGGAGCTCGTGCACGGTGGTGACGACGATCGTGCCCGGACCGATCAGCCCGGCCTGCCACGCGAGCGCGTACTCGAGGTCGGAGAAGCCACCGCCCTTGCCGAGGCGGGCGCCGCCCTCGTCGACGGCGACGCAGCCGGTGACCACGAGGTCGACCGGCGCCAGCTCGTCGACCCGGACCGTGCGGGCGCTGCGCGACGCCCCCTTGATCGAGCTGGCCTTGCGTGGGGTGTCGGCCAGGTGGTCGGGGTCGAGCAGGAAGAACGGGTCGTCCTCGGCCAGTCGTGGCACCGCCATGTAGACGACCTTGCCGTCCTCGAGCGCACGTTGTCGCACCGGCCATTGCGGCGAGTCGGGGTTCGACTTCACGGTCGTGGACCGCTCCCACTCGGGCCTCGAACGGAGCCGCTCGGCAGCCGCCTCGGCCCCGACGAAGTTGGGGATGCGGCCGGTCGGTGCGGGGAAGCGACCCACGCCACCGGCGACGATCCGACTCCACGTGTCCTCGCGCAGCTCGGCCTTGAGGCTCAGGATGTCGGCATCGCCACCGGCATCGTGGTCGTGGCGCTTCCCGCCGCTGTTCACCATCGGGTCACGCTCGCTCGCGAGCGAGGATCTCCTGCGTCACCGTGGCGACGCACCGGCCCGCTCGGTCGTGGATCTTGCCGGCGATCAGGATGCGGTCGTCCCGGTGGGCGACGGCCTCGACGTCGTAGAGCAGCCACTCGTCGAC
>JBFJNI010000181.1:0-4468 GCA_041618235.1 Acidimicrobiales bacterium
GACGTCGGTGTGCCAGTGCTCGTTGAGCGTGACCCGCTTGCCGAAGTTTCGGATCTCCTGGATCTCGGGATGACCCTCCAGATGCGGCACCAGCGCATGGACCGCCGGCTCGCCCAGGGCCCGGGCGAACGCGACGAGCTCATCGGGCGAGAGCTGCTGCCCACGGATGGCCACGACCTGGTGCTCGTCGATGAGGCCGGTCACGGTCTCGGCCGCCCCGGCGGCTCGACAGTCCAGCCCGACCACCTCGCACCCCATCGCCGGCGCCAGCCGACGAACCTCGATGCCCACGGTCGTGTCGTTCCCCATCGACGCATGATGGCACGACCTGAGCCCCACGTCAGGTCCGACGACTCGGGTCGGAGGACCCTGGACACCGCATCGCCTTGCGGGCACCGTCGGAGCATGGACGAGACGTTCCGGCTCGGTCGCATCTCAGGGATCGCCATCGGCGTGAACTGGAGCGTGGCGATCATCTTCTGGCTGCTCACCTGGAGCTTGGCCGACGGCTTGCTTCCCCGCGACGCACCGGGCTACTCCACGGCGGCCTACTGGGTGGCCGCCGTCCTGGCCGGGATCGCGTTCTTCCTCGGGCTGCTCGCCCACGAGCTGTCCCACGCGGTGGTCGCCCGCCGCCTCGGCCTGCCGGTCGAGGGCATCACCCTCTGGCTGTTCGGTGGGGTCTCGAAGCTGGGCGGCGACTCTCCGGATGCGTCGTCCGAGTTCCGCATCGCCGTCGTGGGTCCCGCCACCAGCATGGGCCTGGCGGTCGTCTTCGCCATTCTCGCCGCCGCGCTCTCCTCACTCGGCGATCTCGTGGTGTCGACCCTCGTCTGGCTGGCCGGCATCAACGCACTGCTCGCCGTGTTCAACATGGTCCCGGCGTTCCCGCTCGACGGCGGCCGCGTGCTCCGCTCGATCGTCTGGCGTCGGCGGAACGACCGGATCGCCGCGACCGAGACGGCGGCCACCGCGGGCCGTGCGTTCGGCTACCTGCTCATCGGCCTCGGCCTGCTCTCGACCACGGGCGGAGAGGTCGTGGGCGGCGTCTGGTTCATCTTCCTCGGATGGTTCCTGCTGACCGCCGCCCGAGCGGAGCAGTCGCAGGTCGTGGCGACCGAGCTGCTCGGCCAGGCCACGATCGGCGACGTCATGACCCGCGATCCGCACACCGTGCCGTCATCGCTCGACGTCGACACCCTGCTCCACGACCACGTGCTCGGACGCCAGCACTCGGCCCACCCGGTCGTCGACGAAGACGGCCACCCGGTCGGCCTGGTGACCCTCGACAGCATCCGGCGGGTGGCCCCCGAGGCTCGGGCTCGAACCCGTGTGGGCACCATCGCCCATCCGATGTCGGCGGTGCCGGTGGTCGCGCCCGGTGACCCGTTGCCATCGGTGCTGCCCAAACTGAGCCCCACCACGGGCGGGCGAGCGCTGGTCATCGAGAGCGGGCACCTCGTCGGCATCGTGACCGCGACCGACATCCAGCGCGCCATCCAGTACGCCGAGCTCACCCGGCGCTGAGGTCGGCAGCAGGTGGACACTGGCGGGTGGCAGAAACGGGAGCGATGGGCACTCCCGGCGCACCGGGACGGCGGTTGCGGTGATGCTGGATACCCGGCAATCGAGCGGACCCTTCCGTTCTGGGTTGTCGAGGACGACATCGGGTACGTCGTCGACAACCCGGATCGGCACCGAGGTTGAACCGGGTTGCCATGGACGGTCTGCACTCCGATCTCGGCAACCCAGAAAAGACTTGCGCCCTCGCCGACGTGCCGATCGCGCAGGTCCTCGAAGACCTCCGCGCACGACAGAGCACCGACACCGAACATTCGGTGCGGCTTCTGGCCACCACGTCATCCAAGCTGCTGTCGAACCCACACCGCACTGAACGCTCCCGAGGCGACCCCTCGTTTGCACGCGGGCCCGACCAGGGCCAGGATCGGTTGCGGGAGAGTCCGGCCTGGACGACGGCAGCCACCTCGGGGGGAAAGCCAGTGACTGCGGTGATGCCGGACTCCGAGTTCGAGTGGCAGAGGACGGAGGTCGCGGAGTTCCTCGGCCTCGCGTTCGGTGCGACGTGGGCCATGCACGGGGCCCTCGTCCTGACGGGGGCGGAGTTCGACCTGGGCTCGCCCTCCGTGCTCGCGCTGTACGTACCCGGTCTCGCCGGGCCGTCGCTCGCAGCATTCGCCGTGCAGGCACGCCGGTCAGGGCGAGCGGGTGTTCGACAGCTCTTGGAGCGGGTGCGGTGGCGGCGCGTGCGCAGGAGCACTGCGGCGATCGCCATCGGTTCGCAGCTGGCAATGACCGGCGCGTCGGCTGCGCTCGGGCGCGTGACCGTCTCCGTGGATCCTGCGCTGATCGCGGCGCAGGGCTACGTGGTCGCCGCCGAAGAGTTCGGCTGGCGTGGATGGCTCTGGCCCAGAGCCGCTCACCGATTCGGAACCCGAGTCGGAACGGCGTTCGTCACGCTCGTCTGGGGGCTCTGGCATCTCCCGATGTTCGCGGTCGCAGACTCCTCCCAGGCCAGGGACGGCCTGCTGCAGTTCACCGCGGCGATCGCTGCATGGGGGGCGCTGCACGGTCACGTGCAGACACGCAGCCAAAGCGTCGCCGCTGCCATGCTGCTCCACGCGGTCACGAACATGACGGTGTCCACGTTCGAGGTGCGCAGCGCCACGGTCCTCACGGGCGTCTACACCACGGTCGCGGTGGTGGCGTTCGCGCTCCTGCGCGGGCCGGCGGCTGGGGGCTCGGCGGCCTCGTGAGGTCGGAGGCGGATCAGAGCCCTTCGCTCAGCGGCCAGAGGTCGGGGAAGTCGGCGGCGCGCTTCTCCATCTGTGCCGCCGCCGCCTCGCCCATGTCGTCGGTGTCGAACATCGCCGCGTTCCAGTTGGCGATGAACTCGAGGCCGTCGGCGACGCTGTGATCGCGCGTGTAGTGCATCGTCTGCTTGGTGCCCCACACCGCCATCGGCGACTTGGTGGCGATCTCTCGGGCGACGTCCATCACGCCGGCGAGCAGCGACTCGTGGTCGGGGAAGACGGCGTTGACGAAGCCGCCGGCCATGGCCTCGGCGGCCGACCAGCGCCGGCCGGTGTACGCCAGCTCGCGCACGATGCCCTCGGGCACCAGCTTGGGCATGCGCTGCAGCGTGCCGACGTCGGCGGTCATGCCGATGTTGATCTCGGCGATCGAGAAGAAGGCGTCCTCGGTGGCGTAGCGCATGTCGGCGGCCGAGACCATGTCGATGGCGCCGCCGACGCACGCGCCCTGGATGGCGCAGAGCACCGGCATGCGGGCCCGTTCGAGCGAGGTGAAGGTGTCCTGCAGCTTCATGGCCGTGCTGCGGAAGCGCTCGTTGCGACGGCTGCGATGACCGGAGGCGGCTCCCCCACCCTGGCCCACGGTGTCGTTCGTCGCGAACACCGAGAGATCCATGCCCGAGCAGAAGTGCTTGCCCTCGCTCGACAACACGATGGCCCGCACCGAACCGGACGCGGACAACCCGTCGACGATCTCGGGCAGCTCACGCCAGAACGCCGCGATCATCGAGTTGGCCTTCTCGGGCCTGGTCATCCGGATGTGGCCGATCTTGTCGACCTCTTCCACGTCGAAGCACTCGTATCCCATGGGCCCGATCCTTCCACAGGAGACGATCACGCGTGACGCCCACCGATCGTGTACCAAGGTGTCCGTTCCGGTGACCGACACCGACACCTCCGGGGGAGAACCACCCATGCCTGACGCACTCATCATCGACGCCTGCCGCACGCCTCGCGGCATCGGGAAGCAGGGCAAGGGCGCACTGTCGCACCTGCATCCGCAGCACCTCGGCCGCACCGTCCTCGAGGCGCTCGTCGAGCGCAACGGCTTCGACACCGCCGATGTCGACGACGTGGTGTGGGGCACCAGCTCGCAGGTGGGCATGCAGAGCGGCGATCTCGGCCGCATGGCCGCGCTCGACGCCGGCTACGACGTGCGGGCCAGCGGCATGACCCTCGACCGGTTCTGCGGCTCGGGCATCACGGCCAACAACATCGCGGCCAACTCGATCATGTCCGGCATGGAGGACCTCGTCGTCGGCGGCGGCACCGAGATGATGTCGATGCCCAAGAAGGGGCTCATGCCCATGGGCGCCGGCAACAAGCACCTCCAGGAGATCCACCCGCAGTCGCACCAGGGCGTGTGCGCCGATGCCATCGCCACCCTCGAGGGCATCCCGCGCGAGGCGCTCGACGCGCTGGCCGCCGAGTCACAGGCTCGGGCCGACCGCGCCATCAAGGAGGGCCGCTTCGAGAAGAGCCTCATCCCCGTGCTCAACCTCGACGGCACCGTGGCGCTCGACCACGAGGAGTTCCCCCGCCCGCAGACCACGGCCGAGTCGCTGGCGCAGCTCCCGCCGAGCTTCCCTGCGGTGGCCGACTACCGGCACGAGGACAACCCCACCTTCCGCGAGCTC
>JBFJNI010000182.1:0-4423 GCA_041618235.1 Acidimicrobiales bacterium
TCGCCGTCGCGCATCTCGGGCTGCAGGGCGGCGCGGGCAAACTCGTCCACCGCCGCGACGACCTCGGGCGGAAGCTCGAACCGGAGACCGGTGCTCCGCTCCAGATCCCAGCCGTGGACCGCGACGTCGAAGGCGATGAACGAGGCGAACGCTGATCCCGGCATGTCCCCCACCGGGGTCGAAACCGTCCGTTCCATCGCTCCCGGCGCACGCACGGCGTCGAGCAGCTCGTCGAGGATCTTGCGGCACTCGGCGGCGGGGACGTGCCCGTCCTGGGGCAACGGCTCGGTGGTCGGCACCTCTTCTCCACGGAAGATCGCCGGGAACGTGCCGCCGAGCACGATGAAGTGGTTCAGGATGCCGTGCACCGAGAACTGCTCGCAGGGCGTCGGAGCGTCCAACTGCGACGGGTCGATCTGGTCCATGACCGACGCGATGGTCGGCACGATGACGTTCAGTTGTTCGATCGGTTCCATGGTCTCGCTCCTCTGGGAGGTTCCCGGACGAGCCGGGCTCACCGAGAAGGCGTGACAATCACTGTCACGGCGTGACACGAGCCACCGTCGCGGCCCCAGCTCCCTCTGCACCACCCGCCTTCCCGCCTGGCATGATCCTCGGGTCATGTCGATCCACCGGAGTCCGAGCGTTCGACGCCTCGGCGCCTGCCTCGCCGTCGTGGTGCTGCTCGCTTGCGGCAGCACCGATCGTCCCACCACCGCCGAGTGGTCGGACACGTGGGTCGTCGCGCGCGGCCTCCTGCCCGACGAGCCGACGTTCCGTGCGGGCGGCGAGGACCTCTGCGGCGGATTGCTCGGTGACCTCCGCTCCAGTCGCGAGGAGCTCTTCCCCACCCCCAGCGAGGCGGTCGACGATCTGGTCGACCAATGGGCGATCCTCGCCGAGGGAGTGAGCCTCGACTGCCCGCACGACGAAGAGGACCTCGGCTCCCGTCTCGCCGCCATCGGCGACCTCACCGAGGAGATCGACGAGCTGACGGGGAACGGGCCGTGAGCTCGGACCACGACGCCATCCTGTTGCTGTCCTTCGGCGGGCCAGAGGGCCCCGACGACGTGCTGCCGTTCCTCGAGAACGTGACCCGCGGGCGCGGCGTGCCGCGCGAGCGGCTCGAGGAGGTCGGGCAGCAGTACGCCATGTTCGGCGGGATCAGCCCCATCAACGACCAGAACCGGGCGTTGCTCGCCGCGCTCCGGGCCGAGCTCTCCCGACGGGGTCACGACCTGCCGCTCTACTGGGGCAACCGCAACTGGAAGCCGTACGTCGAGGACACGCTCGCCGAGATCGCCGCCGCCGGACATCAGCGGGTGCTGTCGCTGTCGACGTCGGCGTACTCGTCGTACTCGGCCTGCCGGCAGTACCACGACGACATCGCGCGAGCCCGCGCCGCCGTCGGCGACGACGCGCCGGAGGTCGACAAGATCCGGCCCTACTGGAACCATCCTGGATTCGTCCTCGCCACCGTCGAACGGGTGCACGCTGCGGTCGAATCGCTTCCTCCCGAGTCGCTCGACGGCGCACGCATGGTCTTCACCGCCCACTCGATCCCGCAGTCGATGGCCGAGACGTCCGACTACGAGCTCCAGCTCCGAGATCTCGCCGGCCTCGTGTCCGAGCGCATCGCCGTCGACCTGTCGTGGGACCTCGTCTTCCAGTCGCGCTCGGGTCCGCCCCAGGTCCCGTGGCTGGAACCCGACATCGTCGATCACCTGAAGGCCGTTGCCGAAGCCGGCGTCGACACGGTCGTGGTCGTCCCCATCGGGTTCGTGTCCGATCACATGGAGGTCAAGTTCGACCTCGACACCCAAGCCGCTGAAGCGGCCGACCTGCTCGGGCTCACCATGGTCCGCGCCGGCACGGTCGGCACCCACCCGCTGTTCGTGCGTGGCCTCGTCGACATCCTCGAAGAGCATCTCGTCGGCGGACCCCAGAAGGCGCTCGGTCCGCTGGGTCCGCGGGTCAACCCGTGCGTCGCCGGCTGCTGCCCGGCCCCGGTCCGGCCCTCCCGCCCCACCTGACGAATATCGCTGTGGATCACCATCGGTTTCCGACGCCGATCCCCAGCGATTTTCCGAAGGGGGTCAGCCCAGTTCGGCGGTGATGGCGTCGAGCAGCTCGTCGTACTCGTCGAGCGCGGGGTACTGCGGGAACTCGGCGATGACGTTGTCGGGGGCGTGGAACAGGAAGCCGGCGTCAGCCTCGCCGAGCATCGTGGTGTCGTTGTACGAGTCGCCGGCGGCGATCACCCGGTAGTTCAGACCGTGGAACGCCTGCACGGCCTTGCGCTTCTGGTCGGGCTGGCGCAGGCGGTAGTCGACGATGCGGTCGTCCTCGACGACGAGGCGGTGACACAGCACCGTGGGCATGCCCAGGTGGACCATCAGCGGCGCAGCGAACTGCTCGAACGTGTCGGACAGCAGCACCACCTGCGTGCGCGAGCGGAGCTCGTCGAGGAACTCCCGCGCGCCGGGCAGCGGACCGAGCCCGTCGATGACGTCGGCCACGGTGGACATCGTGAGATCGTGCTCGGCCATCTGGTCGAGCCGGTACCGCATGAGGACGTCGTAGTCGGGCTCGTCGCGGGTCGTGCGACGCAGTGCGTCGACACCGGTGCGCTCGGCGACCGCGATCCAGATCTCGGGCACGAGCACGCCCTCGAGGTCGAGGGTGACGATGGTCTGCTTCTCGGTCACCGGACGATTGTGGCGCATGCCTCACCACGCGCCCGCCTTCCGGCGACTGATCGGTCGGCGTCGCGGGTATGGCCGCGCCGTGCCTGCTCGCCCCTCCGACGCGCCCGCCCGAGTCCTCGCCGACCGCTTCGAGCTCCGCGAGGTCCTGGGACACGGCGGCATGGCCACGGTGTGGAGCGCGCTCGACCTCCGCCTCGATCGCATCGTGGCCGTGAAGCTCCTGCGACCCGACCTCCCTGCCGACCAGGGCATGCGCATCGAGCGGGAGGCGCGCGCCGCCGCCCGGATCACGGATCCGCGAGTCGTCACGGTGCTCGACTTCGACCACACGCCCGACGGCACGCCGTTCCTGGTGATGCAGGCCCACGGCGGCCACACCTTGGCCGACGACCTCGGTCGGGGCCGGCTCCCCCGGGCACGGGTCGAGCGATTGGCCGCCGACATCGTCGGCGCCCTGGCCGCCGCCCACGCCGAAGGGGTGCTCCACCGGGATCTGAAGCCGTCGAACATCCTCTCGGACCCCGACGGCTACCGGCTCACCGACTTCGGGATCGCCAGCGTCGATGACGACCTCGAGACCGACGGCGACCTCCTCGGCACGCTCGCGTACGTCGCTCCCGAGCGGTTCGACGGCCGATCCGCCACTGCCCGATCCGACGTGTTCTCCCTCGGCGTGGTCCTGTACGAGGCCATCACCGGCCGGCAACCCTTCCGAGGCGACTCGGCAGGCGACACCCTGCACCGCCTCCGTCACGGCATCGCCGCTGCGCTTCCTCCCGACACCCCACCGGCCCTGGCCCGCGTGGTGTCCGCCTCGCTCCGCCTCGACCCCCTCGAGCGGCCGGAAGACGGGCGAGCGATGCAGGCGGAGCTCACGGTCGACCTCCACGCACCGACGGAGCCGATCGAGGCCGGAGACTCCACGCAGCGCCTCGACCCCACCGCGGTCCTCCGCTCGGGGCCCTCGCGGTCGGCGATGCGGCCGCCCGAGGGCGCCGGTTCCGAGGTCCCGCCCACCCCCGATCTCGGTGCGCTCGTCGGCAGCGCCGCCGATGCAGTTCGACCGGCCATGCGGCGAACCGCCGGGGCGGCGCGCTCGGCGAGCCGTCGTCTCCACGCACTCGCCGACGACAACCCACCGGCGGCCATCGCGCTCGCCGCAACGGTGCTGTTCGTGCTCGTGCTGCTCTTGACCCTCGTGACGCCGGACCGCGACGCTCGAGGCGAGTCCGATCCGGCGCCCGCCCCCGCCGAGACGCCGGCGGCGCAGCTCGACGCGGACCTGGATCGAATCGAGGAGCTCGGCCGATGACCACCTCCGCTCGCGGGCGACGTTGGTCCGTCGGTGCCGCTGCCGTCCTCCTCGGCACGTCGCTCACCGCGTGCGGCGGCGACTCCGGCTCGTTCGATGCCTCGGTGGCCGAGGTCCGCGCCGCCGTGGCCGCCGGCGACCGCGACACCGCGCTCGCCGGCCTCGAGTCACTCGCCATCGACGGCCTCGCCGCCCACGAATCCGGTGACCTCACCGACGCCGAGCTCGACGAGCTGGCGCGCCTGATCGCATCGTCGCGTCAGCAGGTCGAGACCCTCCTGCCGACCACGACCACGTCATCGTCCACCACGACCACGTCGCCCCCACCCCCGGACGCGGACGACGACCACGACGGAGGAAAGGGGAAGGGCAAGGGCAAGAAGGACGACGAGGACGACTGAGA
>JBFJNI010000183.1:0-4386 GCA_041618235.1 Acidimicrobiales bacterium
GGGGTACGCATGGTGGTGCCCACGAGGTTCCCGTCGAGACGGATCTCGAGCGGCTCCTCGACCGCGACCTCGTCGGGGGCGCGGCTGGCGCCGGCGGTCTCGACCCGGCTGGTCAGGATGCGGTGGGTGCGGCCGCGGGGCATCGGTGCCACCCTACGAGCCGCTCGCCCTCGGCCCACCCGCGATCAGACGACCCGCGATCAGACGACCCGGTGCAACTCGCCCTCGAGGTGGGGCTGGTGGGGAACCCCGACCGCACCCATCGACAGGCGGTACCGGAGGGTGTCGCCTTCGACCACGTACCACCGCTCGAGACTCTGGACCGGCTTGGCCGAGCCGCTGCACCCGACGGTGGTCGAGCGCAGATGGACGACGCCCTCCTCGAGACTGCCCTCGCACACCTCGGTCACCCCCGTGGGATGGGCGAGGACGAGCTCGATGCGGCCCGGCGCCGGGACCCGCCAGTAGCCGATCTCGGCGTGCAGCGGGCGGCCGTCGGTGGCGTCCTCGGTGCGCTGGCTGTGGACCAGGAAGCCCTTCGGATGGCGGGTGATCTCGAGCACCTCGATGAACCCGAACGAGTCGATGGTGGGGTACGCGCCGTCGCCGTGGCCCTCCCAGACCCCGACCAGGGGAGCGAGCGGATCGTCGTGCGGGGTCTCGGCCACGGCCCGATCGTATGCGCCGCCGGCGGGGAGCCGGCGCTGGGCAGGAGTCCGGCCGCCGGACCACGAACAACAGGAGAGGACTGGAGGGAACCACGCAATGACATCAAGACTGCGCCTGGGGCGCGTGCTGTCGGGCGCAGCCGTGTTGCTCCTTTCGATCGCACCCATCGCCGGCCTCTCGGCCGCCGGTGCCCAGGAGTCGGCCAACGACGAGACCGGCACCGCCGCCGACATCCCGATCGTCCGTGTCGAGGGCCGAGGCCACGGCCATGGCGTCGGCATGTCGCAGTGGGGCGCCTACACGATGGCCGGTCAGGGCTCCTCCGCCGCCGACATCCTCGCCACCTTCTACCCCGGCACCCAGCTCGCCCAGCGGGGCGGCGGGGTCATCGTCGTCATCGACCAGCGCGACCACGCCCGGGTCCGCCTCCCCGGCGGCGGCGAGATCCGCTCGGCCCGCGAGGGCGCCCAGCAGCAGGGCTTCCCGATCCGCATCGATCCCGGTGGCGTCGTGGACATCGTCCGCGTGCCCGAGGGCTACCGGGTGACCTCCGGCTCGGTCTCCGCCCTCGACAACGGTGACCGCACACCGTTCTCCGCATCGCAGCAGGACTGCGTGGTGCTCTGCGGCGACGACCCGTCCCCGCAGCCCGACCCGGGGTGCGGCGTGTGCGGCGGCTCGACCACGACCACCACGACGCCCCGACCGGCACCGACACCGACGCAGCCCAAGCCGCAGCCCTCCCCGACCACCACCTCCACCACGACCCCGCCCACCACGCAGGCGCCGCAACGGGTGCCGGTGTCGGCGACCCCCGTGTGGGCGGTCCCCGCCAACGGGCTCGTCCAGTCGGTGGACCGTGGTCGTACGTACCGCGGTGTGCTCGAGCTCACCGGGCCGGTGGGCGGCATGCGGGTGCGCAACCACCTCGACATCGAGGACTACCTCAAGGGCATGGCCGAGGTGCCCGGCACGTGGCCGGCGGCCGCCATCGAGGCCCAGGCCGTCGCCGCCCGCACCTACGCGCTCCGGGCCATGGCCGGCGCCGGCGAGCTGTGCGACAGCGAGTCGTGCCAGGTCTACGTCGGCATCGCCCACGAGAACCCGGGGCAGGTCCGGGCCGTCGATGCCACCCGCGGCGTCGTTGTCACCTACGGCGGCGGCCTCGCCGCCACGTTCTACTCCGCGTCGGGCGGCGGTTTCGCGGCCAACGTCGAGGAGGGCTTCGGCGCCGACTACGACGTGCCGTACCTGCCGGCCCACCCCTACCCCAGCGCCGACAACAAGCCGTGGGAGCTCGACATCGCGCTCACCGACGTCGCCGGACGCCTGGGCTATCCGGGCACGCTGACCGCCGTCCGCGTCGACGAGGTCGGTCCCTCCGGGCGGGCACTGCGCATCACGCTGGTCGGCGACGCCGGCGACGCCGAGGTCGACCCGCAGGACTTCCGCCGCCGTCTCGGCCTCCGCTCCACGCTCTTCGAGGTCGCCACCACCTCGAGCAACGAGGCCCCGCCGCCACCCCCGCCGCCCGACGACCCGGGCGTGGTGGGCTCCGAGGCCGCCGACGCCGACCAGTTCGCCGCCGTCCTCGGCACTCGCGACACCGACCGCTTCCGCAACCTGACCGCGCCGACGGGCGACGAGGTCGCCATCGGTGTCGATGCCCAGGACATGGGGGTCACCCTCGCCGTCGCCGTCGCCGTCCTCCTGCTCGGCACCGTTGCCCTGTCCGGCACGCTGGCCGGCTACCGCCACACCGTTGACGCCGCCGCACTGGCCGGGGTCGACCGTGGCCCGTGGTTCGCTCCGACGATGCGGATGCCCGACCTGGTCGCTGCGACACTGGAGCGGTGGACGAACCGGAGCCGCTGACGCCCTCCAAGGTGGTGTGGCGAGGCCTGCGGCGCCGCTGTCCGCTCTGCGCCAGTCCCGACATCTTCGACTCGTGGTTCGACATCCGCGACCGATGCCCGCGCTGCAACTATCCGATCAACCGCCAAGACGACCAGTGGATCGGCGCCCTCGGCATGAACACGATCGTCAGCTTCGGGCTGCTGCTGGGCACCGTGGTGGTGGGCTTCGTTATCACCTATCCCGATCCGCCGATCGCCGCCCTGATGGTCGTGGCGCTGGCGGTCGCGGTCATCGTGCCGATCGCCTTCTATCCGATCTCGAAATCGCTGTGGTCGGCCATCGACATGGCCATGCGAGGCCCCGAGCCCGACGACGACGTCGACCCGCGATTCCTCCCTCCCACCGGGCGGTAGCCATCCGCCGAGGCCGGGGCGGGCACGACCGGAGCGTCGGGCTCGGACGCCCGGCGGCGGACACGGTTAGCCTCGCCTCCGATGGGCACCCTCGACGCCATCGCCATCGCCGGCTCCGGCGAGCTGCTCGGCGCCGCGATCCGCGCTGCCGATCCCCGTCTCGCCGAGACCGGCCGAGCGATCCCGTTCCTCGCCGCCGGGGTCGCCATCGGCGTCGCCTTGCTGCTGCGGGCCGGGCGCTCGCGCCTCGACCAGGAGACCAGCGCCGAGCCGGCCGGGACGGCGGACGAGCGCCCGGACGAGGACCCGGACGCGACCGAGTGAGGCCCGGACGCGGAACGGGCGCCCCGCAGGGCGCCCGTTCGCATTCGATTCGCTGATTCAGCAGGAGCTGATCAGAAGTCGTCCATCCCGCCCATGCCGTGATCGTGGCCGTCGCCCTCGGGCTTGTCGACGATCACGGCTTCGGTGGTGAGGAACAGCGCCGCGATCGAGGCCGCGTTCTGCAGCGCCGAGCGGGTCACCTTGGCGGCGTCGATGATGCCGGCCTTGGTGAGATCCTCGTAGTTGCCGGTGGCCGCGTTGAGGCCCTCGGAGTTGCCGCTCATCGAGAGGACACGGTCGACGACCACGCCACCCTCGAGGCCCGCGTTGCGAGCGATCTGCTTGAGCGGCTCGGCGAGGGCGTGGGCCACGATGCGAGCACCGGTGGCCTCGTCGCCGACGAGGTCCTGGGCCAGCGCATTGACCTTGCTCTGTGCCCGCAACAGGGTGGTGCCGCCGCCGGCGACGACACCCTCTTCGATGGCCGCCTTGGTGGTGCTGACGGCGTCCTCGATGCGGTGCTTCTTCTCCTTGAGCTCGACCTCGGTGGCCGCGCCGACCTTGAGGACGGCCACGCCGCCGGACAGCTTGGCCAGACGCTCCTGGAGCTTCTCGCGGTCGTAGTCCGAGTCGGTGTTCTCGATCTCGTTCTTGATCTGCGTGATGCGACCCTGGAGATCGTCCTCGGTGCCGCCACCGTCGACGATGGTGGTCTCGTCCTTGGTGACGACCACCTTGGCGGCGGTGCCGAGCAGGTCGAGGGTGGTGTTCTCGAGCTTGAGGCCGATCTCCTCGGAGATGACCTGGCCGCCGGTGAGGATGGCCATGTCCTGCAACATCGCCTTGCGGCGCTCGCCGAAGCCCGGCGCCTTGATGGCGACGGCCTTGAAGGTGCCACGGATCTTGTTGACGACCAGCGTGGCGAGGGCCTCGCCCTCGAGGTCCTCGGCGATGATCACGAGGGGCTTGCCCGACTGCATGACCTTCTCGAGCACGGGGAGCATGTCACGTACCGCAGTGATCTTGGACGACACGAGGAGGATGTAGGGGTCCTCCATGGTGGCTTCCATGCGATCGGGGTCGGTGACGAAGTAGGGCGAGATGTAGGCCTTGTCGAAGCGCA
>JBFJNI010000184.1:0-4361 GCA_041618235.1 Acidimicrobiales bacterium
CGTACGGCTGGAGGTTCTTGTAGAAGGTGTCGCCGGCCACCACGACGTTGCCCATGTAGACGATGCCGTTGCGGGCCGCCTCCTTGGGGATGGTCTGGTTGAACTCACCGATGACACCGAAGGTCTGGAAGTCCTCCTTCATCTTCACGACCCGGGTGCGCTCGGCCTCCTCCTCGCGCGTGCCCTCCTGGGCGCAGGCGTAGAAGAAGCGCAGCTTGCGGCCGTAGAGCTCGAGGTTGGCGTTGAAGTAGTCGCGCAGCACGCGATAGGTGCGGTACTGCCCGGTCTCGCCGCGGTCCGGGGTGTCCTCCTCGATCTCGCCGCACTCGGGCCCGCTGGTGGTGCCGCTGAGATCCGGGGCGAAGGCGACGCGGATCTCGGTGGCGGTGACACCGAACGAGGTCGCCCCGCCGTTGTCGCCGATGAAGGCCGGCTCGCACGCCGGTGCGTAGACGGCCTCGATCTGGCGGGGCGGGTTGCCGTAGCACTGGTTGCGCGGCGCCCGCTTCTCGGGCGGGGGCATCGTGGTCGTGGTGGTGGTCGTGGCGCCGACCTCGACGTCGTCGCCCGATCCCTGACCCGTGGCGCCGGCGGTGCGGCTCGCCGCCTGCTCGAGGGACTGGATGATGGCTTCGGGCTGGTCCTCGGGCGGGGCATCGGGCGAGAACTCGGCCGAGGTGGTCGCTTCGTCGGGCGGCGGACGGAGCGCGGACGGGAAGACCACGACGGCGACCAGGCCGGCGAGCGCGAGGTAGACGGCGGGCAGTGCCTGCGTCTTTCGCTTCGGCTTCGCCATGGCGGCCCGCCCCCTTCGCCGAGATCCCTCGGAGTGATGCTGGGATCGGTTCCCCCCGACCCCATACCTGAGCAGATGCTCAGGTACCGGCCATGAGTATGGCGCGAACCACGTGAACCGTTCCAGTCACACGTTCTCGGTCGAAACCGGACGAAATTGACGAACCCCTCAGGTTGTTCCTACGCTCCTCCGAGCTGAGGGAAACCTCAGGTCACTGGGGGCCGGCACACGAGCGTCGCTCCCCGACCGTCGGGGGAACGATGGGCCACTCCAGGGGAACGAGAAAGCGCACGGCGGCCACCGCTCTCCTCGCGCTCGTGCTGGCGCTGGTGGCTGCCGGATGTGGGCTCGGCGACAAGGCCGCGCTCGAAGAACGGATCACCGATGCGCCGGGGCGGCTCGACGGTCGAGTCGTCCGCGGCACCATCTCCGTCGAGTCCCGTTTCGTCTCCGCTCCGACCGCGGGTGGCATCGGCGGGTTCGGTGCACCCGGGGTCGGTGGCGACCAGTCCGGCTTCGAGATCCCCGAGGGGGGCGTGCCGATCGGCACGGAGTCCCGGGCGTTCGTGCTCGACCTGGCGACGTCGCGCGCCACGCTCGCCGCGGCCGACGAGTCCGGACTGTCCGTCCTCTTCGACGACCTCGTCCTCTACGGCCGGCGCGGCGGCATCCCCGCCGACGATGCCCGGCCGTGGGTCCGCCTCGATCTCGACGACGTCGACAAGAGCGCCGGTCGGCTCGAACCCTTCGGCGGCGACGCCGCCGACGCAGTGGTCGCGTTCCACCCGGCCGTGCTCGCCGACCTCGTCGCCGGCACGCTCACCGGTTCGATCGAGGTCGTCGGTCCCGAGACCATCGACGGCGTCGAGACCACCCACTACGCCGTCAACATCGCGCTCGACAAGGCCATCGCGGACGTCCGTCGCGCTCGCTACCCCGAAGATCGCCGAGAGCTGGTCGAGCGGCTCATCGAGCTGCTCGGCATCGACGGCGACGTGCACCCCGCCGACGTCTGGCTCGACACCGACGGCAACATCCGCCGCTTCTCCGTGGCGCTCGTCCAGCGCCCGATCGCCAAGGTCGAGTTCGCCCTGGTGGTGACGCTCGACATCACCGAGATCGGCGGCACCTACGACGCCGTCCCTCCCACGCCGCAGGAGGTGCTGTCGGTCGACAGCGTCGTCCGCTTCATCTCCACCGTCACGGGCGGCTCGGCCGAAGACGACGCCATCCCGCCCAGCGTGGCCGCCACGCTCGGCACCGTACCGACCGCGCCCGACGACCCGGCCGCATCTGCCGAGGCCGACGACCCCAGCCAGCCGGGCGATCCCACCGAGGCGGGCGCATGACACCCGCCATGCGCACCAGCGCGACCTGCGCCGGCCTCGTCATCGGCGCCGTCGTCGCCGGCCAGCTCGTCAGCGCGGCCTTCGGCGAGGTGCCGTGGTCGGTGCTCCTGGGCCGCGGCATCATCTTCGGCGGCATCAACGCCCTCATCGCCGTGGGCCTGGTGTTCGTCTACCGGGCCGCCAAGGTCGTCAACTTCTCCCAGGCCGGCTTCGGTGCCGTCGCCGCCGTCCTCTACCTGTGCCTGCGCGACGCCTGGGGCTGGAGCTTCTGGCTCGCACTCCTCGCCGCCGTCGGCGTGGCGCTGGTGGGCGGGTTGGTCATGGAGATGGCCATCCTGCGCCGCTTCTCCAACGCCCCGCGGCTCGTGCTCACCGTCGTCACCATCGCCATCGGACAGACGCTGCTCGGTGTGTCGCTGACGCTGCCCGAGCAGTTCGGTTTCGAGCCCGACCCCGACTCGGGCATCTCCAACCTGCCCACCGTCGCGCCCCGCACGCCGTTCGACGGCGACTCGTGGGTGTGGGACCGCGTCACCTTCACCGGCAACCAGGTCGCTGCCGTCATCTTCACGGCCCTGCTCCTCGGCGCACTGGCCGCGTTCCTCCGCTTCACCCGGGCCGGCACGGCCATCCGCGGCGCCTCCGAGAACCGCGACCGAGCCAACCAGCTGGGCATCGACGTCGACCGGCTCTCGTCCATCGTCTGGGTCATCGTCGCCGTCCTCGCCGCCGCCGCCGCGATCTTCTCGATGCTGGCCAGCGCCGGATCGATGTCGTCCACCGTGCAGCAGTCGGCAGCCGCGTTCGGCATGGGCACGCTGCTGCGAGGCCTGGCGCCCGCCATCGTCGCCCGCATGGAGAACCTGCCCATCGCGGTCGCCGCCGCCTACGCCGTCGCGATCTTCGAGGAGTCCGTGCGCTGGTCGACCTCGCAGGCGGCCACCGTCGACCTCGTCCTGCTGCTCGTGGTCGTGGGTGCACTGCTGTTCCAGCGCCGGGGTGAGTCCCGCGTCGACGCCGACGGCGCCAGCACGTGGGAGGCCACCGAGGAGATCCGCGGCATCCCCCACGAACTCGCCGACCTGCCCATGGTCAAGCGGGGGCTGCGGCGCTTCTTCTGGGTCCTCGGCGGCATCCTCGCCCTCTATCCCTGGGTCATGTCGCCCAGCCAGACCAACACCGGTGGCCTCTACGCCATCTACGGCATCATCGGGATCTCCCTGGTGGTGCTCACCGGCTGGGGCGGCCAGATCAGCCTCGGGCAGTTCGGCTTCGTCGCCGTCGGCGCAGTGGTCGGCGGCAAGCTCACCTCGGCCGGCGTGCCGTTCCTGATCGCCCTCCCGCTGGCGTCGCTGGTGTCGGCCGGCGTCGCCGTGCTCGTCGGTCTCCCTGCGCTGCGCATCAAGGGGCTGTTCCTGGCCGTGTCCACGCTGGCGTTCGCCGTCGTGTGCTCGACCTTCCTCGTCAGCCGTCGCTACTTCTCGTGGCTGCTGCCCGAGACCGTCGAGCGTCCCAAGATCCTGTGGGTCGACACCGCCTCGGGCGAGCGCGTCTTCTACTACGTCTGTCTCGTCTTCCTGGGTCTGGCCATCTTCGCCGCCGGCGGTCTGCGCGCCAGTCGCACCGGGCGCCTGCTCATCGCCATGCGCGAGAACGAACGGGCCGCGCAGTCGTTCACCATCAACCTCGTCCGCACCCGGCTCACGGCGTTCGCGTTCAGCGGCTTCCTCGCCGGCATGGCGGGCGTGCTGTTCGTGCACCACCAGAACGGCATCAGCCCGTCGAGCTATTCGGCCACGCGCAGCATCGACATGTTCCTGATGGCCGTGCTCGGTGGCCTCGGCTCGGTGTACACGGTGCTCGTCGGCGCCCTGTACATCGGCACCGTCTCCATCGTGATCAGCAACGAGGGCGGGCAGCTCCTCGCCAGCTCCATCGGCGTGCTCGGCATCCTGCTGTTCTTCCCCACCGGCCTCGGCTCCCTCGTGTTCCGAGCCCGCGACGGCTGGCTGCGCCGCATCGCGATGCGCAACCGCATCTTCGTGCCTTCGCTGGTGAGCGGTCGGCTCAAGGAGGGCGACGAGGCCAAGATCCCCGTCGGCGAGCGGCCCGACGACGCCTCCGAGGTGCCGGTCCGCTACGAGCTCGAGGGCTCGGTCATCGGCGATCAGGGCAAGAGCCAGTTCACCAAGGTCTGGCGGTACTGATGACGGTCC
>JBFJNI010000185.1:0-4180 GCA_041618235.1 Acidimicrobiales bacterium
AGACCCCGCTCGCCGTAGCGCTTCGAGATCTCGTGGCCGAGCATCGTGCCGACCGTGCGGTTGAGGTTCTGGATCGGCAGCTCGAGTTCGATCTTCTCGGCCGCAGCGAGCGATGCCGCCGCCTGCTCGATGAGGAAGTTGTCGAGGGCGTCGTCGAGACCGTGGTCCTGGGTCTTCGAGCAGAACAGGTCCTGCTCCCAGGGGGACTCGGGCTGGTGGAGGATCGGCGACAGGTCGAGCCCGTCGGCCTTCCAGTGGTGCACGGCGCGGGCGGTGTCGAGCGCGTCGACCCGGCCGACGGCCTCCTCGAGGGTGCGGAACCCGAGCTGGGCGAGCAGCTCGCGGACCTCCTCGGCGATGAACTGCATGAAGTTCACGACGTACTCGGCCTTGCCGTCGAACCGGGCCCGCAGCTCGGGGTTCTGCGTCGCCACGCCCACCGGGCAGGTGTCGAGGTGGCAGACCCGCATCATGATGCAGCCCGACACGACGAGCGGCGCGGTGGCGAAGCCGAACTCCTCGGCGCCGAGGAGGGCGGCGACCATGACGTCGCGGCCGGTCTTGAGCTGGCCGTCGCACTGCACGACGATGCGATCGCGCAGCCCGTTGACCAACAACGTCTGCTGGGTCTCGGCCAGGCCGAGCTCCCAGGGCGTACCGGCGTGCTTGAGCGAGTTGAGCGGCGAGGCGCCGGTGCCGCCGTCGTGGCCCGAGATGAGCACGACGTCGGCCTTGGCCTTCGACACGCCGGCGGCGACCGTTCCGACACCGACCTCGGACACCAGCTTCACGTGGACGCGGGCGCTGGGGTTGGCGTTCTTCAGGTCGTGGATCAGCTGCTTGAGATCCTCGATGGAGTAGATGTCGTGATGCGGCGGGGGCGAGATGAGCCCCACACCCGGCGTCGAGTACCGGGTCTTCGCGATCCACGGCCACACCTTCTGGCCGGGCAGCTGGCCGCCCTCGCCGGGCTTCGCGCCCTGGGCCATCTTGATCTGGATGTCGTCGCTGTTGGTCAGGTAGTTCGACGTCACGCCGAACCGGCCCGAGGCCACCTGCTTGATCGACGACCGCTTCGAATCGCCGTCGGGCATGGTCTCGAAGCGCTCGGGGTCCTCGCCGCCCTCGCCGGTGTTCGACTTGGCGCCGAGCCGGTTCATGGCGATGGCCAGGGTGGTGTGGGCCTCTTCGGAGATCGACCCGTACGACATGGCGCCGGTGGAGAAGCGCTTGACGATCTCGCTGACCGGCTCGACCTCGTCGATGGGGATCGGCTCACGGTCGGTCGTGAAGTCGAACAGCCCGCGCAGCGTGGCGAGCTGCTCGGTCTGGGCGTTGACCCGTTCGGTGTACTCCTTGAAGATCTCGTACCGGCCGGTGCGGGTCGAGTGCTGGAGCTTGTAGACGGTCTCGGGGTTGAAGAGGTGGTACTCGCCCTCGCGGCGCCACTGGTACTCGCCGCCGGCCCAGAGGTCGCGGTGCGCGACTTCGGAGGGGCGGTCGAGGTAGGCGAAGTGGTGCCGGCGGGCGACCTCCTCGGCGATCACGTCGAGGTCGATGCCGCCGAGCTTGCTGGTGGTGCCGGTGAAGTACTGGTCGACCAGGTCCTGACCGAGGCCGATGGCCTCGAACACCTGGGCGCCCGTGTACGACGCCGCGGTGGAGATGCCCATCTTCGACATGATCTTCAACACGCCCTTGGTGCAGGCCTTGATGAAGTTGCGCTGGGCCTTGTCCTTGGAGATGTCGGTGATGACGCCCTCGTGGATGAGGTCGTCGATCGACTCGAACGCCAGGTACGGATTGATGGCGGTGACGCCGTATCCGATGAGGAGGGCCATGTGATGGACCTCGCGCGCGTCGCCGCACTCGACCACGAGACCGACCTGCGTGCGGGTCTTCTCGCGGATGAGGTGGTGGTGCACCGCCGACGCGAGCAGCAGCGACGGGATGGGTGCCTGCTCCTCGTTGGAGTAACGGTCGGAGAGGATGATGATCTTGGCGCCGTTGGCGATGGCGTCGCTGACCTTGGCGCACACGTCGTCGATGGCCGCTCGCATGCCCGCCCCACCCTCGGCGACCGGGTACAGGCCGTCGATCGCGAAGGGCTTGAAGCCCTGCATGTCGTTGTCGTCGTTGATGTAGAGGAGCTTGGCCAACTCCTCGTTGGAGATGATCGGCGACGGCAACACGATCTGGCGGCACGCGGCCGAGGTCGGCTCGAGGAGGTTGCCCTCGGGACCGAGCGTCACCTGCATCGACGTGACCTGCTCCTCGCGGATGGCGTCGAGGGGTGGGTTGGTCACCTGGGCGAACTGCTGCGTGAAGTAGTCGAACAGCAACCGTGACCGGTCGGAGAGGACGGCCACGGGCGTGTCGGTGCCCATCGAACCGATGGGCTCTGCGCCGTTCTGCGCCATCGGCGCCAGCAGGATCTTGAGCTCCTCGGTGGTGTAGCCGAACGTCCGCTGGTGCTTGACCACCGATGCGTGCTGGGGCGTGAGGAGGAAGCGGGGCGGGAGGTCGTCGAGGTGGAGCAGGCCGGCGTGGATCCAGTCCTCGTACGGCTTGGCCTCGGCCAGGGTCTGCTTGATCTCCTCGTCCTCGACGATGCGACCTTCGCCGGTGTCGACCAGGAACATCCGACCGGGCTGGAGGCGACCCTTGCGGACGACCTTCGACTGGTCGATGTCGAGCACGCCGACCTCGGACGCCATCACGACGAGGCCGTCCTCGGTGACCCAGTAGCGCGACGGGCGCAGGCCGTTGCGGTCGAGGACGGCGCCGATCACCGTGCCGTCGGTGAACGCGATGGACGCGGGGCCGTCCCACGGCTCCATCAACGACGCGTGGTACTGGTAGAACGCCCGCTTCCAGTCGGGCATGGTCTCGTGGTTCTCCCAGGCCTCGGGCACCATCATCAGCACCGCGTGGGGGAGCGAACGGCCGGCGAGGTGCAACAGCTCGAGACACTCGTCGAAGCGGGCGGTGTCGGACGCACCGCCGGTCATGATCGGGAAGGCCCGCTTCAGGTCGTCGCCGAAGGCGTCGGAGCGGAACGTGCCCTCGCGGGCGCGCATCCAGTTCTCGTTGCCCTGCACGGTGTTGATCTCGCCGTTGTGGGCGACGATCCGGTACGGGTGGGCCAGCGGCCACGACGGGAACGTGTTGGTCGAGAAGCGTGAGTGCACCAGGGCGAGCGCCGAGGTGAAGCGCTCGTCGGTGAGGTCGCCGAAGAAGTCACGCAGCTGCGGCGGCGTGAGCATCCCCTTGTAGACGATGGTGCGAGCCGAGAGGCTGGGGAAGTAGATGCCTTCGCCGTCGCCCAGGCCGGCCTCGTGCTCGAGGCGCTTGCGCAGGATGAACGCGCGGCGCTCCAGGTCCATGCCCTGGATCGGCCCCGTGCCCTCGCCGCCGGCCACGAACAGCTGGCGGAAGGTGGGCTCGGCGTCCTTGGCGAAGCTGCCGATCATCGAGTCGTCGATGGGCATCTCGCGCCACCCGAGCACCTGCAGGCCCTCGCTGGCGACGATCTCGTCGATGCGGGTCGCGGTCTTGTCGGCCTCGTCGGCATCGCTGGGGAGGAAGCCGATGCCGACGGCGTAGGTGCCGGCCGACGGGAGGTCGAAGTCGCAGACCGCTCGGAAGAAGTCGTCGGGGATCTGCGTGAGGATGCCGGCGCCGTCGCCGACGTTGTCCTCGGCGCCCGTGGCGCCACGGTGGTCGAGGTTGCACAGCGACTGGAGGCCCTTCTGGACCATGTCGTGGCTGCGCCGGCCGTGCATGTCGACGACGAAGGCGACACCGCAGGCGTCGTGTTCGTACGCGGGGTCGTAGAGACCCTGCTTGCGAGGGGGAAGATGCATTGTGCGTGTCCCGATGGAGAGTCGAACGTGGTTCTGGCTCTGCAACATGGGACGTCATTGGCCCAAACGCAGGTGTCCGGCCATGGTAGCGGCGACACCCGATCGCTCGAAAACCGCCGCTGCGTGGCACGGGCCGGTCCTCTTGCCTCCCGGCTGTTAAGTCGGGTTAACCTCCTGACCATGCGGCTCTCCCGATCCCTCTCGTGTGCTCTCCTCGTGCTCGCCGTCGCCGGCATCGCTGCCTGCGGCGACGACGACGGCGCCGGCGTCCGCGACCTCGGCGGCGATGCCTCCAGTGGCTCCGGGTCGGGCAG
>JBFJNI010000186.1:0-4177 GCA_041618235.1 Acidimicrobiales bacterium
TCCTGCGCGATCTCGGTGGCCACGACTACGCCGAGATCGCCGCCATCCTCGACCTCGCGCCCGGCACGGTCCGGTCGCGCATCGCCCGGGGCCGGGCCCGGTTGGCCGAGCTGTTGGTCCCGACCACCGACCCTGCCGGCGAGGTCCCCGACCCGGGCGGGAACCAGCCGCCCCCCTCCCGACGTCCAACCCCTCGACCATGACCGATCTCTTCGACACCTCCGACGGCCCGGATCGCGACGAGCTCGCCAGCGCCTACCTCGACGGCGAAGCCGCGCTCGACGAGCTCACGTTGGTCGAGGCCGACGTCGACCTCCTGGGGCGCGTCGAGGTGCTCACATCGGTGCGAGACCGGTTGGCCATCGACTCGCCACCGGCCGCGACCGTCGACGCCCAGGTCGCCGCCGCCCTCGCCGCGTTCGACGCCCAGCCCGTGGCCGGGACCCCTTCCTCCCCGGTCACCGACCTCGCCTCCCGCCGCCGGCCGTGGACCCAGCGGATGCCGATGGGGGCCGTGGCCGCCGCGGCCGTGGTCATCGCCCTCGTGGTGGGCGTCGCGACCCTGGCAGGGCGCGACACCGATGCCTCCGACATGGCCACCGGAGATCTCGACGCAGAGATCCGTCAAGATTCCGGGGCGGGGGCAGGCACGACCGGAGGAGTCGCTGCCGACGAGGCCGTCGATGGCTTCGACACCGCCGGCGACGCCGAGATGCTGCCGTCGACCGGCACGGTCCAGCCGCGGGTTGCGTTCGCCGACGATCAGGCGCTGGCCGAGTACGTGCGCAACCGCCTCGACGGCAGGTCCGCGGCGCCCACCGCCGGCAGCGACGGGGCACCGTCGGAACCCGATGACGGCGATGACTCGGCCATGCGCTCGTCCGACCCCTGTGACGCCGTGCGGGTCGCCGCCATCGACCCGGCGCAGGTGCGCATCGTCGTGCCCGTGGTGCTCGCCGGCGACGACGCCACGGCCGTGGCCCACACCGACGCCGACGGCGTCGATCAGCTGGTCGTGGTGCGAGACGCGACCTGCGAGGTCACCCTGCGCCGGCCACTCTGAGCGGCGGCCGCCGTGGAGCTCGGTCTCAGACCGAGGCCGTCTTCCGCTTCGCGAACCACGCGTGCGCCCGAAGGCCGGCCACCATGGCCGAGGCGCCGGCGCTGAGGAACGCACCGGCCTTGATCGACTCGTTCCCGTTGGCGTCGAGGTGGCCGGCAAGGAGCACGGCGGCGCCGGCCCACGACGCCACGATCAGCGCCAGGGCGCGCGAGCGCTGCTTGCCGATGGACACCACGGCCTCGGCGATGATGTAGCCGAGCAGCACCCCGGCGCCGATGGGCAACGCCTCGTCGAACTCGTACTCGCCCAGGAACAGGGCGCCGACGGTGGCCACGACGGCACCGACGGTCATGCCGAGCAGGAGCCGCGGGGTCGGGACGGGAGTGGCCACGACGACACGCTACGCGTCCCGCGGTCTCCGTCCCACGGCGGTGACCGGCCAACGCCATCGGTAGGGTGACGCCCCATGGCCACGACGTCACCCGCCTCGCCCCCCGTGCCCCCGCCCATGGACGACCGCGACTGGCCGGCACAGGCGGCCGACACCATCGTCGACCAGGTCGGCAAGATCCGCGACAAGACCACGGGCCCGGCCCTCAAGGCGGCCCGCTACGCCGTCTTCGCCGCCATGGCCATCTCGCTCGGAACCGTCGCCCTCATCATCTTCGTGATCGGTGCGGTCCGGATGCTCGACAACTACCTGCCCGACGCCGTGTTCGGCGAGACCCACACCTGGGCGGCGCACACGATCCTCGGAATCCTGCTGCTGCTCCCCGGGTTGTACCTGTTCTTCCGCAAGGCCCGTCGGGCCTAGACCACAGACCGCGAGACCCATGAGCACCGACTCCCCCACCGACGTCCACGACGTCATCATCGTCGGGTCCGGCCCCGCCGGCCTGACCGCCGCCATCTACGCCGCTCGGGCCAACCTCGAGCCGCTGGTGATCGAAGGCGAACCGTCCTCGACCACCGACCAGCCCGGGGGCCAGCTCATGCTGACCACCGACGTCGAGAACTTCCCCGGCTTCCCCACCGGCATCATGGGCCCCGAGCTCATGGTCGGCATGCGTGAGCAGGCGCTGCGATTCGGCTCCGACATCCGCACCGAGAAGGTCACCAAGGTCGACTTCTCGACCCGGCCCTTCGGCGTGTGGGTGGGCGATCCGGACGCCGGCGAGCCCACCTACCGCGGCAAGACGGTCATCGTCTCCACCGGCGCCCAGTCGCTGATGCTGAACCTGCCCCGCGAGACCGAGCTCATCGGCCACGGCGTGTCGACCTGCGCCACCTGCGACGGCTTCTTCTTCCGTGACCAGCACATCGCGGTGGTCGGCGGTGGCGACTCGGCCATCGAGGAGGCCACCTTCCTCACCAAGTTCGCGTCGAAGGTCACCATCATCCATCGCCGCGACGAGCTCCGTGCCTCCAAGATCATGCAGGACCGGGCCACCAAGAACCCCAAGATCGAGTTCCTGTGGGATTCGGCGGTCGAGGAGTACCTCGGAGACACCAAGCTGGCCGGCATCAAGGTCCGCAACCTCAAGACCGACGAGATCTCCGAGCTCGACGTCACCGGTCTGTTCATCGCCATCGGCCACCGGCCCAACACCGACCTGTTCAAGGGCCAGCTCGCCATGGAGGACAACGGCTACCTCATCACCGGCGCCAGCGGCACCGAGATGGAGTCCGCCACCGACGTCGATGGCGTGTTCGCCTGCGGCGACGTCCAGGACCACACCTACCGCCAGGCCATCACCGCCGCCGGCTCGGGCTGCATGGCGGCCATCGACGCCGAACGCTGGCTCGAGGCCCACGACGACATCGACGAGCAACGCACCGCGACGAACTGGTGAAGTTGGCTCCGTTGTCGCCGACTTGCGTACGACGCAGACTCCAAGACCGGCTCGTCACCCGCCTCGCTGGCGCTTCGGCTCAGCGGCTCCCGCGAAATACTGACCGCCCTGACCGGGTTGTCTGACCTGTACCCACGAGAACGAAGGAAGTTCCCCAAACATGTCCGCAGAGACCGTCACCGACGCCACCTTCGACGAGACCATCGGCGCCGCCGAAGAGGCCGTCATCGTCGATTTCTGGGCCGAGTGGTGCGGCCCGTGCAAGATGATCGCCCCGATCCTCGACGAGATCGCCACCGAGCAGGCCGGCAAGATCAAGGTCGTCAAGCTCAACGTCGACGAGAACCAGGACACCGCCCGGCGCTTCGACGTCATGTCGATCCCGACGCTCATCGTGTTCAAGGACGGCCAGCCGGCCAAGAAGATGATCGGCGCCAAGGGCAAGGGTGCCCTGCTCGAGGACCTCGCCGAGTTCCTCTGATCCGTCGCTGATCCGCAGCGCCCGTCCGGCGCGCCACCCACGAAAACGCAGACGGCCCGGCGATCGCTCGCCGGGCCGTTCCGCGTGCATCACTCGATGCGTGCGCTGATCAGCGCTGCCGCGTGCGCACCTCGGCCCGCAGGACCCGACCCGTCTGGGTCATCCCGAAGCCGACGAGGAGCATGAGCGCTCCGAAGCCGGCGAGGACCACGGCGTCGGTGCCCGTGTTGGGCAGCGCCGCCGGCCCGGTCACCGTCGAGGGCAGGACCTCGGTCGGCTTCGTCGTCGGTGTGGTGGTCGGCGGTGTGGTGGTCGGCGGTGTGGTGGTCGGCGGTGTGGTGGTCGGCGGTGTGGTGGTCGGCGGCGTCTCGGTGCAGGTGTCGTTCACGCCATTGGTACCGGAGTCCGAAGCGTTCTCCGTCGCGTCGCACAGGACCTCGACGCACGTGTCGGCGACACCGTTGTCACCGGAGTCGGCCGCGGTCTCGCCCGCTTCGCACTCGATCGGGAGGCAGGTGTCGTCGACACCGTTGTCGCCCGAGTCGGTGGGCGTCTCGCCGGCGTCGCAGAGCACCTCGGTGCACGTGTCGTCCACGCCGTTGTCGCCCGAATCCGAAGCGGTCTCACCCGCCTCACACTCCACCGGGAGGCACGTGTCATTCACACCATTCGAACCCGAATCCGAAGCGGTCTCACCCGCCTCACACTCCACCGGCTCACACGTGTCATCCACACCATTCGAACCCGAATCCGAAGCGGTCTCACCCGCCTCACACTCCA
>JBFJNI010000187.1:0-4139 GCA_041618235.1 Acidimicrobiales bacterium
ACGACGCTTCCCGTCACCACGCCCACGACGCGCCCGACCACGACGACCAAGCCGACGAGCACCACCACCACGGCGCCGGCCGAGTCGACCACCACCTCGCCACCGACCACCGCCGGAGCGCCCACGTCGACACGTCCGGCGGCCACCACCGAACCCCCGACCACGACCACCACCGCACCACCGTCGGCCCCGAGCACGGCGCCGACGACCACGGTCTTCGTCCAGGGCTCGACCCGGATCACCCAGGACACGCCCGACCTCGGCGTCGTGGTCACGCTGTGGCTGCTCGGCATCGCGGGAACCATCGGCACCTTCGCCGTCAACTGGTTCCGCAGCCGCCCCGGCGCCTGACCCACGTGGGCGCCCGTCGCCCGCCGGGTCGGCGGTCGGCTACTCCTCGAGCAGGTGGCGGAGCTTGGCCCGCAGGCGCTGCACGGTGTTGTCGACGAACTTGTCGGATCGGTCGAGCTGGTCGGCGATCTCGCGGTACTTCTTGCCGCTGAGCAGGCCGACGAGCACGTGGGCCTCGTTCTCGGAGAGGCGGTCGGGCTCGTCCTTGCTGCGGCGGGTGCTCTTGCCCTCGAAGTGGATCCGGAGCAGCTCGTGGACGGCCTCGTGGCCGTAGGCCTCGAGCAGGCCCTCGATCTCGGAGAGGCCGAAGGGCATGCCGCCGCTGTCGTCCATGTGCATGCGGTCGACCGACGAGTCCTCGTGGCTGACCGCCGGCAGCTGCGTGGCCGCGGCCCCGCCGTCTTCGTCGTGCTCGGCGTCGTGGTGCGCGATGCGATCGGCCTCGGTGAGGGGCGCGTGCTTCATGCGGTTGGCCGCCTTCACCGCGGTGATGACCTGGCGCTGCATGCACGTGCGGGCGAAGCTCGGGAACGCGGCGCCGGCGCCCTCGGTGAAGTCGCGCACCGCCTTCCAGAAGCCGATCATCGCCTGCTGGCGGACGTCCTCTTGGTCGCCGCCGGGAACGAAGTACCGCCGCGCCACCGAGAGGACGAGTCCCTCGTGCCGGCGGAGCAGCTCGTTGACGGCATCGCGGTCGCGTTCGCTCTGGAACCGACCGACCAGCTCCTCGTCGCCCGCGTCGCGCAGGGCCGAGCCCGTGAGGCGCTTCGCGATGGACGGGTCGGACATGACAGCGGTTCCCCGGGGGTCAGTAGCGGAAGTGCTCGTGGACGACGCCGGGGTGCTCGGCCTCGACGAGCTCCCAGCCCGTGGCCTCGCACCACCGCTGGACGCGATCGGAGAGGTCGTCGACGTCGAAGGGCTTGGTGATGTAGTCGTCGGCCCCGGAGATGACGCCGCGCATGACGTCCTCGTCGCCGGCGAGGGCGGTCAGGATCACGTAGACCGTGCCGTCCTGATGGCCGTGACCGTGGGAGCGACCGTCTTCCATCGCCTCGACGCCGTCCTTGCCCGGCATCATCACGTCGAGCAGACACAGGACGGGGTTGTGCTCGTCGAGCAGCTCGGCGACGTTCTCGCCCGTGTCGGTGGCGTGCACCTCCCAGCCGTCGAGCGTGAGCAGCGAGACGATGAGCGACCGGATGCCGGGTTCGTCCTCGGCCACGACGGCGACCCGCCGAGCGGTGCCGCGCGACGGGACCTCGAACTCGGCCGGTGCGTTCCCCTCGTCGGTTGCCACGATCGCCCAGCGTACTGCCGACACCCGGGAGCGTCGTGGTCGGGGAACCGCCGAGCTAGACGACGACCTCGGCCGGGAAGCCGGCCCGGTCGACCAGCCAGCCGAGCGCGAGCAGCGCCGTCCAGAGCTGGTCGTGGTCGATGGCGCCACCCTCGCACCAGGTGACCAGCACCGCCGACACCCAATAGAGCTCTCCGGCCTCGATCCAGTGACACCCGATGAGCTCGGGGAGGGCGTCGATGACCCCGGGGCCGTCGACGCCCAGGTCGGCGTCGGCGACGAGGTTGCGACCGGCGACGTCGAGGCGGTGGGCGACCGGCCGCCAGCCGAGCGTCTCGGACCCGCGGCGCACGATGGCCCGGGCGGTGCCGAGGTCGTCGCGGAGGAGCGCATCGACCGCCTCGATGACGTGGCGCGACTCGGGTCCTCGGACCAGCGCTTCGGAGTCGGACAAGTCGGGCACGTCGGGGTTCTTCTCCTCGTGGGGGAGGACCTCCTACCCAGCGACCGACGCCGCGCAGAAGTTCTCCGCGCTCGCCACCCGCCGTGTCGGCGCGGCCGCCGTCGGTGAACGGCTGCGCATCCGTTGTCCGATCGTCCCCCCAACAGGATACGGTCGTTGCCAGATCGGTCGGAGGTCCCTCCGACCCGGCGTCCATCCAGGGGGACCTGTCGTGCCACGCATCGCCATCGTCGGGTCGGGCTTCGCCGGGCTCGGCCTCGCCATCCAGCTCAAGCGCCAGGGCATCGACACCTTCACGGTGTTCGAGAAGGCCGACGAGGTGGGGGGCACGTGGCGGGCCAACACCTACCCCGGCGCCGAGTGCGACATCCCGTCGGCGCTGTACTCGTACTCGTTCGAGAACTTCGACTGGCCCAACAAGTGGTCGCACCAGCCGGTGATCAAGGCGTACCTCGAGCACTGCGCCGACGCCTACCACCTCCGTCCCCATCTGCGATTCGGCGCGGTCGTCACCGAGGCGCGCTTCGACGACTCGGCCGGCGACTGGCTCGTGGGCATCAACGGGGGCGAAGAGGGCGGCGGGTCCACCGAGCGGTTCGACGTGGTCGTCTCGGCCACCGGCCAGCTCAGCCGACCGCGGTGGCCCGACATCGACGGGCTCGACAGCTTCGCCGGCCCGGTCTTCCACTCGGCCGAGTGGGATCACGACGTCGACCTCACCGGCAAGCGGGTGGCCTCGATCGGCTGCGGTGCGAGCGCGGTGCAGTACGTGCCGCCGGTGGCCGCCCAGGCCGAGCAGGTCACCATCTTCCAGCGCACCCCCAACTGGATCGTGCCGAAGAAGGACCGCGACTACTCCGACTTCGAGAAGGCGCTCATCCGTCGCAGCCGGATGGCACGCAACCTTCGCCGCTTCGGCCTCTGGTTCAAGTCCGACATCGTCGGCTACCAGCTGATGAAGAAGACGACCCGTCTGCGCCCGGCGGCCCAGAAGATGTCGCAGGCCCACCTGGCCGCCACCGTCTCGGACCCCGAGAAGCGGGCGAAGCTGACGCCCGACTATCCGATGGGCGCGAAGCGGATCCTCTTCTCCGACGACTACTACGAGGCGATCGAACAGCACGACGTCGCCATCGAGACCCAGCCCATCGCCAAGGTCACCGCCGATGCCATCGTGACCACGGCGCTCGACGGCACGGTCACCGAGCACGAGGTCGACGTCATCGTCGTCGGCACTGGCTTCCACACCCACGACTTCCTCACGCCCATGCAGGTCACCGGGCGCGACGGTCGCCGCCTCGACGACGAGTGGACCACCGGTCCGCAGGCCCACCTCGGCATCAGCGTCTCGGGCTTCCCCAACCTGTTCTTCCTCTACGGCCCCAACACCAACCTCGGGCACTCGTCCATCGTGTTGATGATCGAGTCGCAGGTCCGTTACCTGCTCTCGCTGTTGCGTCAGATGGCCGCCCGGTCGATCCAGGCGGTCGACGTGCGCCCCGAGGTCCAACAGGCCTACAACGACGAGCTGGCCGAGCGGCTGGCCGACTCGGCGTGGGTGCTCATCGACGACAGCTGGTACCTCCAGGGCGGCAAGGTCACCAACAACTGGGTCGGCCGCACCACCGAGTACCGCCGGCGCACCAACCACGCCGACCTCGACGACTTCGAGCTGATCCCCAAGGCCGTCCCGGCCGCGCCGACGGTCTAGTCGTCTCCGAAGAGCTCTTCGTCGAGCACCGGCAGCAGGATGGCCTCCTTGAGCGAGGTGTACGCGTCGAGCGTCTCGAGCTCGCCGTCGTCGTCGGCCCAGAGGAACCCGTACTCGTCCGGTCCCCACTTCACCACGACGTAGAGGCCACCGTCGGCGTCGAAGAGGGCGATGGCCTCGGGCGAGTCGTCGTCGGGGTCGGACACCGGGATCTCGTCGGCGACCTGCTGCACGACGTTGGCGACGTACTCGACGGCGTCGATGAAGGTGGCGTGCTGCTCGGGCAGCTCCTCGACCTCGCTGAGGTCGGGCGA
>JBFJNI010000188.1:0-3981 GCA_041618235.1 Acidimicrobiales bacterium
GAAGATCACCTCGAACTCGTCGGGTCGCTTGAAGCCCTCTCCGACGCCGACCGGCGTCCATGCACGCCGGAGCAGGCGAGGAACGACGCGACGAGCCAGACGGCTCTCGGCCAACCGCCATTCGGCCTGGAGGTAGTAGAAGCCGTAGTGACGGGACTCCTGCGCGGCGATCCGAGACAGGAGGCTCTCCAGGACCGGGTTCGAGGTGCCCTCCGCCAGCATCCGGTAGCCGTTCAGGGTCAGCAGCTCGTTGGTCGCTCCCCAGGCCATGTGCGTCGCGGTGACGACGTGCCCGATCGGACGGCTCGCCGTCAACGCGATTCGCTCCACGGCCGAGGGGGCATGGGGCGGAGGAGGCTGCGGAGCCGGCAGGTCGATGCCGCGGCCTTGGGCGTAGGCCACGATGAACCGCTCGAGGGCTCGAGCATGCGCCAGCTCCTCTGCCTCCCAGACGTCGAGAAAGCGCGAGACGAGGGGATCCGAACGCGTGCTGGCGTGCCCGCCCAACCCATCGAGGTACCGCGGGGTGAAGCCTTCGACGTCTCGCATGTACACGAGCGTGGCGAGCGTCTGCCGGTCGAGCTCGACGTCGGCGGCGGCGTGCCAATCGACATCGGAGGTGTCGAGCAGCTCGGACCGACCGAGCAGGCGCTCGCAGCGTCGTTCGTTTCGCGATCGGATGGTTTCGGTGAGGGGAGCGTCGGGTTCGGAGGGCATGCCCCGTGTTCGGAGCTTGTGGCCGATCTGGACGACTTCGGTCAGATCGTCACCCGTCGCCACAGCGGCGGTCGGCGTCGATCAGCCGAGCTGACCACGCACCTCCGCCCATCCAGGCGCGGCGCGAACGAGGGCCAGGTCCGGCTCGCCGTCGAGCAGGTTGCGTGCGGCGAAGCCGTCGCTGATCGCCCGACGGACCCAATGGAGCCCCCGGTCCGCCTGACCAGCACGGGACCAGGCACAGGCAACGTCGAACGCCGTCTGCGCCTTCGAGGGGCCGACCGCGGCATACACGATCTCGCCGACGGCGGCTGCGTGCTCGAACCGCTCGGCGTAGTGGAGATGCGTCTGGATGCTGCCGGCGGCATCGGCTCCGCCCGGCCCCGAGCCGACCAGGCGTTGCGCGAGCGCGACGGCCTGCCCTCCGTCGGCCGCCACCGAGGCGGGAACCAGGTTGGACGGGCCGGACGGGTTGGCGAGGTACGCCGACACCAGGGGTTCGATCCCCTCGCCGGCCGCGAGTTGTGTGGTGGCACGGACGAAGGGGCCGACATCGCCCGTCGCCCGGTCGAGCACGCGCCGGGCGCCGGCGGCATCGCCCTTGCGCAGCAGGTTCCACGCGAACGACTCGGCTGCGGTGGGGTCGACCCCACCAGGGATGTCAGACACGCGCGGTTGGGCGGGTGCCATCGGCGGGCGGTGCTGGGGCGGTCCTGTCGGCCAACCGGAGCGGTCACGGCTCGGGCCCGGCCGACCGGATGGATGACCCTGACCAGGCGGCACGCCGCCATCTCGACCGCCGCCCGGCGCGGGTCCCTCGACATCGAACGCCGACGGTGCGGCCTCACCCGTCCGCGAGCGCCGGTACTCGCTGAAGTTGATGAAGGCCAGGAAGGCCGCGAAGAACGCCGCGTAGCGAAATGCGTCGGAGTGCGTGTAGGCCCAGACCGCCGCCGCCGCGCCGACCACGATCGACAGGATCCGTGCCTTGTCGATGCCGATCAGCTCGGTCATCACGTTGCCGCCGTCGAGGGGACGGATCGGCAAGAGGTTGGCGATCGACCACCAGATGTTGACGTAGACCGCGAAGTAGACCAACGGCCACAGGCCGAACCCGCCGTCGTAGTCGAACCACCACTGGATGCCCACATCGCTCTCACGGAGGAGGTAGGCGGGGACTCCGAGGAGCGCGAGCGCGCTCAACGGACCGGCCAGCGACACGAGGATGCTCTGCGTCCGGCGGAGACGCCGCTGCGACAACGTGAACCCGCCGAAGCCGTGCAGCACGATGCTCGACGACTGACCGAACGCCTTCAGAGCGAACGCATGACCGAGTTCGTGTACCAGGATCGACACGAGCACGACGCCCACCCACATCACGATGAGGGCGGGATCCTGGAGGTTGAACGCGAAGAACACCGTGACGATCCAGAACACCGGCTCGATCCGGACGGGGATCCCGGCGATCTGGAAGTGCGACTCGGCGGACACAGGACGACTCTACGACGGGTTCCCTGCGGTGCCGCGACGCCCGGTGCTCCGTAGGCTTGCGGCGTGACCGCACCCTCGATGCCCGACGCCGACCACCTCCCCGAGGGCGACGAGAAGGCCCAGGCCGTCCGGGCGATGTTCGACACCATCGCGCCGCGCTACGACCTCGTGAACCGGATCATGACCTTCCGGCTCGACGTCGGGTGGCGCCGCACGGCCATCCGCTCGCTCGATCTGGGAACTCGCTCGATCGTGATGGACCTCGCCTGCGGCACCGGCGACATGTGCCGGGACCTCGTCGATGCCGGGCACCGCCCCATCGGCGTCGACCTGTCGTTCGGCATGCTCGCCTCGGCGCGGACGACGGCGCCGCTGGTCGAGGGCGACGGGCTGGCGCTGCCGTTCCCCGACGCGTCCCTCGACGGTGTCACCTGTGGCTTCGCGCTGCGCAACTTCGTGGCCTTGCCGCCGATGCTCCGAGAGCTCGGACGGATCGTCCGCCCTGGCGGCCGGATCGCCCTGCTCGACGCCTCCGAGCCACCGAACCCGGTCATGCGGTGGGGCCACTCGATCTACTTCGGCAAGGTCGTGCCCCTCATCGGCGGCGCGCTGTCCAACAAGGACGCGTATCGGTACCTGCCCAAGTCGATGGCCTACCTCCCCCCGCCCGAAGAGCTGGTGCAGATGATCGTCGACGCCGGCTTCGCCGACGCCGAGCGGACGCTGCTCAGCGGCGGCATCAGCCAGCTCTACACCGGGACCCGAGACGCCTGATGCGAGCGATCACCGAACGGCTCGATGCGGACGTCGACCTGTTCGACGTCGCCGGCCCCGACGGGGTGGTCTTCGAGAACGGGCCCGACGGCCTCGCGGGCCGCGGCGAGGCGCTGCGCATCGAGATCCCGTCGCTCGCGCCGCACCACCTCTCGCTCGTCAACGACGCCCTCGCCACCATCGAGGTCGACGACACCGTCGCCCGGCCCGGCTCGGGCCCCGTGGCCTTCGCCGCGTTGCCGTTCTCGCCGGACGCCGCGGCGGCGTTCGTCGTCCCCGAGCTCATCGTGGGTCGCCGGGCCGACGGCACCCGCTGGGTCACCCGCGTCGGCGACGCCGATCTCCCGCTCGTCGCACCGGTCGCCGACGAGGGGCGCGCCACCCGCTTCGAGGTCGAGGCCGTCCGCGACGCCGACAGGTGGATGGACACGGTCGAGCTCGCCACCAAGCGCATCGCCGAGGGCGGCTTCGAGAAGGTCGTCCTCGCTCGCGAGGTCCGGGTCACTGCCGATGCCCCGCTCCCCCGTCGAGCCATCCTCGACCGTCTCCGTCGCACCTTCCCCGGCTGCCACACGTTCTCGATCGGACCGATGGTCGGGGCCTCCCCCGAGCTGCTGGTCTCCCGGTCGGGCGAGACCGTCCGGGCCCATCCGATGGCCGGAACGGCGCCCCGTGGTGGCGATCCCGCCACCGACGCCCGCCTCGCCGCCTCGCTGCTGGCGTCGGCGAAGGACCGGGCCGAGCACCAGATCACCATCGACATGGTGTGGGAGACGTTGCTGCCCTTCTGCTCCTACGTCGACTCCGAACCCGAGCCGTCCATCGTCGCGGTCGCCAACGTCCAGCATCTCGCGTCGATGGTCGAGGGACGCCTCTCCACACCGCCGGCTTCGGTGCTCGAGCTCGTCGGCGCATTGCACCCCACGCCGGCGGTCGCCGGCTGGCCGCTGGAAGCGGCACTCGAGTTCATGGCCGAGCACGAGGGCATGGACCGCGACC
>JBFJNI010000189.1:0-3937 GCA_041618235.1 Acidimicrobiales bacterium
AGATCGACCGCCTGCTGAAGACCACCAAGCAGGTCCGCAAGCGCATGGACCTCACCCGGCCCGTGCCCCGCGACCTGCTCCTCGAGTGCATCGACATCGCCAGCCACGCCCCCATGGGCGGCAACCGCGAGCGCAACCGCTGGCTCGTCGTCGACGACCCGGAGCTCAAGGCGGTCATCGCCGAGAAGTACCAGGCCGTCGGCCGCCCGTATCTCGCAGCGAACGAGGGCGACCTCGACGAGCGTCAGACGCGCGTCGTCGACTCGGCCGCGTACCTCGTCGACCACATCGCCGAGGTGCCGGCGATGGTCATCCCGATGCGCCTCGACCGACTCCCCGACGACGCCCCCAACTTCGCCGTCGCCGGCTACCACGGCTCGGTGTCACCCGGCATCTGGAGCTTCCAGTTGGCGGCCCGCGCCCGCGGCCTCGGCTCTGCGTGGACCACGTTCCATCTCGTCCACGAGCAGGAGATCGCCGAGCTGCTCGGCATCCCCGAGACCGTGACCCAGATCGCCATGCTCCCCGTCGGGTACTACACCGGCACGTCCTTCTCCCCCGCTCCTCGGCGACCGGCACGCGAGATCACCTACTTCAACGCTTGGAAGCAGACCGTCTGACGGACACGACGTGGACCGTGCTGGCAGACTCCGCCCATGACGCTGCGCGTGGTGGGGAGCGGCCTCGGTCGCACGGGTACGAAGTCGATGAAGGAGGCGCTCGAGATCCTGCTCGGCGCCCCCTGCTACCACATGGTCGAGTGCTTCGAGCACCCCGATCATCCTTCGCAGTGGCTCGACGCGATCAAGGGGCGCCCGGTCGACTGGGATGCGCTGTACGACGGCTACGCCGCCACGGTCGACTGGCCTTCGGCTGCGTGCTGGAAGGAGCTGGCCGACGTCTACCCTGAAGCGCTGATCCTGCACTCCGAGCGGCCGGCCGACGAGTGGTTCGCCTCCGCCGACCGCACGATCCTGGAGGGCTTCAAGAAGCCCCGCGACGAATGGGACGAGCCCGGCACGAACCCGTGGTGGGACATGGCGATCGCGATGCTCGAGGACCGGTTCACGCCCGACTTCCTCGACCGAGATGCCGCCATGGCGGCGGTCGACGCGTGGAACGCCGACGTGCGCGCCACCGCCGACCCCGACCGCCTGCTCATCTGGCAGACCGGCGCCGGGTGGGAGCCGATCTGCGAGGCGCTCGACCTGCCGATCCCCGACCAGCCGTTCCCTCACACCAACACGACGGCCGAGTTCCGCGAGCGGGCCGGCTTCGACGTCTGACGGGCTCAGTCGTCGCTGCGCTGCGTCCCGACCTTGAGATCCTTGAACGGCAGGTTCTTGTCGACGCTGATGTCGCGCGGCAGGCCCAGCACGCGGTCGCCGATGATGTTCTTCTGGATCTCGTTGGTGCCACCGGCGATGCCGCCGCCCATGATCCGGATCGACTGGTGCGCCCAGCGCTGACCGCCCTCGTCGGCCCACGCAACGCTGTCGGCGCCCACGATGCGCATCGAGAGGTCGCGCATCAGGTAACCGACGAGGGTGCCCTGGAGCTTGCCGAGCGAACCGGCCGGCCCGGGCGTCTTGCCCGCCTTCAGCTCGGCCCTCGACCGCAGTGAGTTCATCGACTTCACCGATTCCTGGACGTACAGCTTCATGAGGTCGTCGCGGACCACCGGCTCGTCGAGGAGGCCGCGGGTGCGCGCCTCCGCGATGAGGGCGTCGGCGCCGGCATGGGTCACGCCGTCGGTGCTGCCGCCGCCGATGGCGACCCGTTCGTACATGAGCATGGCCGTGGCGAGGCGCCAGCCGTTGTTGAGGTCGCCGACGAGGTTCTCGGCCGGGATGCGGACGTCGGTGAAGAAGATCTCGTTGAAGTGCAGACCACCGTCGATCTGGTGGATCGGGCGGATCTCGATGCCCGGGCTCTTCATGTCGACGATGAACATCGAGATGCCGGCGTGCTTGGGCTGCTCGGGATCGGTGCGGGCGATGATGATGCCGTAGTCGCACAGGTGGGCGAGCGTGGTCCAGACCTTCTGGCCATTGAGGATCCACTCGTCGCCGTCGCGGACCGCGCGGGACTGCAGGCTGGCCACGTCGGAGCCGGCACCGGGCTCGGAGAACATCTGACACCAGACGGTGCGGGCCGCGATGTTGTCGGCGAGGTAGGCGGCCTTCTGCTCGTGGGTGCCGTACTCGGCCAGCATCGGCAGACACATGCCATGGCTGATGGTGAGCTCGGACGTCATGTACGGGTACTGGGCGTAGCACTCGCGCCAGATCTTGTCGTGCGCCTTGGTGAGGCCCTGGCCGCCGTACTCGGCGGGGTACTGGAGTCCGGCGAGCCCGGCATCGGCCAGCTTGCCCTGGAATTCCTTGGCGGCCAGCAGGCGCTTCTCGGCGCGAGGGTCGGGATCACCGTGGAGGTGGATGCCGGTGGCGTGCTGCTCGAGGAAGTCGATGCAGCGCTGGCGGAAGGCGGCCGACTCGTCGGGCGAGAGGGTGTCGCGATCGGTGGCGTCGGTGGTGGCAGCCATGTGCGATGAGGCTCCGTGGTCGGGTGGGCGAAACTGGCAACGGGTGTTGTCAGCAAAGCACAGACGTCACCGCCGTGTCGGATCGCCCGCGCCGCCGTCGTCGCCGCCCCGGCCGCGCCACAGGATCCACAGGACGATTGCCGGGAGTGCGACGGCCATCACGCCGTAGTGGACGGCAACGCCGGTGGACACGAAGACCAGCTGCGCCCCGATGGGGACGACGAGGATGAGCACCATGAGCTGCGCCATGCGGCGCCGGCGGTCGCGGCTGCGATCGAGCGACCGTTGCAGCTCGACGTCGTCGTCCCAGGAGTCCATCGACAACGACCCGAGCTCAGGCCGGCGCGCTGGCGAGCTGGTCGACGAAGCGGAGGAGGTACTTGGTGGTCAGGCCGGGCACCTCGAGCTGGGGCATGTGGCCGATGCCGCGGAGCGGGATGAAGGTGAGATCGGCGATCTCGTCCTCGAACTGCTGGCGGCTGCTGATCAGCGTGAGTCGGTCGCGGGTGCCCCACAACGCCAGCACCGGCTGGCGGATGGCACGGAGATCGACGGGGTCGGCGTGGAAGTACTCCTCGGCGACGCGCAGCGACAGTTGACGCAGCCCCGGGCCACGGTGGGGGTCGGCGAAGTGCGCTCGCCAGTCGGTGACGAAGCCCGATGGGGCCCGCCAGGGACGCCCGAACGCCACCGCTCGCAGCGCGGGGCCCATGACGACGCGCCCGACGCGACGTGGCATCGCGACGCCGTCGCGACCCACCCGCGATTGCACGCCGTCACGGTCGAGGACACCGAACCAGCGGGGGTGGTCGAACGACGCCGGCGAGATCGCCACCACGCCGGAGACGAGCTCGGGGTGGTGCTGGGCGAGCAGCAGCGCATGCGCCCCACCCAGCGAGTTGCCCACCACCACGATCGGACGGTCGCCGACCATCGCCTCTCGTGCGGCGGCGGCGGCGAACTCGACGAACTGGTCGACCACGCCGCGGTCGGGGTCGAGCGGCCCCGCTCGTCCGTGGGCCGGCTGGTCGACGGCGGTGGACCCGATGCCGGCCTTGCCGAGGCGACGCTGCACTCGCCGCCAGCCGTCGGCGGAGTCCGAGAAGCCGTGCAGGAACAACAGATGCGGACGATCAGGGTCACCGTCGGCCGTGACGGTCCGGGTGTCGACACCGGCGATCGTGGCGGTGCGGGAGGTCAGCTCGGGGGGCACGTCACGAGACTACGGGGGACCGCTCGCGCGCAGGGTACGCCGGCGGTCGCTGTGGGTCGGGAGATCAGCGTCGGCATCGGAATCTGCGGCGAGTTCCCGGTGGCTCGGGGTTCCCGTCCGAAATGTGCACCTGACAACGCCTGGGACCGAGCGGAGTCTGGTGAGTGGCCTCGGCAACG
>JBFJNI010000190.1:0-3905 GCA_041618235.1 Acidimicrobiales bacterium
ACCACCACCGAGGACCCCAAGGTGGCCGTCGAGCAAGCGTTCTTCGATCAATGGGACGCGTTCGTCACGATCCTCGAGAACCCCGATCCGGCGAACCCGCTCATCGAGAAACACTTCACTGGCGACGCCAGAGAGGCGCTGCTGGACTCGATCTCCGAGTTCCTCAAGGAGGGGAAGGTCGCCCGTCGTCCAGATGATGCGAGCAACTTCGCGCCGGTGCCGGTAGCGATTGACGTGAAGTCAGCATCCGAGGCGATCGTTTACGAGTGCACCGTTGATGGCATTGCGGTGGTTGACGTCGAGACCGGAGAAGTACTCGATGAAAACGTCGAGACGTATGCACTCAGGAACGTGTTCGAGCTCCACGACGGTGAGTGGAAGCTCGCGGATACGAGAGAGCCCGTCGACGGAGAGCCCTCGTGCGCGTCCGCCTAGCTGTCGCAGCCGCCGTGGTCTTGAGTGCGTTCCTGCTCGCAAGTGCTCCGGCGAACGCCGATCTGAAGGGTGAGAAGAACAAGGCCGAGCAGAAACAGGACGGCGACGTCGTTCTGACCGCCGGCAGCGACGGCCGTGTCTCGCAGCCGGCGCCACGCGGCGGACGGCTCGAGTGCACGTTGCACGACATCATCGGCGTCGTCGGCCAGGGGATCGTCGCCATCGGCATCTCGGTCGGGCCGACGCAGGAGCTGGTCGAGGACCACTACTACTGGCTCGTGTGCCGAGACGCCGCCGGCACCGTCGTCGTCGAGCGGCTGTTCCGCCACCAACCCGGCGTCACGATCATCACGGCAGACGAACTCGCGCAGCGGGCGACCAACGAGCTCGCCATCCGGTATCCCGAGCCGCGGACCAGCCCGTCGATGGCCATCAACCAGCTCGTCGGCATCGACACGTGGATGTGGATCGACCCCGCCGCGTGGCAGCCGATCACCGCCACCGCCGCCATCCCCGGCCTCTCGGTCACCGCCACCGCCACGCCCCGCCACACGGTGTGGGACATGGGCGACGGCACCACCGTCACCTGTACGGGCCCCGGCATTCCGTACGACGACGACCGACCGGAAGCCGACCAGGCCACCGACTGCAGCCACACCTATCAGCGCCGCGGTGCCTACTCCGCCACCGCCACCATCATCTGGTCGGTCCGCTGGTCCGCCTCCGACGGCGGCGCCGGCACCCTCGCCGACGTCGCCCGCACCACGCAGTTCCCGATGAACGTCGCGGAACGCCAGGCCGTCGGCCGCTGACCGTCAGTCGGCCAGTCGGTCGGTGAGCTGGCCGTCGGGTCCGAACAGCTCGCGGTTCCAGCGGTCGATGAGCTCGCGGGTGTCGACGTCGTCGGGGTGGAATCCCGGACGCGTGTAGTCGCGCAGACGGGCGAGCACCCGCCGGTCCAACCCGCCTTGCGCGGGCCGGCGGGGCGTGGTCTCGTGCGGTGTGGCGATCGACCCGGGTAACGACCTCTCCACCCTCCGACGTGTCGTTGTCGTCCGCGGCTGGCTGGTGCTCGCCGGTCTCGTCGTCGGCTGGCAGGGGATGCGCTATCTGGTCGACCCGGCGTCGGTGGTCGCAGGGAACGACGTGGCGGTCGGAACGGTCGACGCACTCCACGTCGTGCGCACCGGCTATGCGGGCGGACTCATCGCCGTGGCGACGATGGCGCTGCTCGGCGCGTTCCGCCGACGACTGCGACGGGCAGCCCTCGTCACGATGGGCGTCGCGATGGTGGCGCTGGTGGCCGGACGAGTCGTCAGCATCGTCATCGACGGTGCGCCGTCGGTGGGCCTCATGCGACTGCTGTACGTCGAGATCGTGCTCCTGATCGGAACCCTGGTCGCGGGAGCAACCGCCCCACGTGGGTGAGACCGCAGGCGGTCCGCGAGGATGGCCGCGTGCAGCTGAACCCTCGCTACGACGACGTCCCGCCCGTGGACGTGCTGGCCGAGCCGGCCGCCATCCGCCAGCCCTTCCTCTCGCAACGCCGCCGGCTCGCCGCCACCGTCGCCACGTTGACCGACGAGCAGCTGGCCACCCCGAGCCGGTGCGAGGGCTGGACCGTCGCCAACGTGCTCACCCACCTCATCGACGTCGACGGCTTCTGGGCGTTCTCGATGGCCAGCGGCATCGCCGGCGCGCCGAGCAGGGTGCTGGCGTCGTTCGATCCCGAGGCGACGCCGAGGGAGATGGTCGCGAGCAAGGCCGGAATGACGCCGCAGGACGTCCGAGCGACCTTCGCGTCGACCACCGCCGCGCTGTGCGATGCCGTCGACGGCCTCGACGACGACGCCTGGAACTGCACCGCCGAGGCCCCACCCGGCCACGTCACCCTCGTCACGATGGTCCATCACGCCCTGTGGGACTGCTGGATCCACGAGCGCGACATCGGCCTGCCCCTCGGCCTCGACGTGGTCGAGGACGACGCCGAGATCGCGGCCGCGCTGGCGTACGCGGTCGGGCTGTCGCCGTCGTTCGGTGTCTGGGCCGACGAGTCACGATCGGGACAGCTCGGCATCGTCGCCACCGACCCCGACGTCGAGTTGCTCGTCGACATCGGCCGGACCGTCACCGTGTCGCGCGGGAGCGCGCCGGCCGACGCGCCGACCTTGACCGGCCGAGCGATCGACCTCACCGAGGGACTCAGCCAGCGCAGCCCGCTGGCGCACGGCCTCCCGGCTGACCAGCACTGGATGGTCGACGGTCTGGCCGAGGTGTTCGCATCGACGCCCCCGTAGCGTCGACGCCATGCGACGTGCCGAGAAGGCGGAACGGATCGGCGAGATCCTCGACGACCTCTATCCCGATCCACCGATCCCGCTCGACCACACCGATCCGTACACGCTGCTGGTCGCGGTGGCGCTGTCGGCACAGACCACCGACAAGAAGGTGAACGAGGTGACGCCGGCGCTGTTCGCCGCCGCCGGCACGCCCGAGGAGATGGCGGCGCTGTCGCCCGAGGAGATCCTGTTCCACATCCGCCAGCTCGGCCTCGCCCCGACCAAGGCGCGGAACCTGTCGACGATGGCGCACCAGATCGTCGACGCCGGCGGCGAGGTCATCGCCGACTGGGACTTCCTCGAGTCACTGGCCGGCGTCGGCCACAAGACCGCCAGCGTGGTGATGGCGCAGGCGTTCGGCGTGCCGGCGTTCCCCGTCGACACCCACATCCACCGCCTCGCGGCACGGTGGGGGCTGTCGAACGACACGACCGTCGAGCGCACCGAGCGCGACCTCAAGGCGGTGTTCCCGCGCGAGACGTGGAACGACCGCCACCTCCAGATCATCTACTTCGGGCGCGAGTACTGCCCGGCCCTCCATCACGACCTGACCGTGTGTCCGATCTGCAGCTGGGCCGCGACGAAGAAGAGGATGACCGCGGAGGCTCGCCGACGGCGGTGACCCTCAGCGGTGCGAGCGGATCAGCGGTTGCCGCGGTTGTGGCTGATGGGCCGGGCCACGCGCTGCTGCTTGCGCTGGACCTTGCCGGGGAGGTTGTCGGTGAAGGTGTCCGGGGCGTCCGGCTGGTCCTTCTGCTCGACCCGCTTCTTCTCCGGTGGCTTGGTTCCCTTGGCGGTCACCCGACCACCGCGCTTCGGCTTGCCTGACATGGCTGCTCCTCTCGTCGTACGGCCGCATCGACCGACATCACTACGGATGGGGACGAGTCACAGCTCCATGGTCGCACCGTAGGGACGAGAACGCGCGGTGGAAAGCGAGTTTCCTGCGCGGGCTCGGTTCAGAACAGCCCGAGGAGATCGAGCCCCACCAGGTAGCCGTCGTAGACGGGCGAGGTGCCGCCGACACCGGTGATGGTGAAGGCCTGATCGGGACCGACCAGCCAGCCGTAGACCACGACGTCGACCGTCACCGCCGTGAGGCTGGTGTTCGTCCAGGCGATCGACTCCATC
>JBFJNI010000191.1:0-3819 GCA_041618235.1 Acidimicrobiales bacterium
CTGCCAGCAGGTCATCGAAGACCTGCTGTCGGGCCGGGCGTCGAAGAGCACCGTCGCCCTCCTGTCGATGATCGTCGGCACCGGCCGGGTCCGTGACCTGTCCAGCATCGCCGAAGCCCTCGTCACCCTCAGCGCGACCGAGGGTGGCACGCAGCTCGCGGTGATCCGGTCGGCCATCGACCTCACCGACGACCAGAAGTCACGCCTGACGACTGCCCTGCAGACGTCCATGGGCAAGCCAGTCGAGGTTCGGGTCATCGTCGACCCGACGGTCCTGGGCGGCCTCGTCGCCCAGATCGGCGACACCGTCATCGACGGTTCGGTTCGCCGCCGACTCGACCAGCTCAAGCAAGCCATCTGAACGAAACGCCCCGGAGCGGAGCCCATCCAATGACGGATCTCAACATCAACGCCGGCGAGATCGCCGCCGCCATCCGCAAGAACCTCGAGGACTTCGACCCCTCGCTCAGCCGTGCCCAGGTCGGGCGCGTCGCCGAGGTCGGTGACGGCATCGCCCGTGTGACCGGCCTGCCCGGTTGCGCGGTCAACGAGCTCCTCGAGTTCGCCGACGGCACCAAGGGCCTCGCCCTCAACCTCGACGAAGAGTCGATCGGTGCCGTGGTGCTCGGCGAGGTCGACCACATCAACGAGGGCCAGGCCGTGAAGGCCACCGGCGAGATCCTCTCGGTTCCCGTCGGCGACGGCCTGCTGGGACGCGTCGTCGACGCCCTCGGCAACCCCGTCGACGGCAAGGGCCCGCTCACCAACGTCGAGCCCCGCCGCATGGAGCTCCAGGCGCCCGGCATCATGGGCCGCAAGCCCGTGCACGAGCCGCTCCAGACCGGCATCAAGGCCATCGACTCGATGACGCCCATCGGGCGTGGCCAGCGTGAGCTGATCATCGGCGACCGCAAGACCGGCAAGACCACCATCGCGATCGACACCATCCTGAACCAGAAGGGCCTCGGGGTGAAGTGCGTGTACGTGGCCGTCGGTCAGAAGGAGTCCACCGTCGCCCAGACGGTGAACACCCTCACCGAGTACGGCGCCATGGAGTACACGGTCGTGGTCGTCGCCGGCGGCTCCGACCCGGCGCCGTTCAAGTACCTCGCCCCCTACGCCGGCTGCGCGATGGGCCAGCACTGGATGGACAACGGCCAGCACGCCCTCGCCGTCTACGACGACCTGTCCAAGCAGGCCGAGGCCTACCGCCAGGTCTCGCTGCTGCTGCGCCGCCCGCCGGGCCGCGAGGCCTACCCGGGCGACGTGTTCTACCTGCACTCCCGTCTGCTCGAGCGTGCCGCCAAGCTCTCCGACGAGAAGGGCGCCGGTTCGCTGACCGCCCTGCCCATCATCGAGACCAAGGCCGGCGACATCTCGGCCTACATCCCCACCAACGTGATCTCGATCACCGACGGTCAGGTCTTCCTCCAGGAGGACCTGTTCAAGTCGGGCATCCGCCCGGCCTTCGACACCGGCCAGTCGGTGTCCCGAGTCGGTGGTGCCGCCCAGATCAAGGCGATGAAGAAGGCCGTGGGAACGCTCAAGGGCGACCTGAGCCAGTTCCGCGAGCTCGAGTCGTTCGCCCAGTTCGGTTCCGAGCTCGACGCCGTGTCGCAGGCGACCCTCGACCGCGGCTACCGCCTCGTCGAGCTGCTCAAGCAGAACCTCAACAGCCCGCTGAAGGTCGAAGAGCAGGTCACCGTGCTCTACGCCGGCACGCAGGGCTTCCTCGACGGCATCCCGGTCGAGGACGTCAAGCGCTACGAGGGCGAGCTGCTGGTCTGGTTCGAGACCCGCCACAAGGACATCCTCGAGAGCATCCGCACCACCGGAGACATCGGCGACGTCGAGGCGTTCGAGGCGGCCCTCCAGGGCTTCACCGACCAGTTCTCGACCACCGAGCAGGCCGAGGTCTGATCCATGGCAGGCGGTAAGGAACGCATCCTGCGCCGACGCATCAAGTCGGTGCAGACCACGAAGAAGATCACGAAGGCGATGGAGCTCATCGCTGCCAGTCGGATCGTCAAGTCGCAGCAGCGCGTCCTCGCCGCCCGTCCGTACGCCGAGCAGATCACCGAGGTGATCCGGAACCTCGCCGCGGCCGGAGCGGGTGGCGGTGCGCCGCTGCTCGCCAAGCGCGACGAGATCAAGACGGTGGCCACCATCGTCATCGGCGGCGACCGCGGGCTGTGCGGTGGCTACAACACCAACGCCATCCGCATGGCCGAGCGCAACCAGGCCGCCCATCGGGCCGCCGGCCAGCAGACCGCACTGGTGGTCGTGGGCAAGAAGATCGAGAGCTACTTCCGCTTCCGTGGCTTCGCCATCGACGACTCCTTCACCGGTTTCGTCGACGAGCCCACCTACGAAGACGCCCGGGCCATCGCCGCCGCCGTCGTCCCCAAGTTCGAAGACGGCACCTACGACCGCGTCGACATCGTCTACACCCAGTTCCTGTCGGCCGGCACGCAGCAGGTGGTCACCCGCCAGTTCCTGCCGCTCGACACCTCGACGCTCACCGCCGACGCCACGGGCGCTCCCGCCGGTGGCCCCGCCGCCGACTACGAGTTCGAGCCGGGCCCCGACGTCATCCTCGAGCGCCTGCTGCCCCGGTATGCCGAGGCCCGTCTGTTCGCCGCCCTCCTCGAGGGCGCGGCCTCGTTCTTCGCCGCCCAGCAGCGGGCGATGAAGTCGGCCACCGACAACGCCGAAGAGCTGATCATCAAGCTGTCCCGGGCCATGAACCGTGCCCGCCAGGACTCGATCACCACCGAGATCATGGAGATCGTCAGCGGTGCCGAGGCCCTCCGCAAGGGCAAGAACACCGAGATGGATCTCATCCCCGACAACGCACTCGCAATCTCTGACCTGCTCGTCGACTCCGTCGACCGCAACCGCTAGGAGCCCCGATGACCGTCACCGAGAACACTGGCCCCACGAACGAAGGCACGGGGACCGCCGACCTGAAGACCGGTCGTATCGTCGCCATCGCCGGCCCCGTCGTCGACGTGGAGTTCCCCGTCGGCGCCCTGCCCGACATCAACACCGCGCTCGAGATGACCATCACGGTCGGCGGCGAGGACATCACCGTCGTGGCCGAGACGGCCCAGCAGCTCGGCTCGAGCCGCGTGCGGGCCATCTGCATGAAGCCCACCGACGGCCTGGTCCGTGGCACCGAGGTCCGCAGCCTCGGCCACCCGCTCCAGATGCCGGTCGGCGACGGCGTGCTGGGCCACGTGCTCAACGTGCTCGGCGAGCCCCTCGACGTGCCCTCACTCGACATGTCGAAGATCGACGGTTACCGGCCCATCCACCGCGCCGCCCCCGACTTCGCCGACCTCGCCCCCAAGAAGGAGGTGTTCGAGACCGGCATCAAGGTCATCGACCTCCTCACCCCGTACCTGCAGGGCGGCAAGATCGGCCTGTTCGGTGGTGCCGGCGTGGGCAAGACCGTGCTCATCACCGAGATGATCAACCGCGTCGCCTCCCAGTTCGGTGACGTCTCCGCCTTCGCCGGCGTGGGCGAGCGCACCCGTGAGGGCACCGACCTGTTCATCGAGATGGGCGAGACGATGATCGACGACAACACGTCGGTCCTCGACAAGGCCGCCCTCGTGTTCGGCCAGATGGACGAGCCCCCGGGCGTGCGCCTCCGTGTCGCCCTCTCGGCCCTCACCATCGCCGAGTACTTCCGCGACGAGCGTGGCCAGGACGTGCTGCTGTTCATCGACAACATCTTCCGCTTCGTGCAGGCCTGCTCCGAGGTGTCCACCCTCCTCGGCCGCATGCCGTCCGCCGTGGGTTACCAGCCCACCC
>JBFJNI010000192.1:0-3809 GCA_041618235.1 Acidimicrobiales bacterium
CGGCACGATCGCCGGCCTCGAGGTGCTGCGCATCATCAACGAGCCGACCGCAGCCGCACTCGCCTACGGCCTCGAGAAGGGCTCCGAAGACGAGACGATCCTGGTGTTCGACCTCGGTGGCGGCACGTTCGACGTGTCGGTGCTCGAGATCGGCGACGGCGTGTTCGAGGTCAAGTCGACCCACGGTGACACGCAGCTCGGCGGTGACGACTGGGACCAGCGCGTCATCGACTGGCTCACCGAGCAGTTCAAGTCGGCCCACTCGGTCGACCTGAGCAAGGACAACATGGCGGTCCAGCGCCTCAAGGAGGCCGCAGAGAAGGCCAAGATCGAGCTGAGCCAGGTCCAGTCGACCCAGATCAACCTGCCGTTCATCACCGCCACCCAGGACGGCCCGCTCCACCTCGACGAGCAGCTCACCCGAGCCAAGTTCCAGGAGCTCACGGCCGATCTCCTCGAGCGCTGCCGGACCCCCTTCGAGCAGGCCTTGAAGGACGCCGGCCTCTCCAAGGGCGACCTCGATCACGTGATCCTCGTCGGCGGCTCCACCCGCATGCCGGCCGTCACCGAGATGGTCAAGGAGATCTCCGGCAACGACCCCCACAAGGGCGTCAACCCCGACGAGGTCGTCGCCGTCGGCGCCGCAGTGCAAGCGGGAGTCCTGAAGGGCGAGGTCAAGGACGTGCTCCTCCTCGACGTCACGCCGCTGTCGCTCGGCATCGAGACCAAGGGCGGGGTCATGACCCGGCTCATCGAGCGCAACACCACCATCCCCACCAAGCGCACCGAGGTCTTCACCACCGCCGAGGACATGCAGCCCTCGGTCGAGATCCACGTGCTCCAGGGCGAGCGCGAGATGGCCCAGTTCAACAAGACGCTGGGCAAGTTCCAGCTCGTCGAGCTGCCGCCGGCGCCCCGTGGTGTGCCCCAGATCGAGGTCACCTTCGACATCGACGCCAACGGCATCGTGCACGTGTCGGCCAAGGACCGCGCCACGAACAAGGAGCAGTCGATGACCATCACCGGTCAGAGCTCGCTCGCCAAGGACGACATCGAGCGCATGGTCAAGGACGCCGAGGCCCACGCGGCCGAGGATGCCGAGCGCCGCGAAGAGGCCGAGGCCCGCAACCAGGGCGACACGCTCGTCTACCAGACCGAGAAGCTCCTGAAGGAACAGGGCGACAAGCTCGAGGGCGACGAGAAGACCAAGGTCGAAGACGCCCTCACTGGCCTGAAGACCGCCCTCGGCGGCGACGACGTGGCGGCCATCAAGAACGCCACCGAGTCGCTCATGACCGTTTCGCAGGACTTCACCCAGAAGCTCTACGAGGCGGCGGCCCAGTCCGACGCCGAGTACCCCAACAGCGGGGCCGCCTCGGGCGCGACCTCGGCCGACGACGACGAGGTCGTCGACGCCGAGATCGTCGACGAGTGATCGGATCCCGATGACCCCGGAACCCGAACCGACCGATGCCGACGAGACCGGCGACCCGGCGGGCGACGAGCAGTCGTTCGCCGAGTCGGCCAGCCTGGTGCCCGACGATGCCGTGCCCGACGATGTCGCGCCCGGCGACGTCGAACCCCGCGTCGCCGGTGCCACTGACGACTTCACCCCCGAACAGATCGACGCGCTCGTCGCCGAACGCGACGAGTTCCTCGACGCCTACCGCCGCACGGCAGCGGACTTCGACAACTTCCGCAAGCTGGTCCAGAAGCGGCTCGCCGACGAGGTGGCCCGCTCGCAGGGCGCCTTCGTCGAGCGGCTCCTGCCGGTCCTCGACGCGGTCGACGCCGCTCGATCGCAAGGGAGCGAACACGTCGAGGCCGTCGCCGGCGCGCTCTACGGGTTCCTCGAGAAGGAGGGCCTGTCGCGGGTCGACCCCGTCGGCGAGTCCTTCGATCCCAACGTCGCCGAAGCCGTGGTCCACGAGCCGGGCGACCCCGACGCGGCCCACGACGAGCCCGTCGTCAGCGAGGTGCTGCGCACGGGCTACCTGTGGCAGGGCCGAGTCATCCGCCCCGCCATGGTCAAGGTCTCCGGTTGACGGAGCACCGGTGATCCCTCGATCGGCCGACAGGAGGTGAGCTGCGATGGCGCCGCAACGTGAATGGTTCGAGAAGGACTACTACGCCACGCTCGGCGTGTCGCAGACCTCCACGCAGAAGGAGATCACCAAGGCGTACCGGAAGCTGGCGCGGGAGAACCACCCCGACCAGAACCCCGGCGACGACGCCGCCGAAGATCGTTTCAAGGAGGCATCGGCCGCCTACGACGTACTCGGCGACGCCAAGAAGCGTGCCGAGTACGACGAGGTCCGACGCATGGGCCCCGTCGGCGGCATGGGCGGTGCCGGCGGCCCTGGGGGCATGCGCTTCGACGCCTCCGACCTCGGCGACCTGGGCGACCTGTTCGGCGGGTTGTTCAACCGAGGTGGTCGCGGCGCCCGAGCGTCGCGTGGCGGACCCGGGGCCGGCACCGGCCCCCAGCGCGGCACCGGTCCGCAGCGCGGCACCGACCTGCAGTCCGAGCTCCATCTGAGCTTCGAGGACGCCATCGCCGGCGTCACCACCGCCGTGCACCTCACCTCCGAGGCCGCGTGCTCGCGGTGCGACGGCAAGGGGGCCGAACCGGGCACCACGCCGCTGGTGTGCTCCACCTGTGGCGGACGGGGCGTGCTCGACGACAACCAGGGCTTCTTCTCGTTCTCCCAGCCGTGCCCCGGCTGCCAGGGCTCCGGGGTCGTCATCGAGACCCCGTGCACGAACTGCAGCGGTCGGGGCGTCGAGCTCCGTCCGCGCGAGGTCAAGGTCCGGGTGCCCTCCGGCGTCCGGGACGGCCAGCGGATCCGACTCAAGGGCCGGGGCGGTCCCGGCCGCAACGGCGGTCCGCCCGGCGACCTGCACGTCGTCGTCCACGTCGCACCCCACGCGCTGTTCGGCCGCACCGGCGACGACCTCACCATCACCGTGCCCGTCACCTTCGCCGAAGCGGCCCTCGGGGCCGAGATCCTCGTGCCCACGCTCGACGGTGAGACGGTGAAGATCCGTGTCCCCGCGGGCACTCGTTCGGGCAAGGTGTTCCGGCTCGCCGACCGAGGCGCGCCAGGCAAGGGTGGGCGCAACGGCTCGCTCCTCGTCACCATCGAGGTCGCCGTGCCTGCCAAGCTGTCCGCAGCGGAACGCAAGGCGATCGAGGCCCTGGCCTCGGTCTCCAAGGGTTCGCCACGAGAGCACTTGGGGGTGTGATCCATGGCCCGTGATCAAGACCACGCCGTCTACATCATCTCCGTCGCCGCCGAGTTGGCCGGCGTCCATCCCCAGACCCTGCGCATCTACGAGCGCAAGGGTCTGGTCGACCCGGCGCGCACCAGTGGGGGCAGCCGTCGCTACTCCGACGCCGACATCGCCATGCTGCGTCGCGTGTCCGAGCTCACCGACGAAGGGCTCAACCTCGTCGGCGTGAAGAAGGTGATGGAGCTCGAGGCCCAGATCGACCAGCTCCGAGACGAGTTGGCCGACGCGCTCCGTGCCCACGGCGAGGCCGTCGCGTCGACGCATCGCCAGTACCGACGCGACCTGGTGCCCCTGCGCCAGGAAGTCACGGTCTACGGGCGCATCGACCTCCCCGAGCGCTGAACCGGCCTTTTGACCTACTGACACGGGGTCAACCGATCCGTACGGTGGGGCACCGGTCGACCTGGATGCCTCGGTGCGGGGGTGTGAGGGGTTCGACCCGGCCTGGCGGCCCGACGCCGAAGGGAGGTGCGTCGCGGTGTCCGCAGACCACCAGCCGAGGACGGCACCGATGC
>JBFJNI010000193.1:0-3808 GCA_041618235.1 Acidimicrobiales bacterium
CTCATCACCGGCATGCTCTTCTTCGTGGCCGGTTCGCTCAAGGAGCGCTACCACACCCTCGAGATCAAGCGTCTCGGCGGCCTCCTGGTCTCGGCGCCCCGCATGGGCTGGATCCTCGGCTTCTGCACCATGGCGTCGCTCGGTCTGCCCGGCCTGGCCGGCTTCTGGGGCGAGTTCCCGGCGATCCTGGCCGCCTACCAGCCCGCCGCCGGTCTCTCCGAGGAGCTGTTCCGTGGCTACATGGTCGTGGCCGCCATCGGCACCGTCCTCGCCGCCGGCTACCTGCTCTGGCTCTACCAGCGCACCGCCTTCGGTGTGCCGTCCGAGGAGTTCGAGAACGACGAGAACATCCTCGACGTCCAGCCGACCGAGTGGCTCGCCTGGACTCCCATCCTCGTCCTGATCCTCGTCCTCGGCGTCCTCCCGAACCTGATCTTCAAGATCACCGACGGGACCATCGTGAACGTGGCCCAGTCGATCGCCGCCGCCACGGGGAACTGATCCGATGCTCGCCGTCCTCGCCCAGGTGTCGGACTTCGTCCGACCCGAGATCGACTTCCATGCGTTCGCGCCCGAGTTCGTCCTCACGGGCGCGCTGGTGCTGGCGCTGCTCGTCGACCTGGCCAAGCCCGAGGGCAAGAACCCGTTCGTGTCGTCGGTCGCCGGTCTCGGCCTGCTCGCCGCGATGATCCCGGTCATCACCCTCGGCATCGACGGTGCCGACCGGGTGATGTTCGACGGCGCCTACGCGGTCGACAACTTCGCCCTGATCCTCAAGGCGCTCTTCCTGCTGTCGGCCTACGTCGTCGTGCTGCTGTCGACCAACTACATCGCCGAAGGCGACTACGCCGAGGGCGAGTACTACTTCCTGCTGCTGTGCTCGGTGCTGGGCATGACCGTGATGGCCAGCGCCCGCGACCTCATCACCATCTTCGTGGCGCTCGAGCTGCTGTCGATCCCCGCCTACATGCTCGCCGGCTGGCGCAAGCGCGACCTCGAGGGCAACGAGGCGGGCGTGAAGTACTACCTCATGGGTGTCTTCGCCTCCGCGATCCTGCTCTACGGCATGTCGCTGCTGTTCGGCGTGGCCGGCGACACCCGGCTGGCCCAGATCGGCGAGGCCATCGCCGGCGGTGCGGGCAACGCGCCGCTGGTCACCCTCGCCATCGTCTTCACCGTGGTCGGCTTCGCCTTCAAGGTGTCCGCCGTTCCGTTCCACACCTGGGCGCCCGACGTCTACGAGGGTGCTCCCACGCCCATCACCGCCTTCCTCGCGGTGTCGTCGAAGGCCGCCGGCTTCGTCGCCCTCCTGCTCGTGATCTTCCTGGCGTTCCCCGGTCGCACCGACGTGGTCCACCCGCTCATGTGGGTCCTGGCCGCGCTCACCATGACCATCGGCAACATGATCGCCCTGCGTCAGACCAACATGATCCGGATGCTCGCCTACTCGGGCGTCGCCCAGGCCGGCTTCATGCTCGCCCCCCTCGCCGTCGAGTCCGAGCTGTCGGCCCGGGCCGTCGTCACCTACCTGGTGATCTACGCCGCCATGAACCTCGGCGCCTTCGCCGTGGTGATCGGCATCGCCCGCAAGACCCGGTCGGCCGAGATCTCGTCGTTCGGTGGGCTCTTCGAGTACGCCCCCGGCCTCACCGTGTTGATGTCGCTGTTCCTGTTCAGCCTCGCCGGCATCCCGCCGCTCGGCGGCTGGTTGGCCAAGTTCATGGTCTTCCGCTCGCTGGCCGATGCCAACACGGCATCCGGCTACGTGCTCGGCGCCGTCGTGGCCGTCAACTCGGTGATCGCGCTGTACTACTACGCCAACGTCGCTCGCGAGATGTGGATGAACCTGGTGCCTGACGGCGACAAGACGCCCGTCGTGCTCCCGTTCGCCATCACCGCTGCCATCGGCATCACCATCGTGGCGACGTTCGCCTTCGGCGTGTCCGACCTCGCCACCCGCCTGGGCAACGAGGCCACCTTCCTCCTCGCCGACTTCGGGTAGCGCGTTGCGGGTCGACGAGTTCGTCGACCGTGCGCTCTACGACCCGGTGTCCGGGTTCTACGAGACCGGCGGTCGTGCCGGCCGGCGTGGCGGCTCGTTCATCACGAGCCCCGAGGTCGGGCCGCTCTTCGGTGCGGTCCTGGCCCGAGCGCTGGATCGGTGGTGGCATGACGCCGGCGCACCTGACACGTGGGTCGTCGTCGACGCCGGCGCCGGCCCGGGCACCTTGGCCCGCACGGTCCTGGCGGCCGCGCCGGAGTGTGCGCCGGCCCTGCAGCTCGTCTGTGTCGAGCGCTCGGCTGCCCAGCGTGCGCACCACCCCGACGGGGTGACCTCCACCGACCGGCTCCCGGCGACGGCCGACGTCATCGTCGCCAACGAGCTGCTCGACAACCTCCCCTTCGGCCTGCTCGAGCGCACGCCCGAAGGGTGGGTCGAGGTCCACGTCGAGCCCGACGGCTCGACCTCACCCGACACGGGCGGGCCCCGCATCCCACTGGCAACCGTCGCCTCGACGTGGATCGCCGGCGCCTGCGGCCGTCTCCGGCCCGGTGGGCGTCTCGTCTGCTTCGACTACACCGACGCCACCAGCGCGCTGGCCCGGCGGCCCTGGTCCGACTGGGTCCGCGCGTTCGCCGACCACGAGCTCGTCGCCGAGCCCTTCGTCGGCCCGGGTACCCGCGACGTCACCGTCGTCGTCCCTCACGACCAGCTTCCCCCGCCGACGTCGAGCGCCACCCAGGCCGACTGGCTCCGAGCCCACGGCATCGACGACCTCGTCGCCGCGGGGAGGGTGCACTGGCAGGCCCATGCGTCGGCGCCCGACCTGGTCGCGATGCGGATGCGCAGTCGGGCCGTCGAGGCCGACGCCCTGCTCGACCCGTCCGGACTCGGCGCCTTCTGGGTCGGTGAGTGGATGGGCTAGACGCGGTCAGGGACCGGTCACATCGCCCCCCGCCGGACGATGCGACCGGTCCACGGTGTCGACCGTGGGCTGCGATCAGGCGATGCGCCGCGCCAACCCGCGCTGCGCGCTGCCTTCGACGAAGAGGTCGCCGGCGTCGTCGATCGCCTTGGCGTAGTCGTCGTCCTTGGAGATGATCTCTGCGGCGTTGTCGACGGCGGTGGCGCTGTCGTACATCGCCAGCCAGCGCAGCTCGCCGAAGGCGCCGTAGGCGCTCGAGGCGAACAGCACCGCAGAGTGCGTGATCTGCGAGTGGTAATCGCAGATCTGCGTCCCGAACTCCATGGCCTTGCGCATCTTGCCCTCGGCCGGCACCGCAGCGGTGACCTCGGAGTACGTCCCGACATCGCCCCGCTGGTACTCGGGTCCAGCCGCGTGCACCAGCCGGAGCAGCGAGTCGGTCGGCGGTGTCTCGACCCATTCGGCGGCCTTGTTGGCCAGATCGAGGTAGGCCTTCTCGCCGGCGAGGCCGTCCATGGCGTGCTCGAGCTCGGTGAGGTTCGGCACCCGCGTGCTCCACGCCATCGTGCCCACCGGGAATCCGAAGACCCCTTGCCACAGCGACACGTCCAAGTCCGACTTCTTGTTCACCAGTTCGGTGATCTCCATCGCCCAGGCCCCGACTTCGTCGAGCGGTCCACGCAACGTGAGCATCCGTTGGAAGAAGATCATGTCCTTGCCCCCTTTGGCGGCCCCTGGCCCGTTGCCGAGGCCACTCACCAGACTCCGCTCGGTCCCAGGCGTTGTCAGGTGCACATTTCGGACGGGAACCCCGAGCCACCGGGAACTCGCCGCAGATTCCGATGCCGACGCTGATCTCCCGACCCACAGCGACCGCCGGC
>JBFJNI010000194.1:0-3806 GCA_041618235.1 Acidimicrobiales bacterium
AGCTCGGGCTCGGGCTCGGGGATGTCGTCGCGGACGTGGAACGACCCGGACTTGAGGGCGACGGCGCGCATCAGGCAGCTCCGGTGTCGGCGGTCGGGAGGTCGAGGGTCGAGAGGAAGGCGAGCAGCGCCGCATTGACCTCGTCGGGCTTCTCCTGCTGCACCCAGTGGCCGGCATCCGGAACGGTGGTGGTGCCGCGGTGGTCGTCGGCCCACTCGTCCATCACGCTCGATGGGCTCAGGACGCCAACGGGGTCGTCGGCGCCGGTGATGAACGCCGACGGAACCGTGAGACGGGCGCCGTCGAGCTGCGGGGTCGTCTCCCAGTTGCGGTCGAAGTTGCGATACCAGTTCACGCCGCCGGTGAAACCGGTGCGGGAGAACTCCGCGATGTAGTGGTCGAGTTCGTCCTGGCTGAGCCAATCGGGCAGCTCGGTGACCTCGGGGAGGCGATCGACGAAGCCGCGACCGTCGTCGTCGCTCATGGTCTGCAGCCCGATCTCGTCGGCGTTCTCGCCGGCCGACTTCAGTCCGGCGAGCATGCGGGTCATGGTCTTGGCCGGGTCGGCCGCGAGCTCGGCGTCGGCGACTCCGGGTTCCTGGAAGTAGAGGATGTAGAAGAAGTTGTCGGCGAAGACCATCTTCATCAGCTCGATGGGTGACATGCCCGCCCGGGGCACGAACGGCACGCTCATGCCGCACACGCCGGCGACCCGCTCGGGGTGCAGCAACGCCATCTGCCACACGACCATCGACCCCCAGTCGTGGCCGACGAACACGGCCTGGTCGTGGCCGGCCTCGTCGAGCAGCCCGAGGAGGTCGTCGGTGAGGTGGTGGATGTCGTATTCGCTGATCTCGTCGGGGCGATCAGATTTCCCGTAGCCGCGCTGGTCCGGAGCGATGACCTTGTAGCCGGCGTCGGCCAGCGTGGGGATCTGGTGCCGCCACGAGTACGACAGCTCGGGGAAGCCGTGGCACAGCACGACGGGGAATCCCTCGCCGGCTTCGACCACGTGCAGCTCGACGCCGTTGGTCTCGACCCGACGTTCGCGGGTGGACGGGTGGGGGGCGGGCGCGGTCATGCGGAGAGCTCTTCTCGGTCGGGGGTGGTGGGGGAGTCGAGCCGGTCCAGCAGCTCGGTGCGGGATGGCCCGTCGATCTTCTCGGGCGGCCAGGCGTCGGGGTCGGCCATGACCTCGGCCATGCGGGTGAGGAGCTCACCGTCGGCCATGAGCTGCGCGGGCGTGGCCAGCAGGTTCATGAAGCGGGCGATGCCTCGACCGATGACCGGGTCGGTGCGGGCGGCGGCGAACACCGCGCCCATCGCCTTGGCCCGTGCCTTGGCGTCGTCGTCGTCACCACCTCCACCGAGCCCGCGCGCCCCGGTGGGGTCGGCACCCATGCGATCCATCTGGATCGACGAATCGAACCACGGTTCGATCTCCCGGGCGTTCCCGGTCTCGTACGCGGCGGACCGGGCCGCCGGATCGCCGGGATGGGCGGCGAACGTGTCGGCGAGCATCGTGGCCTGCACCGCCGCCAGCGAACAGCCCCGGCCGTAGAGCGGGTTGGTGGTGGTGTGGGCGTCGCCGACGGCGTGGAACCCGAGGACGGTGGGTCGTCCGTCGTCGTCGACGAAGCGGCGGATGCGGTTGAGCAGCCCGGTCATCGGGCGCACGCCGCCGACGGGCTCCATGGGCGCAGCGTCGCCGCCGAAGAACAGGTCGGGCCCGGGGAGCAGGTGGCAGGCGAGGTCGAAGCGATCGGGGTCGGACAGGGCAGTGCGCAGGTCACGGTCCTCGGTGCGAACCGCGAGAGTCACCGAGAGCGTGTCGCCGTCTCCGGGGACGGCGAGGTACTTCACGAAGCCGAGGTCGCCGCCGAGCTTGGGGTCGGGCGGCAGATCGGCGGCCGGCCGGCGATACCAGCGGGTGAGGTACATCAGCCCGCTCTCGACGACACGCTCGGGTACGTCGACGCCGACGTCGGCGAGCCAGTCGGGCACGGGCCCGCGCCGGCCGGTGGCGGCGATGACGGCATCGCCCTCGACCACGGTGCCGTCGTCGAGCCGCACGCCGGTGATGATCGTGGCGCCATCGTCGGTGGCGGCGACCAGCCCGGAGACGCCGGACCCGGTGCGGATCTCGACGTGCTCCTGCGCGATGGCGGCCTTGCGCAGCACCCATTCGAGCGTGCTGCGCCGGATGATGATGACCTTGAGGTCCTCGTCGCCCGGCCGTGGATCGCCGAGCGCTGCGGTCATCGGCATCGTGGTGCCGCCCGTGGCCAGGATCTCCTCGAGGACGTCGGGGAACCGGTCGCGGAGGATCACCTGGAGCCGGGCCAGGAACCCGTGCGTCTGGTGGACCTGTGGCGCGCCGCGCCGCTCGGTGGCGAAGGCCTCCTCGGCGTCGGCCAGCGGTTCGAGCTCGTCGCGCTCGAGCACCACGACCTCGTGTCCGGCGCGGCCGAACGCGAGCGCAGCGGTCAGCCCGCCCACGCCGGCGCCGACGATCACCACTCGTTCAGCCATCTCGAATCCCCATGTGCCGGCACGCCCGCCGAGTCGCCGGCGGTACGGCGCAGCGTAGAGGATGGCAACGCCCGTTGCCAGAGTTGTCAGGCGACCTGGTCGGCGTCGAGCACCTGATGGGTCGGGAGCCGGAGCGACAGCACGACGGTGAGCACCGAGGCGACCAGCGCGAACAGGATCGGCACGGTCTGCCCGTCGCTGGCGTCGGACAGGAAGCCGGCGGTGGTGGGACCGAGGAGCCCGCCGAGACCGGCGCCCAGGAACTGCATGCCGATGATGCTGCCGAGCCCGACCACACCGAACAGCACGGCGGCGACCTCGGGGCCGAGCGCCACGAAGCCGCCGTACGCGATGCCCATCGTGACGGCGAACGCCACGAGGATCGGGTACGAGCCGTCGGACACGTACCAGAGCAGGAACGCCACCGGTTGGGCGGCCAGGCAGCCCTGCAGGAGGCGGACGGCCGGCACGCGCCCGCTGATGGCGGTGATGCCGAGGCGACCCACGATGCTGGTCGCACCGATGATGGCGACGAGCAGCGCGGCGCGACTCGAGCTGATGCCCTCGTCGGTGGCGAAGTCGACCACGAACGCGAACGCCACGAACAGCGAGACGGAGAACAGCAGACCGGTGGCGAACAGGACGCGGAACGCGGGGATGCGCATGATCGACCGCATGTGGGCGATGGCCGGTGGCGGTGCGGCGGCTCCGGGTGGGCGGCCGAGCACGACGGCGGCCAACCCGAGCAGGACGAGGTCGAGGAGGCCGAGGATCACATAGGCGTCGCGCCAGCCGTGGGCATCGATGAGCGACTCGGCCAGCGGGACCAGCAGCAGCGTGCCCAGTCCGTTGCCCGAGGCGACCAGTCCCATGGCCAGGGCACGCCGGCGGATGAACCAGCCGCCGGCGGTCGAGTACATGGGGGTGACGATGAGCCCACCGCCGACGCCGACGCCGATCCCGTAGGTGAGGTAACCCAGCGCGACGTCATCGACTCTCGACGTGAGGATGAGCCCGGTCGCGATGAGGACGGCGCCGGCGAGGACGAGCCGGCGCGGCCCGACGCGATCCGACAGTGGACCCGACACGATCCCCAACCCGAAGAACAACAGCAGCGTGATGCCGAAGACGAGAGCGGTGGCGCCCCGGCCGGCGCCGAAGTCCTCGGCCATGGCATCGAAGAACGCGCCGAAGGTGTACGCCGTGCCGAAGCCGGTGCCCGACGCGATGGCCGCGCCGATGGCCACCAGCCACGCGCGCCGGGAATCGTGGTG
>JBFJNI010000195.1:0-3720 GCA_041618235.1 Acidimicrobiales bacterium
GTGTCGGCCAGCGCTCCGGAGGCGAGGTCGAAGCACAGCTCGGCCGACTCGCCGTAGCCGCCCCGCGGGTCGTTCCGGGTGCGGGTGAGGACCCAACAGTCGCTCCGCGGGTCGAGGCTGACAGGCCTGCGGACCTCGTAGAGCGGGTCGGGGCCCGTCACCAGCCAACGGAACTCGGCCACCTCTTCGACGACGAGCTCGTCGAAGGTCTGGATCGGCGGGCCGAGGGAGCACTCGGAGATGCGACCGACGCTGGCGGGCGGGCAGAGCAGGGCCCGATCGCCGCGGTGGCCGCTGACCTCACCGAACTGGCGGCGCAGGCGGTCGGGGCGGCGCTGCACGAGCTCGACGGGCACCTCGAGGCGGGCGCCGTCATCGCCGACGCGCTCGAAGGTACCGGCGGCGCGATACGTCGCCGTCCGGCTGCGTTCGTAGGCGTCGACCAGTACATCGACGGGATCGGGAGCGGGCGGGTCGTCGGTGCTCCGATCGACGGTGACGACGCCGACGGTCACCAGGAGCGCGAAGCCGACGACGGCCAGCACACCGAGACGATCGAGACGGTCCACCCCGCCAGCGTCGCGCTCCGGTGTGCGACACTGGCGTCAACACGCGTTTCCAGTTCCTGAGGGGAGCTCCCGATGGGGTACCACCACCTGGCCTTCGCCGCCCGAGACATGCAGGCGACGCACCACTTCTACAGCGACGTGCTGGGCTTCGAACTCACCAAGGCCGTCGCCGCACCCACCGACCGGCCGGGCGGGTGGGCCAAGCACCTCTTCTACGACACCGGTGACGGGCCGCTGCTGGCGTTCTGGGAGCTCCACGACGAGCGCATGGCCGGCAAGGACACCGCCATCTCCACCGGGCTCGGCCTCGAGGCGTGGGTGAACCACGTGGCGTTCGCCGCCTCCGACCTCGACGACATCGGCCGTCGGCGCGACCAGTGGCTCGATGCCGGCATCGACGTCATGGAGATCGACCACGGTTTCTGCACCAGCATCTACACGATGGACCCCAACGGCATCCTCGTCGAGTTCTGCACGGACACCGCGCCGTACACCCAGGCCGACAAGGACCATGCGCTCGCCGTCTTGAACGACGAGGCCCCCGAGCTCGAGGATCCGCCGACGCCGGTGTTCCACTCCGCTGCCGCCCGGGCAAGCGCATCCGCTTCGGTCTGACCTTGCCCGATCTGTGGTGGCCGCCGGATCGGCGGACCTTCCTGGGCTTCTGGCCCGACCCCGCCGACGACCCGGGCGTCGACCTCGGACGTGAGCCACTGACGCTGGTGTCGCCCGACGGCGCGATCGTGCGCGGGATCCTGTGGACCCCACCGGCCGGCACGCCGTGGAGGACCGCCGTCGTGTTGTCGCATCCTCGGGGCGACTTCTCGACCCACTACGCCTGCCCGCTGCTCGCGGCCGCCGGCTACGCCGTGTTCGGGTTCGCCACCCGCTACGTCAACAACGACACCGATTGCCTCCACGAGCTGGCCGCCCGCGATGTCGAGACGGCGGTCGAGGCGATGCGGGCCCGTGGCGCCGCCACCGTCGTGTTGCTGGGCAACTCGGGCGGCGGCTCGCTGATGGCCGAGGCGCAGGCGGGGGCTGAGCGGGAGGGGCGCCACCTCGGCGACGGGTTCATCGCGCTCGCCGCCCATCCGGGCGAGGGTGTCTTCATGCTCCAGGTCATCGATCCGTCGGTCATCGACGAGGACGACCCGCTCTCGTGCGACCCGGCACTCGACATGTACCACCCCGACAACGGGTGGCGACCGTTCCCCGAGGCCTCGCACTACGACCCCGACTGGTTGGCCATCTACCGCGAGGCACAGCGGGCGCGGGTGGCACGCATCGACGCCATCGCCCGATCAGCCATCGCCGACAACGACGTCTACCGGACACGCGCCAAGGCCGCCGAGCACGGCTCGTTCGCCTGGAACCGGCTGCGTCGACGCGCCGTTTTCGGGCGCTACCTCACCGTGTATCGCACCCTCGCCGACCCGGCCTACCTCGATCCCGAAATCGATCCCGACGACCGTTGCACTCCTGGACGGGCGCCGGGGACGATCTTCGCATTCCCAGATCCGCTCGACGCCAACCACGGGTCGTTCGGCCTCGGCCGGGTCGTGACCCCACGGGGCTGGCTGTCGACGTGGTCGGGGCTGTCGAGCCACGCCCGCATGGCCACCAACCTCCCCGACGTCGCCGTCCCGACGCTGGTCCTGCATCCCACGGCCGACACCGAGATCCGTCTCCACCAGGCCAGGGAGCTCGCCGAGGCATCGGGCGCAGCCGACATCACCTACGACGAACTCGTCGGCGCGCCCCACTACCTCCAGGGTCACCGGGTCGAGGCCAACGAGCACATGGTCGAGTGGCTGCGAGCGCGCTGGTGAGCAGCCCGCGCACCGTCGTCGGCTGGCGCGAGTGGGTCCGCCTGCCCGACCTCATGCCCGAGGCCGAGGACGCGGTCAAGGCCAAGATCGACACCGGCGCCCGCACCTCGGCGATCCACGCCTGGGACCTGCAGCACCTCGAGCGCGATGGCGAGCCGTGGATCCGCTTCTCCCTCCACCCCCGCCAGCACGACGACGCCCACGTCGTCGAGGCCGAGGCCCGCTTGGTCGAGGAGCGCGACGTCCGCTCGTCGAACGGCGACGTCGAACGACGCATCGTGGTCGAGACCACGCTCGCCATCGGCGACGACGCCTTCCCCATCGAACTCACGCTCACCAACCGCGACCAGATGGGTTTCCGCATGCTCGTCGGTCGCACCGCGATGAAGGGTCACCTCCTCGTGGATCCGGGCCGCTCGTACCTGCGCGGCGGCAACCGGCACCGGCCGCCGCCACCGGGCGGGGCCGATCTGACGTCGAGCCGATAGCGTCCGACGCGATGAAGATCGCCTTGCTGTCCCGGAACGCCAACCTCTACTCGACCACTCGACTCCGGGAAGCGGGCGAGGAGCGCGGCCACGAGGTCAAGGTCATCGACTACCTCCGCTGCGTGATGGACATCACCTCGCACCGCCCCAACATCCGGTATGCCGGCAAGGAGCTCGAGGGTTACGACGCGATCATCCCCCGCATCGGTGCGACCCACACGTTCTACGGCACGGCGGTCGTCCGCCAGTTCGAGATGATGAACGTGTTCCCCACCAACGAGAGCCAGGGGATCTCGCGCTCACGCGACAAGCTGCGTTCACTGCAGCTGCTGTCGCGCAACGGCATCGGTCTCCCCGTCACCGGCATCGCCCACTCCACCAAGGACATCGACGGTCTCATCGACCTCGTGGGCGGGGCCCCGCTCATCGTGAAGCTCATCGAGGGCACCCAGGGCGTCGGCGTGGTGCTCGCCGAGACGAAGAAGGCCGCCGAGTCCGTCATCGCCGCCTTCCGTCAGCTCGACGCCAACATCCTCGTGCAGGAGTTCATCAAGGAGGCCAAGGGCGCCGACCTGCGGGCCTTCGTGATCGGTGGCCGCGTCGTGGCCTCGATGCGGCGCCAGGGCGCGCCCGGCGAGTTCCGATCGAACCTCCACCAGGGCGGATCGGCCGAGAAGATCAAGCTGACGCCCGAGGAGCGCTCCACCGCCGTGCGGGCGGCCAAGACCATGGGCCTGAACGTCTGCGGTGTCGACATGCTGCGCTCGAACCACGGTCCGGTCGTGATGGAGGTCAACTCGTCCCCCGGGATCGAGGGCATCGAGGACACCA
>JBFJNI010000196.1:0-3616 GCA_041618235.1 Acidimicrobiales bacterium
CCCTCGGACATCGACAGCACGGACTGATCGGGGCCGAGGATCACCACGACCGGCCCGCCGTCGCCGACGTCGAGCGCGTTGCGGCCCAGCGCCCGCCGGAGCGCGGTGCTGGCCGGCACCAGGAGGTTGCGGACGTCGCGCACCTCGGTCGGGGTGAAGGTCGTGCCGTCGCAGCGGATGAAGGCGCCGATGGCGAGGCACATGGTCCCGGACGTGAACGCGACCCGCAGCTCGTCGCTGGTGTCGTACTCGGCGTACAGCTTGTTGAAGCGCGGGCTGCGCGTGAGGTCGCCGTCGGTGGCCTCGGCAAGGGTGGCGAGGGGTTCCACGCTGCGCGACAGATCGTTGAACTTGTTGAAGTCGGGGTCGAGCAGCTCGTTGTCCCAGAAGGGCACGCACGCCTCGGGCTCGAAGCCGTGGACGATGCCACCGGCGGGCAGGTGCGTCTCGGGGTCGGTGGTCATGACCGCGGCCGCCGCGTACGGGGCGACGCCGTGGATCGCACGAGCGATGACGGTGCAGACCTCGGCGCTCATGAGGCCGGAGTCCTCGATCTCGATCAGGCGGTCCCGAGCCGACGTGAACGCAGCGATGCCCATCTGGCCAAGGTAGGTCAAGGCCTTGCGACGGGCCATCCCCTAGGTGTGGGGGTGGCCCCCCCGCAACTGTGAGAGAGGTCCACGACATCGCGGGATGGTCGTCGTCCGCCCTCGTCCGTACCGTCCGGGCCATGACGCTGCAGACACCGACACTCATCGCTCGTGACGAAGGGGAGCACTTCCACTTCCTCAACAACCTGTTCACCGCAAAGCTCACCGGCGAGGACACCAACGGCCTGCTGACGGCCATGGAGTTCGTGGGACCGAAGGACTTCGGCCCGCCGCTGCACCGTCACGACATCGAGGACGAGCTGTTCTACATCGTCGACGGTGAGGTCTGGTTCCAGTGCGGCGAGGCGGAGGCGGTCCACACCAACGGGGCGCTGGCCTGGTTGCCGCGCGGTCTCCCGCACCAGTTCCAGATCCGTTCCGACACCGCCCGCGTCTTGCAGATCTCGTCTCCGGCGCAGTTCGAGCGCTTCGTCGCCGCGCTCGGCCGGCCCGCGCCCGGACCGACGCTGCCCGAGCCGGAGGAGGTCGACCCCGGTCACGTCGCCGAGGTCTGCGCCCAGTTCGACATCCAGGTCCTCGGCCCGCCGCCGGCACCGTTCCCCGGCTGAGGCGAAGTCCACCTGGCCTGAGCACGCGACGTCGATCCGAGCAGGAACCGGACATCTCGGACTACGTTGCCGCGATGGCACGGATCCTGCTGGTCGACGACGAAGGTGCGCTCCGCGGGTTGCTCCGCACGGTGATGGAGCTCGAGGACCACGAGGTCGTCGAGGCCGAGGACGGGCGGTATGCACTCGAGCAGCTGCAGCGCGGCGGGCACTTCGACGTGATGATCCTCGATCTGATGATGCCGTGGGTCGACGGGTGGGAGGTCCTCAAGAACATGAACCTCGAGTCGACGAAGGTCATCGTGGTGACGGCGCGCGACGACCAGTACAGCGAGGACCGCGCCGAGCGCGCCCACGACGTCTTCCGCTACTTCACCAAGCCCTACGACCCTGACGAGCTGCTCGACGCCGTCTCGGCCGCGCTGGCGTAGCGCCGACCGAGACGGGACGGGCGGCGCATCAGCGCTGCTTGTCGCTGTCGAGGACCCGTGGGTAGCCGTTCTTGTCGCCGCACCAGGCGTTGTAGTTCGGCCCGTTGGTCTCCCAGTTGGGGGCGAGCTGGTCGGGCCACTGCAGGTAGTGGCGCATGCAGTCGGGATACTCGATCCAGCCCTTCTTCTTCTTGGGCGACGGATCGGTGAACTCGGGCCGCCAGCGCCACTCGGTGGCGTCGACGATGAAGCCGTAGCGACCCGCGCCGGCGCCGACCAGCGCCGGCCGGGGATCGGTGGTGGGGCCGTTGCCGCCGAATCGGGTCTTGGGGTACGCCTGGAGGCCCTTCGACACGTTCTGCGGGGTGAGGTCGGGCCCGGCGAAGATGATGCCGCCGATCGACGGGAGGACCGTGTAGTACCAGGTGACGATCGACCCGGGTGCCTTGCAGTACTGCGGGTCGTGGTCCATGCCGGCGTCGGACGTCGGATCGCACGGCTTGCCGGTGTTCGGCGACTTCTTGTGGTACCGGTGGTAGGCCTCGAACGGGTCGCCGGCGCCGAAGCCGAAGCCGCCGTAGACGCCCAGGTTCGTGGTGCCGAAGGCGCCCTTCATCTCGTCCTGGTCGTACAGGCGCATGACCGTGTTCGAGTCGCCGTACCCGAAGCTGGAGAACACCCACTCAGGGAAGTAGTCCTGCTGCTTCGCCGCCGCGATCTGGAAGAGCGGTTGGATCGGCTCGGTGAGCATCATCACGGTGGTGACGTTGGCCAGCTTGAGCTGCACCACCACGTTCGTGTTGTCCTGCTGGGCCTTGCCGAAGTCGACGCCTTCGTACTCGACCTCCTTGATGTTGGTGAGGCCGCAGAACTGCTTCAGGTACGCCTTCAGCTCGTCGGCGAGCCGCTTGTCCTCGGGTTTGTTGGTGTGCACGAGACCGAACACCCGCTTGGTGGGATCGGTGACCATGGGCGAACGACCCGGGACCTTGCCGGTGCGGACCCGCGAGCAGATGTAGCTGGCGTACTGGCGCACGATCGTGGTGCCGGTGGAGAACTGCGTCCACACGTACGGTGCGAGCTGGGTGTAGATCGAGTCCGACAACCAGAGCGTGCCGAAGTGCATCGGGCGGCGTGCGGCCGGCACGGCGCTGAGGGCGTTTGCCATGTTGAACTGTGCGCCGTCGAAGTCGTTGAAGACGGCGAACGCCTTGTGGTCGTCGACCGCCGACTTGGCGGCGGCGGTCTGCTTCTCGGGGCACTGGTTGGAGCCGCCGTCGACGAACTTGACGTCGAGGCGCCGCCCGTAGAACTGGTGCTTCGGGTCGTTGCCCATCAGCGGACGGATGTGCGGGAGGTAGTCGGCGGCCTCGAACGCGGTGTCGTTGAAGTACTGGAAGAGGGTCGTGATGGCCTCGACGCGCTCCTTGTCGAGGTCGGACTGGTTGGTGGGTGATCCGCGGTAGAAGCGGCCGTCGGTGGGCAGCGCGCCGCCGGCGGCGGTGATGGCGTCGATGACGTTCACGCCACAGCTGGTGGCATCACGGGAAGCGACGACGGTGATGGTCTTGTCGCCGACGCCGGCGTAGAACGGCTGACGTCGTTCGGTGGACTGCGGGCGGATGCGGTCGCCGACCGCCTTGGCCTGATCATCGTCGAACGATGCCGGAGGAGGGCCGCCGGGGGAGCCAGGACCGGCCGGCGGCGGTGCCGTGCCGGGGTCGGATGACGGGTCCGCGCCGGTCTGGTCTGCAGGGGCGACGTCGATGGTCTCGGCAGCCGCCTCGGCATCGGCGTCGTCCTGGGTCGGCTGGTCGGGCGTGACGGGTCCGAGGTCGCCGAGGTCGATGCCCGTGTCCAGGTCGCCGCCGTCGCCGGTCTCGAAGCCCTCGGGGCGCGAGCACGCCGCGGCCACGAGCACGAAGATGAGCAGCACGGCCCAGACGCGCGAAGCGCGACTGGACGA
>JBFJNI010000197.1:0-3314 GCA_041618235.1 Acidimicrobiales bacterium
GGTGCTGCTGATGGACGAGCCGACCTCAGCACTCGACCCGACGGCCACCCGCGGGCTCGAACAGCTGGGTCGCGCACTCGCCGATGACGGGATGCCGATCCTGTGGGTCACCCACGACCTCGATCAGGCCGACCGCATCGCCGACGAGCATCAGGTGGATCACTACCTGGCGTCCGAGGAGGCCCTCCATCACCACCACGATGGCCCGGAGCCGGTGACGCACGAGGGCCACCTCCACGAGGAGGAGCCGACCGATGGCACAGGGTGACGTCGGTTGGTGGGGTCTCGCAGCCTCGCTGCTGCTCATCGCGATCACGGTCGGCATCTCGGTCTGGCGCCGCCTCGGCCTCGAGAAGGACGTGCTCATCGCCACGGCACGAGCTCTGGTGCAGCTCCTCGGGGTGGGCTACGTGCTGGCGCTCGTGATCGACCCCGATCAGCCCATCGCCTACGCCTGGGGCTGGCTCGTGTTCATGGTCGGGTTCGCCGCCTGGACGGTCTCTCGCCGCGCCCCGGAGGTGCCGGGCGTGCTGCGGTTGGCGATCATCGCGTTGTCGGCGTCGACCACCGCGACGGTGATCGTGATCTTCGGGCTGGGAATCTTCCCGGTCGAGGCGCGAGCCATCGTCCCCGTCGGCGGGATGATGATCGGCAACGCCATGACGTCCACGGTCGTCGCGGGCCGGCGCATCGTGGCCGAGTTCTCCGAGAAGCGAGCCGACGTCGAGGCCCGTCTGGCGCTCGGCCAACCGTGGCAGGAGGCGTCGCGGCCGTCGCTCCGGGCCGCGCTGCGCACTGCGATGATCAGCCAGGTCGAGACCACGAAGGCGGTGGGCCTGGTGTTCCTCCCCGGTGCGATGACCGGCCTCATCCTCGCCGGCGTCGACCCCGTCGATGCCGTCCGGGTGCAGGCCGCCATCATGTTCCTGATCCTCGGCGCCGTCGCCATCAACGTCGTCGTGATCGGCACCGGCGTCACCCGCCGACTCTTCACCGACGACCACCGCCTGATCCGTATCGCCCGCACGAGCAGCTGACGGTCGGCCGGTAGCCTCCCGGCATGGCCCTCAAGTTCGTGATCATCGGTGGCGGCCCCGGCGGCCACTCAGCAGCGACCCACGCCGCGAAGCTCGGGGCCGACGTGACCGTCGTCGAGCGCGACATCATCGGTGGTGCCGCCCATCTGTGGGACTGCATCCCGTCCAAGGCGATGATCGCCACCGGTTCGGCGCTGAACTTCATCAACCGCAGCGAGCAGATGGGCCTCACCGACGTCAAGGCCCATCTCGACTTCGCCGCGCTGCGCGATCGCATCCAGTCCATCGAGGACCGCCTCGAGGGTTCGGCCACGACCTTGCTGAAGAGCCAGGGCGTGCGCGTCATCGACGGCTTCGGTCGGCTGGTCGGCCCCCACCAGGTGGTGGTCGACACCGCGGAGGGCGAGGTCGAGCTGGAGGCTGACGCCATCCTGCTGTCCACCGGCTCGCGGCCGCGGATCCCCGACTGGGCCGAGCCCGACGGCGATCGCGTGCTGACCACGCGCGATGCGTATCCGCCCAAGGAGCTCCCGACCCACATGATCGTGGTCGGCTCCGGGGTCACCGGCGTCGAGTTCGTCTCGATGTTCTCGAGCTTCGGCTGCGACGTGACGCTCATCGTCTCTCGCCAGCAGGTGCTGCCCCAGAAGGATCCCGAGGTCGCCGCCGCGCTCGAGGACGAGTTCCTGTCGCGGGGTGTCCGCTTGTTCAAGGGCGCACGGGCCGAGGGCATCGAGCGCTCGGAAGACGCCGACGGCGCGCCCGTGGTGAAGGTGCTGTGCGACGACGGTCGCATCGCGACCGGCAGCCATGTGCTGCTCGCCATCGGCTCCATGCCCAACGTCGAGGGACTCGGCTGCGAGGCCGCCGGGGTCGAGGTGAACCAGTGGGGCTACATCGACAACAACCACCACTGCATCACCAACGTGCCCCACATCTACGTCGCCGGTGACCTGTCCGGGAAGCTGCCGCTGTCGTCCGTGGCCACGATGCAGGGACGCAAGATCGCCGAGCACGTCATGGGCCTGCACACCCGCGACCATCGCCATCTCGACTACGACAAGGCGGCCTCGGCCATCTTCACCGAGCCCGAGATCGCCGACGTCGGCTTGGCCGAGGCCGAAGCCTTCGCCGACGGTCGCAAGATCCGCGTCACGAAGGTGCCGTTCTCGGCCTCGGCCAAGGCGCTCATCAACAACTCACCGCGCGGCTTCGTGAAGATCCTCTCGGATCCGGCCACCGGCGTCGTGCTCGGCGGTTCCATCGTCGGCCGCCACGCCGCCGAGCTCATCTCGGTCATCGCGCTGGCGGTCACCGCCGGCCTGAAGGTCGAGGACATCGTCGACAGCCTGCTGGTCCACCCCAGCCTCGCCGAGGCCCTCGCCGAAGCCGCCGACTGACCCCCCCACCCGAATCTGGCGACAGCTGCCCTGCAACGGGTCCGCCAGCCGTCGCCAGAACGCTAGGGTTTTGAACCGCTTCCCCCTTTCCAACATGGAAGGAGGGAGCCGTGCGAGAGCTCCTCGACCTCGTCCGCCCCAGGCTGGAGACCCAGCACAGCCTGATCACCCGCGAGCAAGCACTTGCGAGCGGCCTGTCGGTCGCCCAGATCGAACGCCTCGTGCGCGTCGGAGCGTGGGATCGCATCGACCGCGGGTTGTACGGCCCGGTCGGCGTTCCGAGCGCTTGGCGTCGCCGCCTGATGGGTGCGGTGTTGTGCGCGCCACCGGGTGCTGCGGCATCCCACCGGGCTGCGGCCGCGCTCCATGACGTCGGCGGGCTGACGCGGCCGCCGGTCGAGATCAGCGTCCCTCGCGGCGCGAGGTTCCGGCGCCCCGGCGTCATCGCACACGAGTCGCGGGATCTCGGATTGGCCCGGATCACCGTGGTGGACGGCATCCCGACGACCGACCTCCGGCGTGTGGCCATGGACCTCGGCGCAGTCGTCTCGTTCGAGCGCTTCAAGCACACGGTCCGCGAGATCCGCCATCGGAACGGCGTCACGAGCGAGCAGTTGCTCGGCACCTATCTGGCGCACAGGCGTCAGGGACGCAACGGGAGTGGCGCGCTTCGTGACTGGCTGGACCGGTACTTCGACGTGCGTGGCGTGTCCGAGTCAGGGATCGAGCTGGTCGCGCTCGATGCACTTCTCGACGCGGGATTCCCGCCGCCGGTGCGGCAGTTGTGGGTGACCACGCCGGCTGGTCGCTTCCGCCTCGACCTCGCGTACCCGGACCTCTGGATCTGCATCGAGGTCGACGGTCGGCAGCACAAGGA
>JBFJNI010000198.1:0-3176 GCA_041618235.1 Acidimicrobiales bacterium
GCAGGTCGAGACCCTCCTGCCGACCACGACCACGTCATCGTCCACCACGACCACGTCGCCCCCACCCCCGGACGCGGACGACGACCACGACGGAGGAAAGGGGAAGGGCAAGGGCAAGAAGGACGACGAGGACGACTGAGAGCACCAGCTGTTCGATCGCCGGCACGCCGTCGAACAGCTGCGGCGTGTGTCACAGACCGGCAGTGCGCGATCGCACCGAATGCGGGACGCCTTGTTCTTATTGTCCACTTTCAGCAGCGGGTGCACGCGACGAGCGAGCCCGCGGCGGGGTTGCCCAGGAGTCGATCCACGCTGGGGTGGGCGGCCCTGGTCCATGTCTCGGAGGCAGTCCATGGCTGTTGTCTTGCGTCGACGTGTGTCACTCCTGCTCCTCGCGCTCCTCGCCGCCCTCGCGATCCCCATCGGGTCGTCGAGCGCGTCGGAGGAGATCGGATACGAGACCGTGCTCCGACCCGGCATGCGCTTCTCGCCGCGTGGCGACTCGGGCGCCTGCACCCTCGGGTTCCTGTTCAAGGGGAGCGATGGCCATCGCTACTTCACCACTGCGGCGCACTGCTTCCTCGGCCCCATCGGATCGGAGGAAGCGACCTATCCCGACCCCCACGCGAAGGGCTGGGAACCAGGGAACGGGCCGACGGTCTACCGGTGGCCGGCCAGCCCGAGTCGGATGGAGCGGATCGGGGAAGCCGTCTACTACGTCGACACCTACCAGCCCGAGTTCCAGTGGATCGACACCGTGGCGCCGGGCCTCGACCAGGAGGCGCGCCGCGCGCCCGGCCACGAGAACGCCGAGTTCGGACAGCCCACAGAACCGGTGAAGAACGCGGACATCGCGATCTTCCGGCTCGACCCGGGCATCGCTGCGAGCCCGCAGGTCTGCTTCTGGGGCGGGCCGACCAAAGGGCCGGAGGTCACCGGCGACGGCCCGTTCCTCGCTCGCTACTACGGCTACGGCACGAACTCCGGCATGCTCCAGCCCCCGCCAGGGGTGGACGGGCCCCGTGTGCCCCTGCTCCCGGCGAGGACTCTCGTGGCGCTCAACGCCAATGATCCTGACGGTGTCCACGCGTCCGGCGCAACGGGATCCTCCGACTCCGGAGGCCCGCTGATGACGACCGACGGCCGTGCGCTCGGCGTCGTGAACCTCGCTCCCCTCCCTCACACGGACGTGGCCTCCACCCGGTCGGTCGGCATCCAGTGGGCCACACGTCTGACGCCGTTCATCGAGTTCGTCGAGGACGAGATCGGCATCGAGCTCGAGCTCATGACCGCGCCGCTGCTCGAGACCGCCGCACCTGCGGGCCGCGACTGCGATCAGTCGACGTGGACCCCTGACGACGGAACGCCCGACAAGGACAAGAAACCGAAGAAGGACAAGAAGCCGAAGCCGCCACGCGGCTGACGTAGCCGAGGTGCTCCGGACCGCCCGGCCCTCAGCTCGCCTGCGGGTTGGGGATGGGCGGCTCCGGATGCCCCGGTGACAACGGGTCGGGCGGCATCGGGTCCGGATGTGGCGACGGATCGGGCACCGGCGGGAGCGGGTCGGGCGGCTGCGGCCCGGGCCCCGGCAAAGGTTCGGGGTTCGGGATCGGCGGCCGGTTCGGATCGGGCCGAGGCATCGGGTCGGGCTGCGTCGGGTCGGGGGAGCTCATCGCCGCACCACCAGGACCGGGCACGGTGCATGGTGCACGACGTGATCGGACACCGACCCGAACCACAGGCGGGACCAGCGACTGCGCTGGTGCGTGCCGAGCACCACCAGGTCGACGCTCTCCTCTTCCGCGACCTCACAGATCTTCGGGCCGGCGTCACCGTGCTCGACGCGCTCCTCGGCCGCGCCGAGCTGTGCCGATGCCTCGTGCACGGTGCGCTCGGCCTCCTCGTCGGCCTCGGCCACCGAATGGTCGAGCGCGTCGGCGGTGAGCAGCGCATCGCCGAACGATCCGCCCATCGAGCCCATGGTCCCGTAGGGCGTGATCGAGTACTGGGCCACGTTGAGGACGATGACCTCGGCATCGTCCGGCAGCATCCGCTTGGCGAACGACAGCGCGTCCTGGGATTCCGGGCCTTCGTCCACCGCGATGAGGATCTTCATGGCGCCATCTTGTACCCCATGGTCGGCGCATGCAGTCGCGATCCCGGATGCAGTGGTGACAGGATCCGGTCATGACCGATCGCTACGCCGACTTCACCGAGCTCCGCTTCGACCGACCCGCCGACAAGGTCCTGCGCATCACGCTCGACGCGCCGGGGCTCAACTCGGTGAACGGGGCGATGCACCGCCAGCTCGCCGACGTGTGGCTCACCGTCGACCGCGACCCCGACACGAACGTGGCGGTCCTCCAGGGTGCCGGCAAGGGCTTCTCGTCGGGCGGCAACTTCGAGATGATCGAGGGAATGATGCAGGACGAGGCCACCCGGCTGCGGGTCCTGCGGGAGGCACGCGACCTCGTCTTCAACGTCATCAACTGCTCGAAGCCCATCGTGTCGGCCATGCACGGCCCGGCCGTCGGCGCCGGTCTCGTCGCCGGGATCCTGGCCGACGTCTCCGTGGTCGGTCGCACGGCGCGCATCATCGACGGTCACACCCGCCTCGGCGTCGCCGCCGGCGACCACGCCGCCATCTGCTGGCCGCTCATGGCCGGGATGGCCAAGGCCAAGTACTACCTGCTCACCTGCGACACGCTGACCGGCGAGGAAGCCGAACGCATCGGCCTCGTGTCGATCTGCGTCGACGACGACCAGGTCCACGACCGTGCGCTCGAGGTGGCCACGCAACTGGCCAACGGCGCGCAGTCGGCCATCCGGTGGACCAAGCAGACGCTGAACAACTGGTTCCGGTCGCAGTCGGCGATCCTCGACGCATCGTTGGCCTACGAGTTCATCGGCTTCACGGGCTCCGATCCCGTCGAGGGCCTCGCGTCACACGCCGAGAAGCGCGACCCGAACTTCACGGGCCCCACCGGCGACGACTGAGCACGTCGCCGGCAGGGCAGCCCCACGGACTGTCGTCAATCGTCGCGACCTGAGTCCGACCGATCGCGGTCGTCGTCCGATCCCGATCGATCATCATCCCGGTCGTCGTCCCGATCGTCATCCCCGTCGTCATCGCGGCCGGACGAGTCATCGACGGTCGTCACGGTGCGTCCACCAGC
>JBFJNI010000199.1:0-3078 GCA_041618235.1 Acidimicrobiales bacterium
ACCAGTCGGTCCGAGTCGAGGCGCTCGACCTCGACCTGCGCTTCGCCCGGGGCGAGCTGATGCGAACCGAGATCAGCGCCAAGTTCACCCCCGAGCGACTCGACGACGAGCTCCGCACCGCCGGGTTCGAGCCGCAGCTCGCGTGGACCGAGGCGCCCGGCTTCCGTTTGGCCCTGGCCCGTCCGCACGCCTGATCTCCACGGAACGGTGATGTTTCCCCCCGCGTCGGATATCGTTCCGTCCGTCGAAGGGGAGTAGCCCCGTGGGAATGGTCGTCAGTACGGCAGCTCGCTGCCCGGCCTCCCAACCGCCCCAGGCGGTGGCAAGACCTTCGACTGTCCCCGATACGTGACAGTCGAAAGGTCCCCCATGTTGCTCGCCGCCGGTTCCGACCGAAGTTCGTTCGTCGATCTCGACGTTCCCCCCTGGGCCTGGTTGGCCCTCCTCGCCGTCATCGTCGTCATGTTGGCGATCGACCTCTACCGCCATCGCGAGGCGCACGCACCCACCACCCGAGAGGCGCTCGTCGAGTCGATCGTCTGGGTTTCGTGCGGTCTCGCCTTCTCCGTGGTCGTCGCCGTCGCCTTCGGCGGGGCCGCCTTCGGTGAGTACATCAGTGGCTACCTCATCGAGAAGTCGCTCAGCGTCGACAACGTGTTCGTGTGGTCGATGCTGTTCTCGACCCTCGCGATCCCGGTCAAGTACCAGCACCGGGTGCTGTTCTGGGGCATCTTCGGTGCCCTCGTCATGCGCGCCGCGTTCATCTTCGTCGGGACGGCGCTCATCGCCCGGTTCTGGTGGCTGCTCCTGGTCTTCGGCGTGTTCCTCGTCTTCACCGGCATCAAGATCCTCCGCCACCGGGCCGACGAGGGCGAAGCGGAATCGACTCGTGGCCTCGGCCTGCTGCGACGAGTCATCCCGGTGTCCAACGAGCTCGACGGCCAGAAGTTCTTCACCCGACTCAACGGGCGGCTGATCGCCACACCCCTGCTCGCCGCGCTGTTCGTCGTCGAGGTCACCGACCTGATCTTCGCCGTCGACTCGGTGCCGGCCATCCTCGCCGTGTCGAACGAGCCCTTCCTCGTGTTCGCGTCGAACGCCTTCGCCATCCTCGGCCTCCGGGCGATGTACTTCCTGTTGGCCGATGCCAAGGAACGCTTCCACTACCTGTCGCATGCGCTCGGCGGGATCCTCGTGTTCGTCGGTCTGAAGATGACGGCCTCGCACTGGTTCCACCTGAACACCTACGTGTCGCTGGCCGTCATCGTCACCATGCTGGCCACCGCCATCGTCCTCAGCCGACGGCGGACGCGGATCTCCGGCCTCGGTCTCGGACCGGCGATCGACGACGACGCCCGACAGGACGCCGGCACGTTGTCCTAGGCTCGACGCCGGTGAGCGCATCGGGCATCGCCGGGGGTGTGGACGGTCCCAGCACCGCGCGCATCCGCAACATCGCGCTGGTCGGCCACAACGGCAACGGCAAGACCTCCCTCGCCGAAGCGCTGCTCTACCGAGCCGGCGTCATCCAGCGCCTCGGTCGGGTCGAAGACGGGACCACCGCCAGCGACTTCGAGCCCGAGGAGCAGGCGCGCACCCAGTCGCTGGGGCTCACGATCCTCCCCTTCGTCTGGGACGACCACCTGATCAACCTCATCGACACCCCGGGGTACGCCGACTTCATGGCCGAGGCCGTGCTCGCGCTCCGGGTCTGCGATCTCGCGGTCTTCGTCATCGACGCGGTCAGCGGGGTCCAGACCCAGGACGAGCTCCTCTGGCGCGCCGCCGCCGAGCTCGGGCGGCCACGGATCGTCTTCGTGAACAAGGAGGACCGGGAGCGGGCGGACTTCGACCGGACGCTGGCCCAGATCCGCGAGCGGTTCAGCCCCGACGGCATCGAGCCGGTCGAGCTGCCCATCGGCGAGGCCGCCGACTTCCACGGCGTGGCCGACCTGATCACCGAGCACGTGTGGCTCTACGACTCCGGCGAAGCCGAGGAATCCGACATCATCCCGCCCGAGCTCGCCGACCGCGTGCACGAGGAACACGATCACCTCGTCGAGGACGTCGTCGAGCGCGACGACGAGCTGCTCGAGCGCTACCTCGACGGGGTGGCGCCACAGCCGGAAGAGCTCGAACGCGCGCTGCACGACGGCGTCGACCGGGCGGTGGTGTTCCCCGTCCTCGTCGGATCGGCCACCAAGCCCATCGGCGTCGACCGCCTGGCCGACTTCATCGTCCACGTCGGCCCGTCCCCGGCCGAGGTCGCACCTCCGCTCGTCGAGGCGGCAGGCGACCTCGTCGAGGTCGCCTGCGACCCCGCCGGTTCGCCGCTGCTCCACGTGTTCAAGACCACCGCCGACCCGTACGTGGGTCAGGTGTCGATGTTCAAGGTCCTGTCGGGCACCGTGGCGGTCGACGACGAGCTCATCGACACGCGCACCGGCGATCGCGTCCGCCTGCACGGCCTCGTGCGCGTCCGGGGCAGCGACCAGGAGCCCGTCGGCCGCCTCTCGGCCGGCGACATCGCCGCCGTCACCAAGCTCACCGAAGTCGACACCGGCGACACGCTCGCGGCCGACGGCATGCCCGTACGCGTGCCGAACCCCGAGCCGGTGGAGCCGGTCTTCGGCGTCGCGATCGCACCGAAGACGTCCACCGACGAGGACAAGCTCGCCATCGCCTTGCACAAGCTCCTGCGCGAGGACTCGAGCCTCGCGGTGGTCCAGGACGACGAGACCCATCAGACCGTGCTGCGCGGCGCCGGGGAGACGCAGATCCAGGTCGCACTCGAGCGCATCGCCCGCAAGCACGGCGTCGACGTCGTCACCTCCGACGTCCAGGTCGCGTTCCGCGAGACCCTCGCCGGTCCAGCCGATGTCGAGGGCCGGCACAAGAAGCAGAGCGGCGGCCGGGGCCAGTACGGCGTGGTCGCCGTGCGATTCGAGCCGCTCGACGGCGGCGCCGGCTTCGAGTTCGTCGACTCGATCGTCGGCGGCTCGGTCCCCCGCAACCTCATCCCGGCGGTCGAGAAGGGCATCGTCGAGGCGATGGAGCGCGGCGGCCACCACGGCCATC
>JBFJNI010000200.1:0-2999 GCA_041618235.1 Acidimicrobiales bacterium
CGCCGCCCGGTCCCATGATCTCGCGCGCCGGCAAGCCCATCCCGCCGCCCCCCGGGGCCGGCGGTCGTGGTCCTTCGGCCGCTCCTGCCCCTGGCAACCGTCCCCGCCGCGGTGCGGGTGCCGGCGCCGTCCGCTACACCCCGCCGCCCCCCGGTGGTGGCCCCCGCCCCGGCGGTGGCCCCGGTGGTCCCGGTGGCGGTCGTCCCGGTCCCGGTGGCGGCCGTCGCCCACCGAAGCGCCGTGGTGGTCGTCGTCGCCGCAACCGCGACGAGCTCCAGCCCATCGAGGCCCCGAGCTTCACGCCGCACGACGCGCCCATCCCCGAGGGCGAGATCGTCATCGAGCGCGCCTCGACGCCCCAGGACATCGGGCCCAAGTTCAACCGCACCGCGTCCGACGTCGTCCGCTTCCTCATGGAGCAGGGCGAGATGGTCACGGCCACCCAGTCGCTCACCGACGACATGATCGAGCTGTTCGCAGCAGAGCTCAGCGCGCAGATCCGTCTGGTCGACCCCGGTGAGGAGCAGGAGGTCGAGCTCCAGAAGCGCCTCGGCGTCGACGAGATCTACTCCTCCGACGACGAGGGCGACGAAGACGACGACTCGCCGCACCGCCCGCCGATCGTCACGATCATGGGTCACGTCGACCACGGCAAGACCAAGCTCCTCGACCACATCCGCGAGGCCAACGTGGCCGGCGGCGAGGCCGGCGGCATCACCCAGCACATCGGCGCCTACCAGGCCGAGCGGTCGGGTCACGTCCTGACGTTCATCGACACCCCGGGCCACGAGGCGTTCACCGCCATGCGTGCCCGTGGCGCCGAGGCCACCGACATCGTGGTCCTGGTCGTCGCCGCCGACGACGGCGTCATGCCCCAGACCCTCGAGGCGCTCAACCACGCCAAGGCGGCCGACGTCCCCATCGTGGTGGCCGTCAACAAGATGGACCGCGAGGGCGCCAACCCCGATCGCGTCATGCAGCAGCTCTCCGAGCAGGACCTCATCCCCGAGGAGTGGGGCGGCGACACGATCTTCGCCAAGATCTCCGCCCTCACGGGCGACGGCGTCGACGAGCTCCTCGACAGCCTCCTCCTGGTGGCCGAGGTCGAAGACCTCCGTGCCAATCCCGAGGGCCGTGCCGCCGGCGCCGTCCTCGAGTCACACCTCGACATCGGTCGGGGCCCCGTGGCCTCGATCCTGGTGCAACACGGCACGCTGCGCGTCGGCGATCCGCTGGTGGCAGGCGCGGCCTACGGCCGGGTCCGTGCCCTCATCAACGACCACGGCGAGCAGATCAAGGAAGCCGGGCCGTCCACGCCCGTGCAGGTCCTCGGTCTCTCCGACGTGGCCGATGCCGGCGACACCTTCGTCGTCGCCCCCGACGACAAGACCATGAAGGACGTCGCCGCCAAGCGCGACCACTACCACCGTCAGGCCAACCTCGGCCGTGAGGCCGGTGGTCTGGGCGGAGGCGCCAAGCTCGAGGACATCTTCACCGCCATCCAGGCCGGCGAGGCCGCCACCCTGGGCTTGCTGATCAAGGCCGACGTGAGCGGTTCGCTCGAGGCGTTGACCGAGTCGCTCAAGAAGCTCGAGCGCGACGAGGTCAAGATCAGCTTCGTGCACCGCGGCGTCGGTGGGATCACCGAGAACGACATCCAGTTGGCCGCGGCGGCCGATGCCACCATCATCGGCTTCAACGTCCGCCCCGACCGCAAGGCCCGTGAGCTGGCCGACGCCGAGGGCGTCGAGATCCGCACCTACGAGATCATCTACAAGGTCCTCGAGGAGATCGAGGCCGCGATGATCGGCATGCTCGAGCCCGAGTACGAAGAGGTCGTCACCGGCGACGCCGAGGTCCGCGAGATCTTCTCGGTTCCCCGCATCGGCAAGATCGCCGGTTGCATGGTCCAGAACGGCGTCATCACCCGCAACTCCAAGGTCCGGTTCATCCGCGAGGGCACCATCATCTGGAAGGGCACCATCCAGTCGCTGCGCCGCTTCAAGGACGACGCCACCGAGGTGCGCGCCGGCTTCGAGTGCGGCATCGGCCTCTCGGACTTCCAGGATCTGCGTCCTGGCGACATCATCGAGACCTTCGACGAGAAGGAAATCGCACGGACCTGAGTGCGTTCGGCCTGGTGACCACCTGATGGCGCTCAAGTCGGCTGCACTCGAGATCGAGTTGCGGATCCCCCTGGGTGATTCGCTCAAGGCGAAGCGGTCGGTCATCCGGCCCATCCTCGAGGGCGCACACCGACGGTTCGGTGTGGCGTCGGCCGAGGTCGACCTCCACGACGAATGGGACGCCGCCGTCCTCGGCTTCGCCGCGGTCTCCGATTCGGTGCGCCACATCGAGGAGGTCTTCGACAAGGTCGACCGCTTCGTGTGGTCGTTCCCCGAGGTCGACGTCGTCGACGCACAGCGCTACTGGGTCGACACCGCCTGACGGGTGGAACGGCCCGCTCGGCGTGGCAGGCTGCCGTCATGGCTCGTCGACGTCAGACCGGATCGCGCCGCTACCCCCGCACGGCACGGCTCAACGAGCTGGTGCGGGAGATCGTGGCCGAGGAGATCGAGCGCATCGACGACGAGCGGCTCGGGTTCTTCACCGTCACCGCGGTCGAGGTCGACCCGGGCATCGAGTGGGCCAAGGTCATCTGGTCCGACCTCAGCGCTCCCGACGACGTCGTGCTCGAGGTGCTCGAGGAGCACCGGCCCCGCCTGCAGCAGGCCGTGAACAAGCAGACCCACCTGCGGCGCACGCCGATCCTGTCGTTCCACGCCGACGAGGTCGGGCGGTCGGCCACCCGCATCGAGGAGATCCTCGCCGGGCTGGACCTGCCGCCGGACGACCCGGCTCCCGCCCCGGACCAGGACGAGCCCACGACCACCGACGCCGACGAGACCGCCGAGAGCTGACGTGTCGACGCTCGCCGAGGTCGCCGACGTCATCCGCGCCGCGGACTCGCTCGCGCTCGCGTGTCACCACCACCCCGA
>JBFJNI010000201.1:0-2946 GCA_041618235.1 Acidimicrobiales bacterium
GACGACGACGGTCGCGGCTTCGTCGATCGCCTCCCCGAGGTCACCGAGCTGCCCGATTGGCTCAGCCAGGACGAACTCGACCACTACATCGCGGAGTTCTCCCGCACCGGTTTCACCGGCGGCGTGAACTGGTATCGGAACTTCGACCGAAACTGGGAGACGACCCCGCAGCTCGACGGCGCCCGGCTCACGGTTCCGTCCGCGTTCATCACCGGCGCCGACGACCCCGTTGGCGTCCTCAGCCCGTCGAGCGTGATGGACGAGTGGACCGACGACCACCGCGGCACCACCACCGTTCCGGATGCCGGCCACTGGGTGCAGCAGGAGAAGCCCGAGGAGGTCAACGCGGCGCTGCTCGCCTTCCTCTCGACCCTCGACCTCCCCACCGCCGACACCGGAGCCGCCTGATGCGCGCCGTCGCCCTCAAGTCCGGGTCGTTCCACGTCCGCGACGACATCCCCGAGCCCGAGCCCGGGCTGGGCCAGGTGCTCGTGCAGGTGAAGGCCTGCGGCATCTGCGGCTCCGACCTCCACTTCGCGAAGCACGGCGCCGAGATGATGGCGCTGGGCACGCAGATGAACGGCATGCCCGACCTCGGCGGTTCGAGCGCCGACCTCGACCTCGATGCCGACGTCTTCATGGGTCACGAGTTCGCGGCCGAGGTCCTCGAGCTGGGCCCCGACACCGTCGGCCCGAAGCCGGGGACGATGGTGACATCGATCCCCGTGCTCCTCACCATGCAGGGCATCCGGCCGCTCGTCTACACCAACGACCTGCCCGCAGGCTACGGCGAGCGGATGCTGCTGTCGGCTCCGATGCTGCTGGAGGTCCCCAACGGCCTCGACCCGAAGCACGCCGCCCTCACCGAGCCGATGGCCGTCGGCCTGCACGCGGTGAACAAGTCGCAGATCACCCCACGCGAGGGCGCCCTCGTGCTCGGCTGCGGCCCCGTCGGACTCGCCGTCATCGCCGCGCTGCGCATGAAGGGCGTCGAGACCATCGTCGCCACCGACTTCTCCCCCACTCGCCGGGCGCTGGCCGTCGCCATGGGCGCCACCGAGGCCGTCGATCCCGCCACCGAGCCGGCCTTCGAGGCATGGTCGCGTGCGGGCCGCGCCAAGCCGCTCATCGTGTTCGAGGCCATCGGGGTACCGGGCATCATCGACGACGTCCTCCGCGATGCACCCCACAGCACGCGCGTCGTGGTGGTGGGCGTCTGCATGGGCGAGGACCGGATCCATCCGTTCTTCGCGGTCAGCAAGGAGCTGAACATCCAGTTCTGCCTCGCCTACGACCCGATGGAGTTCAGCGACACGTTGCGATCCATCGCCGAGGGTGAGCTCGACGTCGCACCGCTCGTCACCGGCGAGGTCGGACTCGACGGTGTGGCCGGCGCCTTCGAGGCGCTGGCCAACCCGGAGGAGCACTGCAAGATCCTCGTCACGCCATGACAAGCTGATGGCCGTGCCGCAGGAAGTCATCCCGATCCTCCGTGTCGCCGACGCGTCCGTCGCCGTCGAGTTCTACGCACGGCTCGGGTTCCTGAAGGAGTGGGAGCACCGCTTCGAACCCGAGTTCCCGGCGTTCGTGTCGGTGGCCCGCGGGCATGCTCGCATCTACCTGTCCGAGCACGAGGGCGACGCCCGCCCCGGCACGCTGCTCTACGTCCGCCACAGCGACCTCGACGAGATCGCCGACCAGTTCGGCGCCACCATCGAGACGGCGCCGTGGGGACGAGAGCTCGAGATCCAGGACCCCGACGGCAACCGACTCCGCATCTCCGAGCCCGACGACTGACTTCCGGCGGATGCAGGGATCGCGACGGTCCGCATCGAACGGTTGGGGATGAAGCGTCTGGGCCTCCTGCTGTTCGTTGCCGTCTTCGGCGTCCTCCCGGCCTCGGTGGCGCTCGCCGGTGGTGCGAAGCCCGTCCATGACACCCATGGAGGGAACGGCGGCGAGCACGCGGACGGCCACTCTCGACCAGAGGACCCCGGTGCCTCGGCGAAGGCGAAGAAGCCACCGAAGCCGTGCAAGCCCGACAAGTCGCCCACGCCGGGTTGTGACGACGGCAGCGGCGGCGAGGACGTCGACGCCCTCCGCTTCAACGACGTCCAGGTGCGCGGTACCCACAACAGCACGCACCGCGATCCCAAGGGCGTGGTCACCGATGCGCCACCCTTCGGCTGGGGCTACTCGCACCGCACGCTGACGGCGCAGCTCGAGGAGCAGGGCGTGCGGCAGTTCGAGATCGACGTCCACTACAACTGGGCCAAGGACGACTTCGACGTCTACCACGTGTGGTTCGCCGACGACCGGGTCACCTGCGACACCCTCTCCGGCTGCCTCGCCGAGCTGAAGGCCTGGTCCGACGACCATCCCTCGAGCGCTCCGATCATGGTCCTCGTCGAGCCCAAGGACGCCGGCGCGCCGTACAGCCTCGCCGAGGGTTCGACCGACCCCGAGCACCACCTGCCCGAAGACGGCGACCCGTTCACCCGGCCCCTCGACGCCCACGCCTACGACCGCCTCGACGAGATCCTGCTCGCCTCGTTCGGCGCCGACCGGACCCTGACCCCCGATGACGTCACCACCCCCGGCTCGGACCTGCGGACCTCGATCCTCACCAGCGGGTGGCCCAAGCTCGACGACCTGCGCCAGCAGATCGTCTTCGTCGTCGACGGCGGCGACCACGCCGAGCCGTACAGCCAGGGCTACACGTCGTTGGCCGGACGCACGATGTTCGTGCAGGCCGACGACCGCGCGCCCGTCGCCGCGTTCGTCGCGCGTGACGGCGCCCGGCTCCCCGGTGAATCGAAGTACGACCGCATGGCCCGCCTGGTGCGTCAGGGGTTCATGGTCCGAGACCTGACCTCACCCGACGCGTTCGAGCGGGCCATGGCCGCCGGGGCCCACTTCCTCAGCACCGACTTCCCCGAGCAGCTC
>JBFJNI010000202.1:0-2813 GCA_041618235.1 Acidimicrobiales bacterium
CCCCGGGGGCCCCGACCCCTCTCCCTCCACTCCGGACACCCCGATCCTGCGCTCCGTTGCCGGATCAGGGGCCAGAAGGTCTCTTCAGGCGGCCAGGACGCTGGCCAGCACCTCGTCGAACGTCGGAACCGCCGGCGGGGCGGCGGGCGCTTTGGCCCGGACGATGTCGGTCACGTCGAGCGTCGTCTCGGCCGGGGGTCGGGTGACGGCCCGGAATCGATCGGCGACATCGCTGGTGGTGGGCTCGGGCGCCGTCTCGAGGAGCAGGTCGCGAGCCGCCACCACCTGACGGAAGCGGAGGTCGTCACCGCCCTGGTCGGGATGCGCGTTGAAGGCCGCGACCCGGAAGGCGCGGCGGATGAGGTCAGATGTCGCGTACGTGGGGACGCCGAGCAGCGCTCGAGCGAGGGTGCCGTCCATGGCGCCGTTCCTTGGGTTGGTCCGCATCCTGCGGAATTGCCGATCCGTGGCAAGGCGAATCCTTCGCCTCCAGCCAGATTGATCGGCGATGTTCAACCCGAGTTGAGCATCAGCCCGCCGTGAACTCGCCCAGGATCCGATTGAGGGTCGGGCTGGGGCGCATGGCCTCGTCGGCCTTGGCCAGGTCGGGGAAGTAGTAACCACCGATGTCCATGGGCTGGCCCTGCACGCCGTTGAGCTCGTCGACGATGGTCTGCTCGTTCTCGGCCAGCGCCTTCGCCAGGGGCGCGAACGATGCCGCCAGCGCGGCGTCGTCGGTCTGCGCGGCCATGGCCTCGGCCCAGTACAGCGCCAGGTAGAAGTGGCTTCCGCGGTTGTCGAGCTCGTTCACCTTGCGTGACGGCGACTTGCCCTCGTCGAGCAGCTTCTCGGTGGCGGCGTCGAGCGTCTTGCCCAACAGCTCGGCGGTGGGGTTCTGGTCGCGCTCGGCCAGGTGCTCGAGCGAGACGGCCAGGGCGAGGAACTCGCCGAGGCTGTCCCAGCGCAGGTGGTTCTCCTTCTCGAACTGCTGCACGTGCTTCGGGGCTGAACCGCCGGCGCCGGTCTCGAACAGGCCACCGCCGTTCATCAGCGGCACGATCGACAGCATCTTGGCGCTGGTGCCGAGCTCGAGGATGGGGAACAGGTCGGTGAGGTAGTCGCGCAGGACGTTGCCGGTGACCGAGATGGTGTTGTCGCCGGCCTTGGCCCGCTGCAGCGTGTAACGGGTGGCGTCGGCCACGTTCTTGATCTCGATGGTGAGGCCGTCGGTGTCGTGCTTCGGGAGCTCGTCGTTCACCTTGGCGATGAGCTGGGCATCGTGGGCCCGGTTCTCGTCGAGCCAGAAGATCGCGGGCCAGCCCGTGGCGCGGGCCCGGTTGACGGCGAGCTTGACCCAGTCGCGCACCGGGGCGTCCTTGGTCTGGCACATGCGCCAGATGTCGCCGGTGTCGACCGAGTGCTCGAGCAGCGTGGTGCCCGACGAGTCGACGACCCGGACGACGCCGGGGCCGCTGATCTCGAAGGTCTTGTCGTGGCTGCCGTACTCCTCGGCCTTCTGGGCCATGAGGCCGACGTTGGGCGTGGTGCCCATGGTCGTGGGGTCGAACGCCCCGTGCTCCTGGCAGAACTTGATGGTCTCGTCGTAGAGGGCGGCGTAGGACGAGTCGGGGATCACGCATTTGGTGTCCTGCTGCTCGCCAGCGGCGTTCCACATCTGGCCCGAGGTGCGGATCATCGCCGGCATCGAGGCGTCGATGATGACGTCGGACGGCACGTGCAGGTTGGTGATGCCGCGGTCGGAGTCGACCATGGCGAGCGAGGGGCCCGACTGGTAGGCGGCCTCGAGCTCGGCCTTGACGGTGGCCTGCTCGTCGGCGCTCAGCTGGCCGATCGCGGATTCGAGGCTGGCGACACCGTCGTTGGGGCTGATGCCGAGACGGTCGAACGTGTCGGCGTTGGCGGCGAAGAGGTCGGCGAAGTACGTGCGCACCGCGTGGCCGAAGATGATCGGGTCGGAGACCTTCATCATCGTGGCCTTCATGTGGATGCTGAACAGGACGTCCTCGGCCTTGGCGTCGGCGATCTGCGCGGCGAGGAACGCCACCAGGGCGTCGCGGCGCATGACCGAGGCGTCGATGATCTCGCCGGCCAGCAGGGGAGTGGACGCCTTCAGCACCGTGGCGGTGCCGTCGTCGGCCACGTGCTCGATGCGCACGTCGGTGGCTGCCGGCACGGTCACCGAGAGCTCGGACGACTGGAAGTCGCCCTCGCCCATGGTGGACACGTGCGTCTTCGAGTCGGACGACCATGCGCCCATCGAGTGCGGGTTCTTGCGGGCGTAGGCCTTGACCGCAGCGGGCGCCCGGCGGTCGGAGTTGCCCTCGCGCAGCACGGGGTTGACGGCCGATCCCTTGACCTTGTCGAAGCGGGCCTGGATCTCGCGCTCGTCGTCGGTCTGGGGGTCCTCGGGATAGTCGGGGATGTCGTAGCCCTGGGCCTGGAGCTCCTTGACGGCCGCCTTGAGCTGCGGGACCGACGCCGAGATGTTGGGGAGCTTGATGATGTTGGCCTCGGGGGTCTTGGCCAGCTCGCCCAGCTCGGTGAGGGCATCGGGGACGCGCTGGGCATCGGTGAGGCGATCGGGGAAGACGGCGAGGATGCGGCCGGCGAGGGAGATGTCGCGCGTCTCGACGGACACGCCGGCGGCGCCCGCGAAGGCCTCGATGACGGGCAGCAGCGACCGGGTGGCGAGGGCGGGGGCCTCGTCGGTCTGCGTGTAGATGATCGTGGATGCGTCAGCCATGGGTTCTTCCGTTCAGCGACTCGATGCGGATGGCCGGCGGGACGCGCCG
>JBFJNI010000203.1:0-2386 GCA_041618235.1 Acidimicrobiales bacterium
GATCGGCGGGTGCCGATCGGCCCGGACGGCTGCCTGGTTGGCTGCCTGGATCTGGTGCTAGCCGACCTCGGGGAGCGGTGGCTCCTGGGTCAGCAGCTGGGCACGCGTGGCGCGCTCGGTGCTGCGCCGCTTCCAGAACTTCTGCTTCCAATGTCGGAACTCGCGGCTGGCCGGGCTGGCCACCTCGTTCGTCATGAGCTCCTTGCGGTCGACGTCGACCCGCGTGTGGTGGGGTCGGGGAGGAACCAGCTCCTCGCCCATGTCACTGTCGGCGTGGGCGAGCATCTCATGGGTTCGATGTCGCGCTCGGCGGTTCTCCGCTCGACGCTCCTCCTTCGAAGGGGCCGGGTGGGCGGCACCGGGTGCCGCCTGCTTGGACGAACGATGGCGGTTGGACATGGCGCTCCTCTTCGTTCGAGGCGCCGGGGCGACCGGCGCCGGGTCCCGCCACCGTACGTGTCGATCATTGCGATTGCATGACGGACGGGTGTCGGGGAGGGGTTGATCGTGACAGGGGTCACGCCCCCTGCCACCGATCGGGGGGTGTCTGTGACCCCTCGATGAGGCCATTTCCCCACGACGGGGCCGTCGCGGGGCGACATTCGCGCCGGCGAAGCCCACACTGGATGGCGTGACGACCACGCATCGTGCGGAGCAACGGCGTGGGGATCCGCTGAGCGCGGACACCCAGCAGCTGTGCCCCGTCGCGGCCGCGGTCGACGTGTTCACCGACGTCCGGGCGCTGCTGATCCTGCGGGACCTGAGCTGGTACGGCCCCCAGACCGCGCCGATGATCCACGAACGCAACCAGGCCATCGCCCCGACCGTTCTCGATGACCTCCTCGACGACCTCGAAGCGCACGAGGTGGTCGAGCGGGTCGGTCGGCCGGGCGACCGCGGGCCGCTCCGCTTCCGGCTGACGTCGGAGGGCGCAGCGGTGGCGCCGGCGATCACCGCGCTCGCGAGGTTCGGCGAGCCGTTCCTGCGTCGCCAGCCGATCACGCCGGTCGCCCTCGCTCAGCTCGTGGTCGACGCCGCTCACCGGCGCCACGACGACGTCGTGCGCTTGGAGATCTCTGCGGTCGTCGGGCTCGAGATCGCCGGCCGGGCCGTGCGCGTGGTGATGGCGCCAGGCATCCTGCGCACCGACGCGACGGCCGCCACCGACGTCACGATGGCCTGCACCCAGGACGTGTTCCTCGAGCTGGTGACGGGCACGACCACGTTGCGGTCCGCACTGCTCGGCGGCGAGGCCACGGTCGCGGGCCCGCTCGCGCCGGTCGAGGTGCTGTTCACCCTGCTGCACCGGTCGCCCCGTCGCTGACGGAATGCCACCGCGGGGCAGGGTGACCCCTCCGCTACCGTCCTCGGGGTGCTCGACCTGCGCCGCATCCGCACCGACCCCGAAGGCGTCCGGGCCGGCCTGCGCCGCCGGGGTGCCGACGTCGAACCCATCGATCGCATCCTCGAGATCGACGAACGCCAGCGCGCCATCGGCACCGAGCGCGACGACCTGCGAGCGCAGGTCAACGCGACGTCCAAGCAGATCGGCGCGCTCTACAAGGAGGGGCGGGGCGACGAAGCCGAGGCCCTGAAGGCGTCGTCGAAGGCGCTCGGCGACGACGAGAAGGCCCTGGCCGCCGAGGCCGACGATGCCGCGGCCGAGATCCGTCAGCTCCTGCTCCGGATACCGAACCTCCCCGCCGACGAGGCACCCGACGGCGCGACCGAGGCCGACAACGTCGTGCTGCGCACCCACGGCCCGGGACCCGAGACCTTCGCCGACCACCAGCGCGTGCCGCACTGGGACTTCGCCACCGAGCTCGGGCTCATCGACGGCGAGCGAGCGGTGAAGATCAGCGGTTCGATGTTCACGATGTACCGCGGCTGGGGTGCCCGCCTGCTGCGAGCGATGATCGGCCACAGCCTCGACACCAACGGCTACCCCACCGACGGTGCACCGGCCTGGGAGGAGATCCGCCCGCCCACGTTGGTGAAGACCGAGACCATGATCGGCACCGGCCACCTCCCCAAGTTCGAGGAGGACGGCTACCACATCGAGCGCGACGACCTGTGGGCCATCCCCACCGCCGAGGTCCCCCTGACCTCGATGGCCTCCGACGAGGTCCTCGACCACGCCGCCCTGCCCATGCGCTTCATGGCCTACACGTCGTGTTTCCGTCGCGAGGCAGGATCGGCCGGCCGCGACACCCGCGGCCTGCTCCGCAGCCACGAGTTCGACAAGGTCGAGCTCATGGGATACGCCGACGGCGCCGAGCAGGCGATCGCGCTCCAAGAGGAGGTGCTCGCCCGCAGCGAGTCCATCCTCCAGGACTTCGGCCTCACCTACCGGATCCTCGATCTGTGCACCGGCGACCTCGGTGGA
>JBFJNI010000204.1:0-2231 GCA_041618235.1 Acidimicrobiales bacterium
GACGCCGTGTTGGCATCGAGCACCTTGGTTCGACCCGCGAACAGGGTGGCGACCAGCGCACTGTCGCAGCGGTAGCGATCGAGCGCACGACGGGTGAGCTGCCAGCCCTCGCCGCGCAGGACGAGCCCCTCGAAGTCGTCCAGGTCACGTGCACCGAGCAGGGTGCGCACGTCGATGTGGGCGTTCACCGTGACGCCGGAGCGGGCCTTGACCCGCCGGCGGGCCCGACGGCGCTGGTGGTCGATCGATCGGCGGATCCTGGCGCGCAGCGGATCGGTACCGCCGGGGTCGGCCATGGCTTCGTCGAGTTCGTCGGTGGGGCAGGTGCCGTCGTAGGTGTCGTCGGCCCGCACCTCGTCCCAGTCGATCCGGTCCTCGGTCTCGCCGGGTTCGTCGACGTCGGAGTCGCAGCCATCGTGCCCGTGGGTGCGGGCGAAGTGGGCGAGATCGTCGAGGGCGTCGGCGCGACGCTCGCCGAGGCTGCGTTGGTAGGGGCCGTCGACCGGGTCGGGATCGTCGGTCCAGGAGTCGACCGAGGCCAGGACGTTCTCGAACGCCACCGGCGCCAGATCGCCCTCGATGCGGCCCCCGCCGAAGAGCCGCGAGGAGAACGTCAGGGAGTGCGGCAGCGGCTGGCGAGGCGCGACGTGCTCGTCGACCCGCTCGGCCCAGTACCGCAAGGCCGCGGCGAACGCGTCGTCATCGGAGGTGGTGCAACCGAGCTCCAGGATCGCCGGCAGCGAGTCGGCCAGCATCCGGGCGCGCTCGTCGGTCACGACCCGACCCAGCAGCTCGGCCCGCCGGAACGGCAAGGCACCGCTGACCACCGCCTCGGCCAGGGCGGGGTGGGTGGCGCACCGCTCGGCGATGCGTACCAGGCGGTCGGCCTGGGACCACGAGGCACCGGTGGACGCCACCAACCACTGCTTCGCCGTTCTGGCCCCGGAGACCAGCCACGCGGAGGTCGGCCACAGCTCGACGAGCGCCGCCACCATCTCTCGATGCGAGGCCTCGACCCGGGCCATCGCCTCCGCGGCAACGTCGAGACAGCCACGAGCGCGGGACGCCACGTCGGCGTCTCGAGCGAGGGTGGCGGGACCGGTCATGCACCCCATACTCCGCAGGGGGTCTGACAAGAACTCCGCACCACCGACCGGCTGACAAGTATCCGCCCTCGCCATCGGGCGCATTCGCCGACACGGGCTTCCGCCAGGGGCGACCCTGCGGGAGATCGGCCGGCTGGTGCGATCGGTGCACATCGCCGTCAAAGGCGTCTCCGAGCGATCGGCACGTCGGAGCGGCCTGGGTGACGGTCAGGGGCGCTTCGGAGTCCTTGATCCTGGCGGGGCGCTCCCAGTAGGCACGGACACCCCTCATCAAGGGCGTCTCATCGACCACAACGCATCGACCGCCGTCGAAGATCCGCGCGCCGCGAGCAGGCATGGCCTTCCGGCCTTGCGGCGCCGGTCAAGGCCGAGTGCCCTGGAGGTACTCCTTGTGCGATGACAGAAACGCCTTGCCCATATTGCGCGAGCCAAATGTGCGGTACATGAAGCCCAACGCCGCTCTATCCGCTCGCCGCCGGCCACGAATCCGTCGGAAACCTGACCGCGCAGACGTTCCGCCGCCGCCTCTGGACGGGGCGCCGGCACGACACGACGGCGGACCGGCGACGTCTCGGCGGTCGGTGATCGACCCGCGTCGGACGTCGACGCCGGCGAAACCCCGAGCCGCGGCTACTCGGCCTTGGGCAGCACCCGCAGGCCGAGCTCGTCGAGCGCGCGGGCGTCGAGTTCGTCGGGGGCGTCGGTGAGCGGGTCAGCGCCCTTCTGGGTCTTGGGGAACGCGATGACCTCGCGGATGTTCTCCTCGCCGGCCATGAGCGCGACCAGGCGATCGGTGCCGAAGGCGAAGCCCGCATGGGGCGGCGGGCCGTACTTGAAGGCGTCGAGCAGGAAGCCGAACTTGTCCTGAGCCTCGTCGGCGCCGATGCCCAGCGCGTCGAACACCCGCTGTTGGATCTCGGAGCGGTGGATTCGGACGCTGCCCGATCCCAGCTCCCAGCCGTTGCAGACCAGGTCGTAGGCGACCGAGCGCACAACGGTGGGGTCGGACTCGATGAGCCCGGCCTCCATGTCCTCGGCGTTGGGCATGGTGAACGGGTGGTGCATGGCCTGCGGGCGACCGTCGGGGCCGAGCTCGTCGTCGAACATCGGGAAGTCGGTGACCCA
>JBFJNI010000205.1:0-2224 GCA_041618235.1 Acidimicrobiales bacterium
ACGGCCACGCCCTCGAAGCCCTCGGGCACCTGGACGTTGCTGAGCGATCGGGTGACCAGCTGGGCCGAGGTGATGACCGTGCCCTTCTCGACCGACACGGCGAAGATCTGGTTGTCGAGACCCGCGGGCGAGGTGAGGGCGCCGACGGGTTGGGAGCCGGCCGGGACCTGCTCGGTCGTCAGGAGGCTGCCGGCGATGACGTCGCTGCCCAGCGTGTTGGCCTCGATGTCCCCTGCGGCGACGAGCACCGAAACCTCGGCCGCGCCGCCTGCGCTGCTGGACGAGCCGCTGCCACCGTCGTCGTCGTCGTTGAGGACGAGGAACACGATGGCTCCGCCCACCAGGAAGAAGGCGATCCCGAACAAGATGATGAGATTCGAGCGCTGACGCACGTAGTTCCTCCAGATTGTTGCCCCCAGGAATCGGATCGTCCGGCGAGGAGCCGGCACGGACCGGACATCTCGGGGACGATGCCGTTGAGCGGCACGGTAGTGGTCGGACGACGACCAGTGGGCCGGCCGCGTGGGGGTAAGGGCGATCTCGGTCAATTGTCGGTGATGTCGGAATCGGAGAACATGGCCTCATCGGGTCATTTCGATCACCGGGAAGGGACTAGTCCGCGCCCGATCGGCATCCGCTCGGCTCGCGTTTCCGGTCCGCGGTCCCGGTCCGGGGAGCGCGCCACCGCTACCGTCGTCGCGTGCGCAGCCTCGGTCTGACAGGTGGCATCGGTTCGGGCAAGTCGACGGTCTCGGCGATGCTCGAGGAGCGCGGCGCCGCCGTCGTCGATGCCGATCGCATCGTCCGCGAGCTCCAACAGCCCGGAGAGCCCGTCTTCCTGGCGATGGTCGAGGAGTTCGGCGACGGCATCGTGGCGCTCGACGGCACGCTCGATCGTCAGGCGGTCGCCGACATCGTCTTCGCCGACGCCGATGCGCTCGCCGCGCTGAACAAGATCGTGCATCCTGCGGTCGGGGTGGCGATGGCCGAGCGGCTGGCGGCGCTGGCCGAGACCGACCAGACCGTGATCCTCGACATCCCGTTGCTCGTCGAGAGCGGGCGGGACGATCTCGCCGCGATCATCGTGGTCGACGTCGATCCCGAGATCGCCGTCGGTCGACTGGTCGAGTTCCGCGGGTTGAGCGAGCAGGACGCCCGGGCGCGGATGGCCCGACAGGTCAGTCGCGAGGAGAGGTTGGCCAAGGCCGACGTCGTCATCGACAACTCGGGCGACCTCGACCACCTCCGCTCGCAGGTCGACGCCCTGTGGACTCGGATCCAGGATGGCGACTTCGACGGCTGACGCCGACCCGACGGGCGCCCGGGTGGACGTGCCGCCCGACCCCGGGGAGCGTGCCGATCGCGCCGTCTGGGCGGTGTTCGCGGTCACGTGGGCGGCTGCGGTCCTGTTCCACCTCGCCGGCAACCCTCGCCTCGCTCCCGAGTGGGGCCGCGGGATCCTGGGTGCGGCTGCGTTCGTCGTGCTGTTGGCGCCGCGGCGGATGTGGCTGGTCCTCCCCATGGCCGTCGCCGTCATCGTCAACGTGTGGCTCGAGGCGCCGGGCCTCGGGAACCACTGGCTGCTGCACGGTCTGCTGGCGCTGATCGTCATCGGCGCGGTGCTCGCCGGACGTGGGCGCGCATCTGCGGTCGTCCGCCGTCTGGTCCCCCCGGCCCGGCTGCTCCTCCTGGCGTTCTACGTCTTCGCCGCCTTCGCCAAGCTGAACCGCGACTTCTTCGATCCGGCCGTGAGCTGCGCGGCGTTCTACCTGCGCGAGTCGGCCCGGTCCTGGAGCATGCTCGGGATCTACGACGCGCTGCCGTCCTGGGCCGACACGTGGGCCGCAGTGATCGTCGCAGCCATCGAATTGTCGGTTCCCGCGCTGCTCTTCTTCCGCCGGACCCGCAACCCCGGGGTCGTGGTGGCCATCGCGTTCCACTGGGTGCTGGCCCTCGATCGGAGCCATCAGTTCTTCGACTTCTCGTCGCTGCTCACCGTGTTGTTCCTCCTCTTCCTCGACCCGGCCACGATCCGCTCGATGGTCGAGCGGGCCGAGTCGGCGGCCGCCTCGGTCGCGCGGAGGTGGGCGTCCGGGCCCGAACTGGCTCGTCTCACCGGCCTCGCCGGCGCCGCGGTGGCCGCCGTGGCCGTGGCGGGCCCGAACCGTTGGAACGTGGTCCGCCCGCTGCGCGAGCTCGGTGTCGTGGTCTGGATGGTCCTCGG
>JBFJNI010000206.1:0-2067 GCA_041618235.1 Acidimicrobiales bacterium
GTCGCCGTCATGGGCCGCCAGGGCCCGGTGCACGGTGGCCGCGACCGGGCCCTCCATCCGGGCGGGACGGCCACGCTCGATGCGCGGCGTGTCGACATGGATCGTGTCGACCGGGAACATCCGGCCCTCGGAGCGGATCACCGGGGCGTCGAGCAGGTCGGCCACGGGTTCGATGTCGAGCGTCGCCGACATGACGACGAGCCGGAGGTCGGGACGCAACGCGCCGGCCATGTCGAGCGTCAGCGCCAGGCCGAGGTCGGCGTCGAGGCTCCGCTCGTGGAACTCGTCGAACAGCACCGCCGAGACGCCGGCGAGCTCGGGGTCGCGCTGGAGGCGGCGGGTCAGCACCCCTTCGGTGATGACCTCGATCTCGGTCGCCTTCGACACCTTGGTGTCCTGTCGCATCCGCCAACCGACCCGTCCGCCGGGGCGATCGCCCAGCAGGGCCGCCATGCGGTTCGCGGCTGCCCGGACCGCGAGACGTCGCGGCTCGAGCACCAGGATCGTGCCGGTCCGCCACGGCTGGTCGAGCAGGGCCAGCGGGACGATGGTGGTCTTGCCCGCGCCCGGCGGCGCATGGAGCACGGCGCGGCCGGGGTCGGTCAGCGCAGCCAGGAGCGGCGCGATGGCCTCGTGGATCGGCAGGTGGGCGGCGGCGTCCTCCCACCCGCGGTCGGTCACGGTCGGCTCACCGTCTTGCGTGGGCGTCGAGCACGTGGCTGACCGACGACGTGATGCGGCGGGCCATCGGGAGGTGGAGGAACTCGTTGGGGCCGTGGGCGTTCGATGCCGGCCCGAGCACGCCGGTGATGAGGAACTGGGCGTCGGGGAACTGCGCGCCCAGCATGCCCATGAACGGGATCGTGCCACCTTCGCCCATGGCCGACGACGGGCGACCCCAGTGGGCGGTGCTGGCCTCGTCGGCGGCACGCTGCATCCAGTCGGCGGTGGGCGGTGCGTTCCAGCCGCCCTCGCCGGCGGTCATCTCGAAGGTGATGCAGGCACCGTGCGGGGGATCGGTGGTGAGCCGCTCGGCCAGCGCCTTGCCGGCGGCGACCGGATCGGCCGTCGGCGCGAGGCGGGCGGCGATGGTGAGCTCGGTGAAGGGGCGCAGCACGTTGCCGGCACGGTCGGGCGGCGGGAAGCCGTCGACGGCGATGTTGGCGATGGCCGGCTCCCAGGTGCGAGCCCGCAACAGCTCGGCGGGGGAGCGGTCGCCGGGGTTGGTGGCGCCCGCGTAGGGGAACGCGAGGTCGCCGACGATCTCGTCCGCGGTCGCGTCCATCTGGGCGAGGCGTTCGTCGGGGATGTCGCACCACAGCTCGTCGACCAGGACTCGGCCCGTGTCGGGGTCCTCGATGCGGTCGAGCAGGCGGCGGAGGATGCGGAACGACGACGGCACCACGCCACCGGCCGAGCCGCTGTGGACGCCCTCGGTGAGGACCTCGACCCGGAGCTTGGCGGTGAGCACGCCTCGAAGCGATGTCGTGACCCAGAGGCGGTCGTAGGTGGCGGCGCCCGAGTCGAGGCCGACCACGAGCGACACGTCGCCGAGTCGGTCGCCCAACGCCGCGAGATGTGCGGGGAGGTCGGGACTGCCCGACTCCTCGCTGGCCTCGATGAGCACCAGCAGACGGGCGTGGTCGCCGCCGGCCGCACGCAGCGCCTCGACGGCGGTGAGCGACGAGAACACTGCATAGCCGTCGTCGGCGCCGCCGCGGCCGTAGAGCTTGTCGCCCTCCAACACCGGCGTCCACGGACCGAGGCCGTCGCGCCAACCCGTCATCTCGGGCTGCTTGTCGAGGTGGCCGTAGAGGATGACGGTGTCGTCGGCGAGCGCCGCGCTCGTGGCCGGGATCTCGCACAGGATGATGGGCGTGCGGCCGGGCAGCTCATGGAGCTCGACCGTCATCGCGTCGATCGGACGCGACTCGCACCACTGGCGGATCAGCTCGACCGCCCGGTCCATGTGCCCGTTGGCCTTCCAGTCGTCGTCGAACGACGGTGAGACGTTCGGGATGGCGATGTAGTCGCGGAGGCGGTCGACGATGTCGCGTTCGAAAGCGA
>JBFJNI010000207.1:0-1518 GCA_041618235.1 Acidimicrobiales bacterium
GACCAGCGCCCTGCCCTCGTCGTCGGACATGCCCTCGATGGTCCAGGCGTGATCGCCGAGGCGGACGATCTCGTCGCCTGACCGTGGGTCGTGATCGATGACCGGGACCGCGGTCCCGGGCGGCGGGAGGACGTGTGCCCGCTGCACGGCGACGGCCATCGCCCAGGGGCGACCTCGCTGGATGCGGTGGCGGAGGCGCCCGATCCGGTCGTGCGCACGCTCGAGGACGCCGGTTTCGGTGTCGAGGCCCTGTGCGGCGACGACCTGCGGATGGCGGAGCTGGCGCGAGCGCTGCGTGTGATGGAGCGCCCGACGTCCACGGACGGATGCTGCCAGCTCAGCGGGAAGGCGACGGGCGGCCGCCCGTCCGTCGATGAACGACGTCGGCGGGGCACCGGCCCCGATGTCGTCCGCCCACAGACTGGTGACGGCGACGGCATCCGGATACCACGAAAGATCAGCGTGGTACTGCTCGTCGAAGACGATGCGGCGCCGGGCGGCTGCCGTGGCGCGGCGGTCGTCGATGGTGCGGACGAGGGGGCGGGCCGGCGACGCGACCGGGTCCGCCTGGATCGGACCGAAGGCGGCCAGGAGCTCGAGGTGCCGTTGGAGGTCCACGCGTGCCCCGTGCACGACCACCAACCCGTGCTCGCGCGCGCTGGCGACCAGGGCCTCCGGAGCCGGAAGCTCCTCGAACTCGAGCGGGAACACCACTCGAACCTCAGGCGGGCGGGTCGTCGGCGACCTCGGCCCAGAAATCGGCTGCGGTGCGATCCCAACGGAGCCCGAGCTCGAGCGTGGCGAGCTGGGTGGGAAGCGCTTGGTCGCGTACTTCGGCGCGCAGCTTGGTGAGGAAGGCGATGCGGTCTTCGTGGACCTTCACCTGGGCTCGGGCCAGATCGGCGATGGCCGCGGCGTCCTGCTGGTGGGAGAAGAACAGCTTGAGCAGTCCCTCGTCGCGCAGCTCGCCGATCTCCTGGGCCGGCATCGCCAGCCACGTGTCGAGCTCGGCCTCGCCTGCCTCGGTCATGCGGAACAGCCGGCGCCGGCGGCCGGTGTCCTCCTGGTCTTCGACGAGCAGGCCGTCGTCGACCAGGCGAGCGGGCTCGGCGTAGAGCTGGCTGTGGGGGAAGGACCAGAACATCCCGATCGAGACGTTCACCAGCTGCTTCATGTCGTACGACGTGCACGGCTGCAGGGTCCGCACGAGACCCAGGACGAGATACGACGTGGGGGTCAGCGAGCGTTCGGCCATCGACGCCGAGTGTACGGAATCATCCGGTCCGGACCGTTGCGCGTCCGCTGGGTCGGTCCCTCGCTACCGTGCTGGCGCATGCGCCACCGATCCGCTTCATCGCCCCTGCTGGCGATCGGCGTGGCCGTGATCGGGATGTCGGCCGGAATGGCGGCGTGCAGCTCCGAAGACGGCGGCTCGACCGCCTCCACCACGACCACGGCGGCCGCGGTCGCGGCCGAGCCGCTGGCCACCACCGATCTCGGGAGTCCGGTCGCAGGCAC